>JAJYCY010000094.1:0-1159 GCA_021778035.1 Pseudomonadota bacterium
ATGCCATCGTGATCGATGCCCGCACCAAACTTGAATGGGAAGCCCTGCGCGTCAAGGGAGCGCTGCTCGATTCGGTTGATCATGTGAACTCGCACATGCAGTTCACCTTTGACAAGGACCTGCGAAAAATCCTGCGGGCAAATCCCGGGAACAAGCCGATTGTGTTCTACTGCAATGGCATTCTGTGTCCCAAGTCCTATCAGGCGACCTTCAAGGCGATGAAGATGGGGGTGAAAAACGTTTATGAGTACGATTCCGGAATTCTGGTTTGGGCCAAGGCGCATCCGGAACTCACCACCCTGTTTGGCCGCTCGCCTATGCCCGAAAACGGACTTATTCCGCGCAAGGAATTCCTGGCGCATACACTGGCGCCGAAATCATTCGACATGCTTCTCAACGAGAAGCCATGTCACTGTTTCATCCTGGACATCCGCGACTTCGTGACCCGCGACGTGAGCCTTTTCCCCGGGCGCGAACATTATGTGAGCCTGGACGACCAGACCCGCTTTGACTATTTTCTCAATCGCGCCGAGCGTGAGCATAGGACGCTGTTCATCTACGACAAGGTCGGGAAGGAAGTGCCCTTTGTCCAGTATTACCTGAAGCAGCACCATATCGACAATTACTGGTTCCTGCGCGGCGGCGAGGCGGCCTGGATCAACCGCAACAGCTGATGCCGGCACCGCCCGTCGCCTCGTGTTCTGGGTGGCGGGCGCAGTCGGAATGGATCGGGCAAAGTGCCCGGCATGCCGGATGGTATCAGTCCGGATACCCCGGAAATCGCGGCAACCCATCCTCTCCACACGACCACTCTGCCCTGGAATCCCAGAATATCCTGGCCTGCGGATTGAGGGGCGCATCGCTTTCAAGCGATCCAGCGGGGATCACCACGGCCGAAATTTCCGGTACGTGGCGGGCCACCTGGCTCCCGCAATGGGCGCAAAACTGCCTGGCGAATCGCTTGGCTTCCGGGATCTTGTACTTTCTGAGCAGCGGTTCTCCACAGGTAAACACCAGCGTGGCTTCCTTCATCAGGATGTTGGAAGCGTGTCCGGTGCCGGTAGATTTTCGGCAGCGCTTGCAATGGCAGTGATAGAACGCCGCCGGATTCCCGGTGACTTCGTAATGGATGGAGCCGCACAGACAGCTTCCCTTTAGT
>JAJYCY010000094.1:1259-3634 GCA_021778035.1 Pseudomonadota bacterium
AACGGCAATACGCCTGGCATGCGTGTCAGCGTGCCTTCGGGAAAGAACACCAGCGTCTGTCCGGAGCGCGCGGCAGCCAGCGCGGCGGTGCTGCTCTGGACTCCTTCGCTCGGCTGCGCGCGGTCGGCAAACAGCGCGCCGAGGCGGCGCAGGAATGTCCCGGCTACAAACTGCGTGGTGAGTTCGCGCTTGACGATGAAAGTCGGGCAGTGTCGCAGAAGTGCCGCCAGCACCACACCATCGAAATAGCTGGAATGATTAGCCGTCAGCACCGCGCCTTGCCGCGGAATATGTTCGATGCCGGTTTCCCGGAACGGAATCGCAGCCGAGCGCAGAAACAGCCGGGCGATTGTGTGCACCGCGCCCCAGCGCCGCTCGCGCCCCGGCAGCGTCGCGACCAGTGTCCAGGCGACAAACCCGTACGTGCACAGAAGAGCCCACCAGCTGGCGGCGTACAGCAGTGCCGCGGCTTCCGTCGCAGTGCGGCGAAAGCGTCCGCCGAGGCTGGCCCAGTACAGGCGTGCCGCCTGCCACCATACTGGCGGCGGATGCGCGCCCAGGCGTCCGCTTTCGTAGAGCTGCCGGGACGCCGAGCGCCGTATCTTGCCACTGGAGGTCTTGAGGACGGTATGTGCAGGTGCCAGGATCACGTCGTCGGCCGGGGTATCAAGCAGAGACGCCGCAAGGTCCTCGATCTGACGCAGCAGTACGGCCCGACGTCCGTCGTCCTCAAGCTTCGTCTCGGCAACGATGATGAGCCGCTCCGTGCCGCTGAGGCGGTCGTGACTGCCGAAGGCCACCACGCAGCCCCGCCGTACCCCGGGCAGATTTCCGATCGCATTTTCGAGTTCCTGCGGGTAGATGTTGCGTCCGGCGCGGATGATGATGTCCTTGCTGCGGCCAGTGAGAAAGATATCCCCGCTGGCAATATAGGCGAGATCGCCCGACTCCATCCATCCGTCACGGATCAGTGCGGCGGTGGCAGCGGGGTTGCGCAGATAGCCGGCGGTGGTTGACGGACCACGGAACTGCAACCGGCCTTCGCGGCGGTTTTCGAGTTCACGTCCCGATGCATCGACGATGCGCACTTCGTGGCCCGGCAGGGCGTGACCGCAAGCCACGACTTCGAGCGCGGTTGCATCGCCAGGCGGAGCCGGGACCGCCGTGGCCGTGCGTGCCAGCGCATCGCGCTCAATGCGGTCGATGACCGGCATTCGGCCGGGAGGAGGGAAGCTCAGGCCGACGGAACATTCGGCGAGCCCGTACACCGGAGTCATGGTTTCGGGGCGGAATCCATAACGTGCAAAGCGTGCGGCAAAACCGCGCACTGTGTCCGGGCTGACCGGTTCGGCGCCATTGATTGCCATGCGCCAGGAACCAAGATCGAGCCCGACGATGCTGGCATCATCGATTTTGCGCAAGCACAGTTCGTAGGCAAAGTTCGGGGCTGCCGACAGGGTGGCGCGGTAGCGGTGTATTGTCCAGAGCCAGTGCTCCGGACGCGCCAGAAACCGCAGTGGCGATGCAATGACTACCGGCACGGCGAAGTACAGCGATCCAAGCCAGGCGCCGATAAGTCCCATGTCATGATAGAGCGGAAGCCAGCTGACAAAGATATCGGAGGAACTCACGGCCATTGCTTCGCCGATCGCACGGATATTGGCGAGCAGGTTTGCGTGTGTGAGCACCACGCCTTTGGGATCGGCAGTGCTGCCGGATGTGTACTGGATGAGCGCGACGTCGTGCGGCGCAAGCGGTACCGGCGAACCGGTGCCGGATGCGCTGAGTTCCTCCACGGTTGCCACGCTGTGGAGGCTGCGGGCCAGTCCGCGTACCAGCCGCCCCACACCACGGCGCTCTTCAGTGGTAATGAGCAGCCGGGCCCGGGCGTTTGACAGGATTGCCGCCTGCCGGCGCAGGTGCTCCTCGATCTGGGACGGCCGGAACGGAGGATAGATGGGTACCGGCACGCAGCCAGCATACAGGGTGCCGAAAAAAGCCGGGAAAAACTCGCTGCTCGTAGGCAGCATGATCGCCACCGGATCGCCTGTCACGAGGCCGAGGCGGCGCAGACCTCCGGCTACCCGCAGAGCCTGTTCGCGCAGTGTGCCGTAACTGATGATCTCCTGCCGATCGTCTGTTTCTTCCAGGTGGATATGTGGCCGTTGCGGGTGATGGGCGGCGTGCCAGTCAAGGACCTCGGGTAATGTGCGTGCCGTGGCCGGTACCGGCTCGGCCGGACCAGGCGCCAGGAACGGTTCTGCCGTCATTTTCGGTGGCGCTGCCGGTTCTGCCTGCCGCACCGCGTCAAGGAGATCGCGCAGCGTGCGCGCGTCGCCAAGGATCTGTTCCCCGAGGTGGATGCCGAATGCGCG
>JAJYCY010000095.1 GCA_021778035.1 Pseudomonadota bacterium
GGTCTGCACAGGCGTTGGGTGCGCCTTGCCGAACTCAATGCACGTGACGCGCTGCGGCGTTATGTGAGCGACCAGGCGAGCCTGCACGGCCGCTTCGAGGCACTGCGGGAGGCGCTTGGCCTGGATGCGCTGCCTGAACGCATCGAATGCTTTGACATCAGTCATACGCTGGGCGAGGCGACGGTCGCGAGCTGTGTCGTATTTACTGTAGATGGCCCGCTCAAGTCGGACTACCGCCGGTTCAACATCGAGAATGTCGGGGCCGGTGATGACTATGCCGCGATGGCGCAGGCGCTCGCACGCCGCTACCGCCGGGTGCTTGAGCAGGAAGAGGAAGACGGCAGGCGCCTGCCTGATCTGGTTCTCATCGATGGCGGCAAGGGGCAGCTGAGCGCGGCAGAACAGGTCATGCATGAGCTGTCGCTCGCGAGCATGCGCCTGATCGCGGTCGCGAAAGGCCGGGAACGCAAGCCAGGACGCGAGCAGCTTTTCTTGTCGGGGCGGCGCGGCGCGACTATACTGCCCGCATATTCGCCTGCGCTGCACCTGATTCAGCAGATCCGCGACGAGGCTCACCGCTTTGCTATCACCGGTCACCGGCAGCGGCGGGCGAGGGCAAGGAATACGTCCACGCTCGAGGGCATTCCGGGGGTCGGAGACAAGCGCCGGCAGGCGCTACTCAGGAACCTGGGTGGCTTGCGGGAGGTTACGCGCGCGGGCATCGAGGATCTTGTACGGGTGCCCGGCATCAGTCCCGGACTTGCACGGCGCATTTATGAAACATTCCATGGCAGCGAACCCTGACGGTCAATGAATCGGGCACCACTCCTTGAACACACCGCCGGTCAGAAGTTCGTGGCCCGGGAAGGCCGGCGCGCGATGCGTTCCGGTCGCTGACGCCGGATATTTGCGGTGCGCTGGAACATTCCCAATATCCTGACGCTGCTCCGGATCGTCCTCATACCGGTGTTCATCCTGGCGTTTTATCTGCCGTATTCCTGGGCCCCACCGCTTGCCACCATTCTGTTCATCCTGGCCGCGCTTACGGACTGGCTCGATGGCTACCTGGCGAGACGCCTCGACCAGATGTCGGCGTTCGGCGCATTTCTTGATCCCGTCGCCGACAAGCTCATGGTGGTGAGCGCGCTGGTGCTGCTGGCCGCCGATCCGCAGGTCCGGACGAGCGTGATCAACGTCAGGCTGTTTACCGTGGTAGTGATCATCATCATCGGCAGGGAGATTACCGTCTCGGCGCTGCGGGAATGGATGGCCGAGCTTGGCCGGCGCGCACGGGTGGCCGTGTCCGTCATAGGCAAGCTCAAGACAATCAGCCAGATGATGGCAATCCCGTTCATGATCTATGACAAGCCTCTGTGGGGAATTCCCGTTTTCCAGATCGGCGAGGATCTTCTCTATATGGCTGCAGCCCTCACGCTGTGGTCCATGGTGGTGTACCTGAAGGCTGCCTGGCCGAGCCTCATGCGTGGTTCCGGTGAACGCTGAGCCGGTGGCGGAACGGAACGGCTTCCGGCACACAGGTGCCGGACAGCTCGATGGCAGTCAATTTCAATCGCAGTAGCAGAAGCGGCCGCAAACTAAAAACAGGCCGAGATGCTTGCGGTAGCGCAATCTGTCCGCGTGCGGACCATCCGTTTCGAATGACGACTCCGAGGGAGCAAGGTACTGCCGTCAGCCAGCCCGGGTCAGAGGTTCACCACGAGCGATACCGGTAGGAATACCCGCGTCGCCCATGCCGCGAGTGCCAGCGGTATTCGCGGATCTCGGCGCGGTAGCGCCGGTACATGGCTTCCCAGTTCGTCGCAATCTCCCGCTGCGCTTCCCGCAGCGGAATCCTGCCCAGACAGATCATGCGCCAGCCCGCGTACTCCAGCCGGTCCTTGCGCCCGGCGCTCCAGGTGCCGCGGCGCGGCTCTGGCCAGAGGTTTTCCTGGCTTCGGGGGCTGCCTCCCCAGGAGAGCGGCACCAGGTGGTCCTCTTCATAGTCGCGCCAGCGGCGGTCGGCGTATCCATACGCCCGGATGCCCTTGCCCTTGAGCCATTCCGTGTACGCTTCCGGCGGGCGAATGGAACGGCTGTAACCCGGCACGCAGATGGTCCGCTGCATATTGGCCGGGGTCACTGCCGGGTTGAGCGCCCCGGGTGTGAGCCCGGGGTCGGGCAATCCGGCGGCGGTTGCAGCAGCCGGAAGCGTGATCGCAGCCCACAGTACCAGCGTCTTGGGTGTGACGTGCATGACCTGGGATCGCTAGTGGGCGCCCGCCACCGACACGTTTCCAATCATGGGCAGCACCCCACCCCCGCTCGTCACCGTGGGCAGCACGCCATTCCATTTCTGGATGGCCTCCTGCTGAATGATTTCCGGGGTGAGCGTCTGCCTCAAGAGCGCCTGCGCCTTCGACTGGGCGGTCGCCTCGACGATCCTCTGCAGGGCACGGACCTTGGCCTTCTGGAGGTCGTAGGTGGCCTGCAGCGCTTTCTGCTGCGCGACCTGCTTCTCCTCGATTGCCTGGGCGTACTGCGGGGAGAACTGGAAGTTCGTGATGTTGACGCTATCTACCACCACGCGGTAGGGAGTAAGCGCGGACTTGATCTGGGATTCAATCTGGTTGCGCACGTCGTCCCGATGCACGACCAGATCCTCGGCATTGAAGTGAGCCGTCACGGCTTTCACGGCGTTCGAGATCGCGGGCTTGATGACCCGTGCCCCGAGCGCCCGTTCGTCGCCGACGTGCTGGTAGATCCATTCGGCATCGGCCGGAAGGATGTGCCAGTTGACCGCAACCTCGCTCTCTACGTCCTGCAGGTCCATGCTCGCGGCGGTCTCGCTGGCCTGGCTGTTATGGATCTGCACGTCCATTTTGGCGACCGACTGCATGAACGGAATCTTCATGTGAAGCCCCGGGTCCAGCACGCCTTGCTGCACAGCGCCCCAGGTCATCAGTACGCCGCGCTGGCCGGGCCCGATCTGCACAAAAGCACCAAATGCGATCGCGATGAGGGCGAGCACGACGATTACGGGGCCGATGGCCCTGGACAAGTCGGGAAGTCCCGGATTACTGGAAGACGGCATGATGGCTCCTTAGGGTGGTTGTAGCCGAGGGAATTGCGGTTCTTTACTGCTTATCCGCCCAGCCAAATCAGATGATGCTACAACGCATCGAGTCCCGGTCTCAAGTACGTATCAGACTGCAGCGAATTCGGGGTTGTAACGTAATATCTTCCGCGAATGTCCGGATTGCAGTGCCCGGACTACACAGAACCCTTGAAGAGTCATTTATTAACGCGTGTTGTTCGGTTCGCGGACTGAAAGAAATCGAATTTTTAGAGGTTCCCTTTACATGAGATTGAAACGCCACAGCCAATCCATCCCTCCGCCTGTACGACTGCCAGGCTCCTACAGTCTGCGCTGGCGCCAGTCCGACGTCGAGGTCTGGCTCGCGGCGTTGCCGGTACGGACAGTCAAGTG
>JAJYCY010000045.1 GCA_021778035.1 Pseudomonadota bacterium
GACCGAACCGCGAGCGCGCACCGCGACACCTATTCGCGGCTGGAAGCCAGACTGGGGGGCACCCGGCCACTTCCCTTTACCCTGCCCCCCGAGGCGGTGGCACGGACCGTGATTCGGGCAATGGAGGCGCGCCGTCCCAAAATCCGCTATCCGGTCACCGTTCCAACGCGGTTTTTTGCCGCTGCCCGGCGCCTTCTGCCGGACCGGGCCCTCGACTGGCTGGCGGCCGCGGCTGGCGGCCGCGGCCGGCGCTGAACGCCCGGTCCGGTGGCGGTCCCACCGTCCATGTCCCGCTCCGGAATCCGGCCGTACCGCTCCTGACCGGCATGTCATCCCGCGGCACCCTCATCCGTTAATCACTCCCAAGGCACCCGGTTCCCCCGGTATGATGTCGCGGAAGGTGGTCCGGCACACTCTCCAGGCTTATCATCGGTATCGGGACCGGTTGAGGCGGGAGGAACCGGAAAGCGCGGTACGCGCACATACGGCATATCAGCCTGCCGCACAGGCATTGCAGGGCACAACAGGACACCGGAAATCCGATGTCAGACATGTTTCTGGATACTCTGAATGGAGGGACCGCCGGCAAATCCAGCCTGCGGCCAGCTGACGCGTCCGGGCGCACAGCCGTCCGGCCGGCGCCCAGGCTTGCCGTGGTAGCGGGGACACCGCAGCCTTCCGACCCGCTGGAAGCGTTTCTTGCCGGTGTTGAGCACCGCGCCTACCGCATCGCGCAGGTTGCGCTGCGGGATCACGAGCTTGCTCTCGATATCGTGCAGGACAGCATGCTGCGGCTGGTGGAACATTACCGGGAAAAACCGCAGTCCGAATGGCCTGCCCTGTTCTTCACGATCCTGAAGAACCGCATCAACGATGCGCGCCGCCAGCGCCGCATCCGGGAAGCCTTCGGCAGGATCATCCCGCTGTTCGGTCATCCTCTGGATCCGCAGTCGCAGGATGAGCCCGATCTCCTGGAGCTTGGGCTGGGCGTGGATTGCAGCCGCCCGGAGAGTGATCCCGAAAGCCAGCTGACCACGCGGCGCCTGCGGCAGTCCATTGATACCGCCGTGCGTGAGCTGCCCGAACGCCAGCGCCAGGTATTCCTGCTGCGCGAAAACCTGGAGCTCAGCGTGAAAGAAACATCGCTGGTGCTCGGCTGTTCCGAGGGCACGGTCAAGCAGCATCATTTCCGGGCAATGCAGACGCTGCGCCGTCTGCTTGCGGAGGTATGGAACCATGAATGAAGACACGCTCGCGATAACTCACCCGCAGAACCTGCAGATCGACAGGCTGCGCGCAGGACTGCTGGACGATGCTCCGCAGGAAAAGGCGCAGATCCTGCGCCATGTATCCGGCTGCGTCACGTGCCGCAGCCGCATGATGCGCTGGAATGTCGCTGGCGCTGCCAGATTGCAGCGGAACAGCCGGCTGGCTGGCGAGCTGCGCGAGCGCCGGCGTCTGGCGCTCGACGGAAAACCCTCTGATCGCGCACGGCACGCCCGGGCAGCGCAACGGGCGGCAGCCGGGATTGCGGCCACGCTTGTGCTTATGCTCGGGACGGTGGCAGGTCTTGATCTGCGTCAGCTGCACGATCAGCGGACGCGGGCACCGGAAGCAGTCCGGACTGCGGGAGTTCCCGACCTGTATTCACATATCAACTTCTATCTCTGGGTTGCGCGGGAAGGTAGCCCGGAAGGCGGCCCTGCCAACCAGTCGTAATGCAGCGATGATGCGCCGGCCCCTGGTGTGTGCCACTGTACTGCTGCTGTGCACGGCAGTGCTTGCGCCGCGCGCAGCCACCGCCGGATTCCAGCACCCGGGACCCGTGTCGTCCGCACCCGGCTGGAACAGCCTGAGTCCCGGTGAGCGGCGGCTGCTGGCGAACCACCGGAGACTCTGGAATTCCTATTCACCGGCACGCCGGGCGCGCCTGCTGCGCGGAGTACGGCGCTTTCAGCGGCTGAGCCCCGCGGAACAGGCGCAGGCGCGGCACGCGCGCAGGCGGTTCAGAAGGATGAGTCCGCAGGAGCGGATGCGCCTGCGAGAGGAGTACCGGCGCTACCGCCGTCCGCAGCGGTTCCATCGCATGCGCCGGCGCTGAAACCGGCCTCTGCGCTCAGTCGAGCGGCTGCGACACGAGACCGTCGGCGAGCTTCGGCTCGAACCACGTCGACTTGGGCGGCATCACCTGCCCGGCGTCGGCGACCGCCATGAGATCAGAAAGTGCGGTAGGGAACATCGAAAACGCCACCGCCATTTCGCCGCGGTCCACGCGCTGCTCGAGCTCACCCAGTCCACGGATACCGCCGACAAAATCGATCCGCTGGTCACGGCGCGGATCCTTGATCCCGAGCACGGGCGCAAGCAGGAAATCGGCCAGCAGGCTCACATCGAGCCGGTGTACCGGATCACCCGCGGGAACGCGCCCGGCACGGATCGCCAGGCGATGCCACCGTCCGGCACAGTACATCCCGAACTCGCCGGCGCGCGCAGGGGTCACTGCACCGGACGCCGGATGCACTTCGAAGTCTGCCGCCACGCGCCCGAGAAAGGCGTCGGGCGTGAGTCCGTTGAGATCCCTCACCACACGATTGTATGGCAGGATCTGCATCTGGCTGTCGGGAAAGATCACGGCCAGGAAATACTCCCAGGCGTGGTCCTGTCCGGACACACCGCCCGCCCGCCGCGCAGCAGCGACACGCGCGGCAGCCGCGCAGCGGTGATGGCCATCCGCGATATAGAGGCTTCCGGCCGCCTCAAATTCCGCGGTCAGCAGGCCGATGGCATCCTGCCCGCCGACCACCCACAGGCTGTGACGCACACCGTCATCCGCAGTGATGTCGACTGCCGGCGGACTGGCGGTGACCGCGGCAACAACGCCATCGATGGCCGCACGGCGGCGATAGGTGAGGAAAACCGGACCGGTCTGCGCGTCGAGCGCCTCGATCTGGCGCACCCGGTCATCTTCCTTGTCGGGGCGGGTGTATTCGTGCCGGCGGATGCGCTGCATCTCGTAGGCGGCAACCGAAGCGGCTGCTACCAGCCCTGTCTGGACATGGCTGCCCATCACCAGGCGATAGAGGTAATAGCAGGGCGCAGGGTCACGCACCAGCACCCCGGCAGCAATCTGGTTCAGGAAATTCTCGCGTCCCTTGCGGTAGACCTCGGGCGCATACGGATCAGTGCCCGGCGGAAGATCGATCTCCGGGCGCGAGATATGCAGGAAGCTCCACGGCCTACCCTGCGCCCGGACCCGTGCCTCTGCCGTGGTCACAACATCATAGGGTGGCGCCAGCACCTGTGGCGCGAATCCGGCGCTCGGTCGCAGTCCGGCAAATGGTCGAATCAGCGGCATATGCACTTCCCCATAACGGTCCGGCAGCGCCCAAACGGCGCGAAAGGCGCACATTCAAATACAGTCTGCTGCCGAAATCAATTCCCGCCCGCATACCCCGGCATGCCGGCAGCTGCAGTTGGCCCGGCCGCCATAACCGGCTATGATCCGGCGCTTTCCGGGGATAACCACCTATGAGTCCTCTGGCTGCGGATTCCTGCCGACCCTACCTTCCTCCTGAATGGGCGCCACAGAGCGGCATCATGCTCACCTGGCCGCATGTACACAGCGACTGGGCCCCGCACCTGGCCGAGGTCGAACCGGTGTTCATCGCCATTGCGCGCGCGGTTTCCGCACACGAGCGCGTGGTGTGCATATGCTACGATGCACAGCACCGTGCGCACGTCGAACGCGAACTGATCCGCGGCGGCGTTGCCCGCGAACGCGTGATCTACGCACTCGCCCCGTCTAACGACAGCTGGGCCCGTGATCATGGCCCGCTCGGTGTGGTCTGCCGCAACCGGCTGCTGCTGCTCGATTTCAACTTCAACGGCTGGGGCGGCAAATATCCGGCGGAACTCGACAATTCCGTATCTCGCACGATCGCAAAGCAGGGCGTGTTCGGGCCGACACTGCTCGAAACCGTGGATTTCGTGCTCGAAGGCGGCAGCATCGAGGTCGACGGTTCCGGCAGCCTGCTAACCACCACACGCTGCCTGCTCTCCGCTACCCGCAATCCGCATCGCAGCCGCGCACAGATCGAGCAGGAACTTTCCGACTGGCTCGGCATCAGGCAAGTGCTCTGGCTCAACCACGGCTATCTCGCCGGTGACGACACGGACAGCCACATCGACACGCTTGCACGCTTCTGCGACACCGACACGATTGCCTACGTCACCTGTGACGATCCGGGTGACGAACACTACGCCGAACTCAAGGCGATGGAACGGGAGCTACAGGCACTGCGTACACGCAGTGACCAGCCATACCGGCTGGTGGCACTGCCCTGGCCACGGGCCCGCTATGACGACGGCACGCGAATGCCGGCAACCTACGCGAATTTCCTGATCATCAACGGTGCAGTACTGGTGCCTGCCTACGACGACCCGGCCGACGGCCTTGCGATGCAGCGCCTTGCGAACTGCTTTCCCGGGCGCACCATGGTCAGCGTCCCATGCCTGCCGCTCATCCGGCAGCATGGCAGCCTGCACTGCGTGACCATGCAGCTTCCCGCGGGTGTTCTCGAGGCCGCGGACTGAGGGGCAGACCGGCAACGACCCATGCCGGTGCTGCCGTCGTGGGCAATACGCCGGGGGCAATGCTAATATTACCGGCGCAGGAATCTCTCAGCGCACACCCCGCCTTTCAGGCGGGCATCACTCCGGGGCCAAAGGGTGTCCAGACAATGAGCAGGATGGTACGTGTCGGGCTTGTGCAGCACGACTGCACGGAGGAATACCGGCGCAATCTCGCCGAATCCGAGCAGGGCATCCGCCAGGCAGCTGCCGCAGGGGCCAACCTGGTGCTGCTGCCGGAACTGCATACCTCCACCTACTTCTGCCAGACGGAGGATGCATCGCGCTTCGACCAGGCTGAAGCGGTGCCCGGACCGACCACACAGCACCTTGCGGCAATCGCGAGCGAACTCGGGGTGGTCATCGTCGCATCAGTGTTCGAGCGCCGCGCGGCGGGCCTGTACCACAATACCGCGGTCGTGCTTGAACGCGACGGCAGCGTTGCCGGATGCTACCGGAAGATGCATATTCCCGATGATCCGGGCTACTACGAAAAATTCTATTTTGCGCCTGGTGACCAGGGGTTCGTTCCGGTTGCAACTTCGGTCGGCGTGCTCGGCGTACTGGTATGCTGGGATCAGTGGTATCCGGAAGCCGCACGCCTGATGGCGCTGGCCGGTGCCGAAATCCTGCTCTATCCGACTGCCATCGGCTGGGATCCCGGCGACCCGGCTGCGGAACGGGAGCGGCAGCTCGACAGCTGGATCACCATCCAGCGTGCGCACTCGATTGCCAATGGCCTGCCGCTTGCGGCCTGTAACCGCCATGGCCACGAACCGGATCTGCAGGGACACACCGATGGAATCGAGTTCTGGGGCAGCAGCTTCCTCACCGGACCCCAGGGAGAGATGCTTGCCCAGGCACCAGCCGGCAGCCCTGCGGTGATCGTCGCGGATGTGGATCTCGGACGCACCGAAGCCGTGCGCCGCATCTGGCCATTTTTGCGCGACCGGCGCATCGATGCCTACCAGGGCCTGACCAGGCGCTACGCAAAGTAGGATCCGGGACCACACACCCGTCCGGCGCTGCGCTGCCCGCGGAAACCTGCCAGCATGCTTAAACCTTTGCTTTACCGGTCTGCCGCCGAACTGCTCGCAACCATCCTTGCCGGCCGCCAGCCCGCCGACGGCCAGATGGACCACTTTTTCCGGAGCCATCCGGCGCTCGGCCAGAGCGACCGCGGGTTCGTCGCTGAAACGGTCTACGGCTGCCTGCGTCACAGGCGCTCACTTGCCTATCTGCTGGGCGATGAATCCGCCGCAGCACCGGCCCTGGTCATCGCCTACCTGCTCACCGAAGGCGGTTACAGCGCACGCGCGCTGGCCGAGTCAGGCATACGGTCGCCAGGGGTCGACCTCGGCATGCTCGCTGCGCGGGCGCGCAGTCCGCAGCCAGATGCACCGCTTGCCGTACGCACGGATCTGCCGGACTGGCTGCTGCAGAGACTCATCCCGCATTACCCCGAGGCCGAGCTGCTGGAACTGGCGGCTGCACTGAATCGTCCCGCCAGCCTCGACCTGCGCGTCAACACGCTCAAGGCCGACCGTGCGGCGGTGGCCGCGCGCCTGGCGGAGGAAGGTTTCGAGGTTGCGCCGACACCCTGGTCGCCGTTCGGCCTGCGCAGCAGCAACCGCGTGCCGCTGTTCAGCACCGCGGCATTCCGGGACGGCTGGTTCGAAATCCAGGACGAGGGAAGCCAGCTGGTCGGGCTGCTGCTCGAACCGAGACGGCGCCAGATGGCAGCCGACTTCTGCGCCGGCGCCGGCGGCAAGACACTTCAGCTCGGCGCCATGATGGCGAACACCGGCACGCTCTATGCTTTCGATGTTTCGCGCCAGCGCCTCGGACGGATCGCTCCGCGGTTGCGGCGCGCAGGACTCGATAACGTGCGCGCAATTGCGATTGCGCACGAACATGATCCGAGAATCCAGCGGCTGCGGGGCAAGATTGACCGGGTGCTGGTCGACGCACCCTGCACTGGCACCGGCACCCTGCGGCGCAATCCGGACATCAAGTGGCGCGAACCGGATGTCGCGCAGCTCGTGGCAGCGCAGAAAAACATTCTTGCTGCGGCCGCCACGCTGGTCAAACCTGGCGGTCGCATCGTGTACGCCACCTGCAGCCTGTTACACGAGGAAAACGACGGGGTCATCGAAGAGTTCCGGGCTACCCATCCCGGGTTCCGTCCGCAGCCGGCTGCCGGCATCCTCGCGCGCCGCGGGACAGACATCAGGATGGAGGACGACGCACTGAGACTCAGTCCGCATCGCCACGGGACGGACGGGTTCTACGCCATGGCCCTCGACCTCGATAGCTGATCGCACACGCACAGCCTGGTAACCCGACTGCCTGCGGATCAGCGATAAGGAAACATCCGGGGTCCGCGCACCGCCACCCGCAGCAGCGGGACAGCATCAAGGACATGCCCGACGCACGCGCAAGCGGGTCACCATCGCCGGTTATACCGGCACGATGGCCACAGGAAACGGCGGTGACTGTGCGCGCTACAGACAGGCGCTGCTTTACAGCCGCGCGCTGCCTGGGAGCAGGCAATCACGTGCCACAAAAAAATAGACCCCGCCTTGGGCCGGCGGGGTCTTCATATGTTCAAGCCAAGGAGGGAAAACTCAGCGCGGTATGACGCGCGTCGCCTGCATTCCCTTCGGGCCCTTGGTGGACTCGAACTCCACCTTCTGTCCTTCAGCCAGGGTCTTGAACCCGTCACCCTCAATCGTTGAAAAATGGACAAACACGTCCGGGCTGCCATCACTCGGGGTGATAAAACCGAAGCCCTTGGACTCGTTGAACCACTTCACCGTACCAGTTTGCATAGACGAAAACCCCTTCTTCATCTGTGACGTCTGCGTCGTACTGCAACGCATGTTAACGAACTGTCTTGCCAGGAGGCCGCACACCAGGGTAAGGACTACGGCCAACCCGTGACGCAGCGGCACAATAAGCCGTGCTCGTTTCCGAGCACGGCGATTCAATGCTACGTGAAGTTTTTCCATAACACAATCTGCCGGCCGAATCCGGGCAGACCCGGTCCAGGACCCCCACCCTGCCGCGCAGCGCGGTGCAGACACGCTGCCCGGGAATACGCTCCTGCCAGCGCACAGACCGAATGCGATTGCTTCACCCCGGCACACAGGCATGCATCCGTACCCGGATCGTAACCGTCACCGCTGTGCAGCAAGGATGTATCCGGTCAGTCAGACCCGCGGAGAGGCGCCCGCAACTTCTTTCCGCGGGCCTTGAGCCGCTTCTGGTCAAGACGCCGCTGCACCGATGCCCGGGTACGGCGTGTCGCAATGCGCGGTTTGGCGACCGTCGCACGCCTCTTCAGGCGCACGATGAGGCGCTCCAGGGCAAGCGCGCGGTTGCGCGCCTGAGACCTTGTGTCGGATACGGTTACCGCAATCCCCGTCGGCTCATGGATCATGCGCACCGCCGATTCGGTCTTGTGAAGATGCTGGCCGCCCGGTCCGCTCGCCCGGAAGGTCTCGACGCGCACCTCGCGTGCCACCACCCGCGGGTCGAATGAAAGGGCGGGCGCGGCGGCTGGACTGCCGGGCCGCGGTCCCTTCCGGGTCCGGTCACCCTGCATGGCGGATGTTAGCCTCCATCTTGCTACAATACGGTCGCCCGGGGCGCCAGTGCCGCATTTCGCGGCCCGGTACAGCGCCGGACGGCATCGCAGTCAAGGAAAAGCCCATGATCATCATCCTCAAGCCGCACATCGGCAGAAACAGTCCTGAATTCCAGCAGATCCTGGACGTACTGCGCAACAAGCGCAACATCACCACCCGCATTCACGAGGAAATCGGCTCTCAGCAGACGCTGACCGAGATTTACCTCATCGGTGATACCGCGCTCCTGGACCGAAATGAGATCGAATCGCTCCCCGGTGTCGAACGTGTCGTCCGGGTGTCGGAGGAATACCGCATTCTCGGCCGTCACCACGACGACCGGCGCCCCACCGGATTCGACTACAACGGTGTCCGATTCAGCCAGGACAGCCTCAACGTGTTTGCCGGACTATGTGCAGTCGACACGCCCGAGCACGTGGAGCGGATGATGCAAGCGCTGCGCGACAACGGACAGGTATGTACGCGCATGGGCGCCTACAAACCGCGCACCAATCCCTACGCGTTCCAGGGACATGGCCGGGAATGCCTCCCGTGGGTATTCGAGCTCGCCGGCAAGTACGGCATCAAGGTGATCGCCATGGAGATCACGCACGACTCCCACCTCGACGAAATCCGCGAGGCGCTGCAGCGTACCGGGAACCCCACCGGGGTCATGCTGCAGATCGGCACGCGCAACACGCAGAACTTCGAGCTGTTGAAAATCGTCGGCAGGCAGCGGGAACTGCCAGTGCTGCTGAAACGCGGTTTCGGCATCACGCTGGAAGAGTCACTCAATGCTGCGGAATACCTTGCGAGCGCCGGCAACCGAAACGTGGTCTTCGGACTGCGTGGCATGAAAACAAACATGGGTGACCCGCACCGCAATTTTGTCGATTTTGCGCACGTTCCCGTGGTCAAGCGCCTGACGCGCATGCCGGTGTGCGTGGATCCCTCCCATTCGGTCGGCTCCCGCGACCGCGCCCCGGACGGCCTGCTCGACATCCAGCATGTCACCGCTCAGGGAATCATTGCCGGCGCCAACATGGTTCTCGTGGATTTCCATCCCGCGCCCCAGAAGGCCCTCGTGGATGGCCCGCAGGCGCTGCTGCTGGACGAACTGCCTCTTTTTCTGGAGGACGTGGCCATCGCGCGTGAGGCCTACGACAAGCGCCAGACGCTCGCCAGGAATTTCGCCGCCAGGGAAAAGAAATAGCCCATGTATCCGGGCTGTCCGCTGGCCAGCAGCGTACTGCTGAAACCCGGCCGCAGGCTACCGGCCAGAGGGATTGCAGACCCCGCGCGCCAGATCTGCGATGACACCGGACCGGCGGCCAACCACCAGCACATCCGTTCCGGCCAGTACACGCACATAGCCCCGGGGCAGCGGCGACAGACGCCGCTCGAGCCGCTGCGGCAGCCTGTCGAGGGCGATTCCCGCAGGCAATGTGCCGCCACGGTGCAGCCGCGACAGCGCACGGGCATCCTGCCGCCGTACCACCGGCAGGCTGCCGGCGTGGCTTGCACAGTAATCGTGGATCACTGCGCGTTCCCCGGAACTGATCAGAGGACGGGAACCGCTGTTGCCATCGCTGAAAGCGATGTTGCCGGACGTCAGCGCCTGGGCAATGCAGCCGGAAAGCAGAAAGGCCGACAACAGCACCAGATTGCGCACGGCGATGCCTCCCCGGTTCATGTTGATGGGTGCGCCACCGCCCAGGCAGCAACGGGCACGTGGAACGCCAGCCGGAGGCTGGCCGGACCGTATGATACACGGAACGCGGCGGACTGGCAGGAAAAACGATGGACCAAAAAATAGGTCAGCGCCGGTCTTTCTGGCTGCTCGCAGCTGCCGGGGCATTTGCCATCCTGAGTTCCACTCTGTCCAAGACACCCGCGCTGCCGCTGCTCGCCGCCCACCTGGGAGCAGGCGCCACCGAGATCGGGTCGGTCGCCATGGCATCCACGGTGTCGGGAATACTGATCAGCCTGCCTGCCGGAGCACTCTCCGACCTGCTGGGCAGACAGCGTATGCTGGTGGCGGCACTGCTGATATTCGCTACCGCACCGTTCCTGTACCTGCCCGTACACCAGATCTGGCAACTGGTGCTCGTGCGCTTCTATCACGGTTTCGCCACCGCCGTTTTCGGCACCGTAGCAAGCGCCTGGGTCGCGAGTCATTACAGCCGGAACCGTGCCGAAATGCTGTCCACCTATTCATCGGTAACAATCGCCGGCCGGTCGGTGGCTCCGTTTCTGGGGGGAGCGCTGATATCCATTGCCAGCTTCCACGCAGTCTATCTCGCCTGCGGGGCAGCGGGGATCATCGCGCTGGCGCTTGGTGTATTCCTGCCCCGCGATGACATGAGACCTGCACAGCCGCGGACGCATGGCAGCCCCTGGCCGGCACTGCGCAGCACGCTGGCCACCACCCTTGCCAATGGCGCGCTGCTCGCAACCAGTATCACCGAATCTGCCCAGTATTTCGTGTTCGGCTCGGTCGAGACCTTCCTTGCCGTCTACGCCAGGGCCGGTGGCATTGCGGCGTGGCAGATCGGCGTCATGCTGGGCCTGCAGCTCGTCTGCGTCGCCCTGCTCAAACCGCTGATCGGCAGGGTCTCCGACCGTGCCGGACGCCGCCCCGTCATTCTCGCAGGGCTGGCAACCGGCGCCATCGGCGTCGGACTGATTCCGGCCTGCTCCTCGCCGCTGGCACTGTCCGCGCTGAGCATGGTATTCGGTGCCGGATTCGCGGGGGTCACATCGTCAACATCGGCACTGGTCAGTGATCTGAGCCGCCAGGACCGTCTCGGCACCTCCATGGGAGTCCTCAGGACCATCATGGACACCGGTCAGGCCGCAGGTCCGGTGGTCACGGGCGCCGTCATCGGTGCCGGCGGCTATGTGGCGGGCTTCGAAATGCTGGCCGCTCTGCTGCTGGCAACCGCGGTGTGGTTCACGCTGAAGGTACCGGCTGCCGCAGTGCGGCGCTGAATCCCCGCCGGGCTGCCGGATCCGATCAGGCCGTGGCTTTCCTTTTCGGGTAGCTCCGGCGCGGCTGGCCGACGTACAGCTGTCTGGGCCGGTCGATGCCATGTGTCTCCTGCCGCAGTTCCAGCCAGTGGCTGACCCAGCCGGCGGTGCGTGCCACCGCAAAAACCGCCGTAAACATGTTCATCGGCAGCCCCATCGCACGCAGAAGTATTCCGGAATAGAAATCAACGTTGGGGTAGAGCTTGCGCTCTATGAAATATTCGTCCTGCAGCGCGATTTCCTCAAGTTTCATTGCAACCTCGAGAAGCGGATCGTCGATGCCGAGATGGTCGAGCACCTCGCGCGCACTCTCCTGGATCACGCGCGAACGCGGATCGAAGTTCTTGTATATGCGATGTCCGAAACCCATCAGGCGGAACGAATCGTTCTTGTCCTTGGCGCGGGCAATGGCCTTGTGGATGTTCTCCGGCCGCGCGATTTCCATCAGCATCTTCAGCACGGCTTCGTTGGCACCGCCATGGGCGGGCCCCCAGAGGCTCGCGATTCCGGCCGCCACGCAGGCAAACGGGTTCGCTCCCGAAGATGCCGCCAGGCGCACGGTCGATGTCGATGCATTTTGCTCGTGGTCGGCGTGCAGGATGAAAATACGGTCCAAGGCGCGCGCCACGACCGGGTTGACCACCATTTCGGCATTCGGCATTCCGAAAAGCATCTGGATGAAATTTCCGGCATAGTCGAGGCCATTGTTCGGGTAGCGCTGGGGACGTCCGGTGCTATAGGTGTAGCTGGCAGCGGCAATCGTCGGCATCTTGGCGATCAGCCTTATCGCCGCAAGTTCACGCTCCTGCTGGTTACTGATGTTGATAACATCGTGATAGAAGGCTGAGAGCGCTCCGACCACGCCGATCATCACTGCCATCGGATGCGCATCGCGACGGAAACCCCGGTAGAAATAGAGCACCTGTTCGTGCAGCATGTTGTGCTGGTGGATTGCAGCCTGGAAAGTGGCCATCTGGTCCGGATTAGGCAGCTCTCCGAACATCAGCAGATAAACCACCTCGACAAAAGTGCTGTGCTGGGCGAGCTCCTCGATCGGATACCCCCGGTACAGGAGCACCCCGGCATCGCCATCCACGAAAGTGATCGCGCTTTTGCACGATGCGGTGGAGCGGAATCCGGGATCGTAGGCGAGCAGCCCGTGGCGGGAATAGAGCGTCTGGATGTCGACAGCCGCAGATCCCATCGTCCCCTCCAGTATCGGCAGGCTTTCCTCGCCATGGGTCTCTGAAATAACCGCGTTTACGTACTTGGTGCTCATGGTCATTGTCCTGTCGGAAGCTCGATCACGTCCTGGTCCCGGGCCGGCGGCGCGGCAGGCGTGGTGCGGACCGGACTGTGCGGGATGTCCGGCAGCACCGGAGGAAAAGCCGGGCCGGTTCGCGGACTCGTGCCCTGCGCCGTCGGCCTAACCATAATACAGGCGGTGCCAGTGGCGCAAACTGTGCGTTGCGGACTGGCCGCCCGCTGGCCGCCGGTTCGGTTGCACGCCGCGGCACCGGCAGTGAAAGGCCCCGGCGCGGCAACCCGGCACCCGCGGACTGTCAGCGCCGTGCAATCCGCGCTAGAATCGCGCGCCACGAACGAATCCAGCAAGAACCTCCAAGAACGCCCTTGTCGAATCTCAACCCCCGTCAGAAGGAAGCGGTGCATTACACAGCCGGGCCGCTGCTTGTGCTGGCTGGTGCAGGCAGCGGAAAGACCGCGGTAATCACGCACAAGATCGCCCTGCTGGTACGCGAGCGCGGAATGAATCCGGCCCATGTCGCGGCGGTCACTTTCACCAACAAGGCGGCCCGCGAGATGAAAACCCGGGTGAAAGCCATGCTCGGCGGCAGCGGCGCAAAGGATCTGGCCATATCGACGTTCCATACCCTGGGGCTGCGCATCCTGCGCGCCGAGGGCAGCCGTGCCGGCTATCGCCCCGGATTCTCGATCTACGATTCCGCCGACAGCCTCGAACTCATCCGTGATCTGGCACACAACATCATGGCCGAGGAAGTGCAGCGTCTGATTTCGCAGTGGAAAAACGCCATGCTCGGGCCCGAACACGCAACATCCACGACAGGCGACGATCCGCTGGCGATGAAGGCGGCCCAGATCTACCCCGCCTACCAGCGCCACCTCAGAGCCTGCAATGCCGTCGACTTCGATGATCTGATCCTGCAGCCGGCACTTATCTTCCGCAGCCACCCGGAAGCACTGGCAGCGTGGCAGGACCGGATACGCTACCTTCTTGTCGATGAATACCAGGACACCAATGCCTGCCAGTACCACCTCGTCCGGCAGCTCGTCGGACCCCGCGGAGCACTTACCGTCGTCGGCGACGATGACCAGTCCGTATACGCCTGGCGCGGGGCACGTCCGGAGAACCTGTTCCAGCTGGAAACGGACTTTCCGGGCCTGGCGATCATCAAGCTCGAACAGAACTACCGTTCGGCAGGCCGGATTCTCAAGGCCGCCAACAGCCTGATCCGCAACAATCCGCACGTCCATGAAAAACGGCTGTGGAGTGAGCTCGGCTACGGGGACCCGATCCAGGTCATCGTCGCGCGCGATGAGGAGCATGAAGCGGACCGCGTCGTCGCGGAACTGCTACACCACAAATTCACGCATCGCACGGACTTCCGCGATTACGCGGTGCTGTACCGTGGCAACCACCAGGCACGTGTCTTCGAGCGCGCCTTGCGCGAACAGAGAATTCCCTACTATTTGAGTGGCGGTACCTCATTCTTTGACCGGACCGAGATCCGAGACATCATGGCGTATCTGCGTCTGGTCGCCAATCCGCAGGACAACGGCGCATTCCTGCGCATTGCCAATACGCCGCGGCGTGAAATCGGCGCGGCAACCCTGGAAGGACTGGCACAGCATGCTGCCGGATGCGGACTGAGCCTCATGCAGACCGCCTCCGATGATGGCCTGGCTTCCCTGCTCGCTGCACGGCAGCTTGCCGCGTTGCGCCGCTTCACCACCTGGGTCGACGGGCTGTCTGGAGATGCCGCGCAGCGGCCGCCGGCAGACCTTGCCAGGGAGATCGTTTCCGGCTCCGGCTACGAGGCATGGATTGAAGAGACATCCGACAACCCCGCAGCCGCGCAGAAGCGCATCGCGAACGTCAATGACCTGATCGGCTGGCTCGGCCGATTGACAGCCACGGACAGCGAGCTTTCGTTTGCCGAGGCCGTGGCACGCATCTGCCTCATCGGCATGCTCGACAGCGATGAGTCCGACACGGGGGCCGACCAGGTTTCCCTGATGACCCTGCACGCGGCCAAGGGCCTTGAGTTTCCTCATGTCTTCATGGTTGGAATGGAAGAGAATCTCCTGCCTCACCGGACCAGCATCGAGCAGGATGCGATCGAGGAGGAGCGCCGGCTCGCCTACGTCGGCATTACCCGTGCCCGCACCACCCTGAGCCTCTCCCTGGCGTGCCATCGCAGACGTTACGGCGAAATCACCGAATGTGAGCCGAGCCGCTTCATTGCCGAACTGCCGCAGGATGATCTTCAGTGGCAGAAGGAGAACGGCAGTGCGGACCCGCAGGTACGCCAGGACCGTGCTGACGCGCACATTGCGAACCTGCGCGGACTGCTTCGCCGGCCATGAATCCGGCGCCAGCGCGTCCGGGCGCAAATCGGCCCCGGAGCCTGATTTATATCTTGAAAGCTGGCGACCTTTCATAATAAAGTGGCATCGGGACGCTGCGCGGCACACGGGTTCGGGGCGCGATTCTGCACACATGGATGATCACCAGGAATCCAGGGCAATCGCCAATCTGTCAGTAGCGTTCGCAACGCTGCTGCTCGTGCTTTCTGCCACCGCAGTCGTTTACGGCATCACTACATACCGCTCCGTCAAGCATAACCAGATCCGCCGGCTGGCCCTGGTCGCCGGGCTCACCGCCCGCTCGACCGAGGCCACGCTGCGCCACTACGAACATGGACTGCAGGTGCTTGGCGGACAGCTTCGTGCTGCCGGCGTCAGACGCCACCCGGCATTATCCCATGCCCTGCTGCTGCGGTTCCGGGATGCAAACCCGGAACTCGGTGGACTTATCGTCATGTCGCCGCAGGGCCAGATCCTCGCGGCCTCGAACATTCCCCTGGGCGCTCCGTTTCCTGTCCTCACCGGAAAGAATTTTGCTCTGGGATTGCAGGACGCCCTGGCCTCGCCTCGCCTTACGATCGGACCGACAAAGCGTGGAACGCTGACGCCCGGATGGATCGTGCCGCTGCACTATGCGGTGCGGAACAGCCAGGGACACCCGATCTTCGTACTGGGGGTTGCGCTTCCAGTATCACGCGAACAGGCGCTCTGGACCAACCTGCCCCCTTCCGGCAAGCTGCGCGGGGGTCTGCTGAACGACAACGGCTATCTGATATTCGTGTGGCCACCTCCGGTCCACCCGGGCCACATGTACGACGCCCCGCAAAACGGAATCCTGTACCGCACCCTGCATGCCCGCAGATTTCCCTCGAGCGGGTATGCCGAAGGCGTCACCGCCCTGAACAGGGAATCTGATCTCGTTGTATATCATCGGCTGAAAAGATATCCGCTCACGCTCGGGATCACCATTCCGATGTCCCATGTATGGCGGGAGTGGGCCCGCGCAGTCGAGGTGCCCTATGCCCTGGAACTGCTTCTGGCCCTGGCGATCGCGTGGACGTTCCTCTGGACCGCGCGCCATCAGAGCGAATGGGAACAGGCACAGCTCGATGCGCGCGAGCAGCTGCATGGCGCCAACCGCGCGCTGCGCGTGCTGACCGACGTCAACCAGAGTCTGATCCATGCCCAGGACGAACTGACCCTGCTGAACCAGGTCTGCCAGAGCCTGGTGCGGACGGGAGGCTACCGGATGGCCTGGGCGGGCTACGCCGAAAATGACGAGGGGAAGACCATACGTCCGGTGGCGGTAGCGGGACACGACGACGGCTATGTGGCATCTCTCGATCTTACCTGGGCCGACACCCCGCGCGGCAGAGGCGCTGCCGGTGTGTCGATCCGCGAACGGCGCCCGGCTGTCACACGCAATATCGAAGCGGACGCTACGCATGCACCATGGCACGACGCGGCCATGGCAAGGGGCTACGCATCAAGCATATCGCTGCCGCTCATCTACGGCAGCCACGTGTTCGGCAGTTTCTGTTTCTACACCGACAAGCCACTCGCATTCGACAGCAATGAGGTCGACATCCTGGAGCAGCTCGCGAACGACGTGGGCTACGGCATCCACACACTGCGCACGCGGCTCGCCCACAGTCACGCAGAAAGCCAGCTGCGGATGGCTGCCAGTGCGCTCGAAAACACCGCCGAGGCGGTGTTCATCACCGATGCGAGGGGCCGCATCATCTTTATCAACAAGGCTTTCACGGCAATCACCGGATTTCCGGAGGAAGAGGTAATTGCCCAGCCGTGGGATTCCATCACCTCGAGCCGCGACAACCGGAGCTTCCTCACCGGCCTGCGCCAGTCG
>JAJYCY010000046.1:0-1795 GCA_021778035.1 Pseudomonadota bacterium
ATTTCACGCTGTTGGCATGCGCCTCTTCGAGGGCTTCCCGGAGACTGTTGCGGTTCAGCAGACCGGTCAGGGAATCATGGCGCGCCTGATAGGCAAGCCGCGCCATGGTCTGCGCCTGCCGCGACTCGGCCGTCTGCTCGCGCGCAAGCGCCCAGAGATAAAACCCGCTGCCGGTCACCAGCATCAGGCCGATCAGCGCAAAAGGCATGCGGATTCTCAGCCACCACAGCCTGCCCACCTCCGAAAGCGGTGCAGCCACGACCACCGTCAGCGGATAATCGGCAAGCCGGTGGTAGGCTCCAATCACCTGCCCGCGCCCGGTGTCCTGCCTTCCCTGGAATGCGCCGTGACGGATGTGACGGTGGGCGCGCAGAAACCCGATGAGATTTTCAGCCACCGGGCCGTCATCCGGGGATGCGAGATGCAGCGGCTGCGCCATCGGCCATCGTTCCTCGAAACGGCCATCGTCACGGACGAGACTTACCGTAAGCCCCCGCAGCGGCGTGCGGGAAAACTGCAAACGGCCCCATCGGGCTTCATGATTGCGCAGCCGCAGCGGCGTGGTCAGCGCAAAGCATGGCTTTCCGGAAGACGTCCGCACGATGTAGCGCAGGGGAATCACCCAGTGGTGGACCAGCGGGCCATACACCGGCCGGGCGACGACCAGGCCGGACCGGGATTCATCGCGCTTCAGTCCCGGCCAGAGACGGGGAATGAGATGGAAATCCGGCAAGGGACGGCCGCTTGGCACCGCCGTCGACGCGACGACCTGTCCATCAAGCCCGATCACATTGATGCTGACGATTTCCGGATAGGCACGACGGAAATCCGCGAGCCAGGCGCGTGCTGCCCGCCGGTTCCACGCCTTGTTGCGCAGCAGCTGCTGTCCCAACAGCTTGAGTGCACGGTGATACTGCTCGAAGGTGGAATTCTCGGCACTGGCAATGACCCCGCCGAGCAGCGCAAGCCGGGTGACAGTGACTTCTTTCGTGGCCCGCCAGGCAAAGAGCCCATACGAAGCGCCGAGCACGAGCAATGCCAGCACCGACAATCCGAAAGAAGTACGCAGATGGGTGCGTTTGCCGCCGGGCGAGGGTGACGGCGCGAATTGCGGCACAGGCTTTCCTGTCGCCGGGTCTGTTCTGTCCAGCATTTACGCCTCTGGCCTTCACAGCCATGGTAATTATTCTTGGGGTAATGCTCTTTTTGGGGGGGAATATCCTGGCGTATCTCGGCAAGCGCCCCCTGCAACACATCCCTCCCTGCCTGGACACGCAGCCTGAAGATAATCAAAGACCGTGCCACCCTTCGATGCAAGCGGCACAGTCATTTTTCTGGCCGGATGATGTCGATCAATTCTAAATATGGCTCCTATGGCGCAGCGTGGCCTGCCCCCGATTCGGCCAATACCGGCGCTCGAAGCAGGCCCTGGCGGCCGCACAGCGTCTTCGGGTGTCAGGAAGTCGCAATAGCGGGTCGCCCAGGCGGCGAGTGAACGTGCAGACCCGCTTGATCTCTCCGATGCCGACGACCGGTTTTGGAAGTCTGTGGCCGGGACGCGGCGGATCGAGCTGCGCGACCGGGTTGTGGCGGGTGCGGCGTTCGCGGACAAGCCTCCCGAAGAAGACCGGACGCTGCGCGATATGGGTCGTGCGGGACACGATCGCCAGGGCATGAGCGTCGTGCTTGTGGCCGTGAACGAGGCGCTGGCGACAGCATTCGAGAACCGGCCGGGTGATGTCGTGCGGGCAGTTAAGCCCGCGCTTATCGCACCCGGCGATGAACCCGGGTCCGG
>JAJYCY010000046.1:1895-16672 GCA_021778035.1 Pseudomonadota bacterium
CTTTCCCGGCCGAGGAACTTCTCGTAATGGCGACGGAAGATGATCTCGAGTTCATCGATCACTTCGATCCGGCCCCGGCCCTGAATGACATGCTGGGTCATGAGCGATGAAGTCTCGTTCAGCATCTTGGAACGGTCCAGCATGGGATAGGTCGCGGCCAGGCGCTTGATCGCCTTCACGACACTCTCCTGCTCCGGACGCGGGATATCTGCGGGGAGGGGAATGACCGCAGCCTGGGATGCCGGAAGACCCGCAACATCCACCGGCTGCGCGGCGCGCGCATCGAGAAATTCGGCAAATTCGAGCAGGGTGCGCGCCTGCTGCTCCGGCAGCCTTCTCAGGATATCGCGCAGCCGCTTCTCTTCACTCTTCGACATGGACAGGCACTCTGTATCGCGGCACGGCGGTCTAGGAATTGTCCGGAACGTTCAGATGGAATACCGGCATCTTTTTCCGCTCCTTCATGAGATCGAGCTCCCGCACCAGGGCGACGATGACGCGGTCCCGGGTTTCCTCCGTGTCCTTCCATTCCCGGCGCGCCTCTGCCAGCAGTTCGCTGATGTTGTCCGGAACCGGGCGTCTCGCTTCCATGATCATGTCCTCGAGCATTCCCGGCTTCAGTTCCGGCCGGAACAGCATGCCGTAGCATTCGCGCTGCGGGCGGATCGCGATCCAGTTGCCGTCGTCATCCACCACCAACGGCTCGACGCCGGCTGGCAGCACCGCGCTGCCGTTGTACATGACCAGCAGCCGCCGGCCGTCCACCGCCTCGGCCAGCGCATCCCGCTCGCCGGCGGCAGTGCGGTGTCCGGTCGTCCAGTAGGCGGTATGCAGCGGCTCCGCGGATACTTTGGCGCCAGCCTGCTCGGCAAGCAGCAGCGCTCCGAATCCGAAAGCCACGACCGGCCGCTGCGCCCTGCGGAAGACCTCGAGCAGACGCAGCTCATCATCGACCCACGGACAGGCCTCCCGGTCGGCGGGCGGACGTGATCCGCCCAGCAGGAACAGGGCATCGAACTGCCCGGCGCTGCCCGGCAGGTCCTGGCCCACGAACGGCCGGAAATAAATGAACCCGATGTCGCGCTTCTCGAGCTGGTTCTCGATGGTGCCGAGGAACTCGGAATAGGTGTGCTGCACTACGGCAAAATGTTTCATGACCGCACTCCGGCCGCGTGCTGGAGGGCGGGTGCGGACGGACACATGGCTGTACCCACTTCAGTCGTGCGCCGTAGCGTCCCGGTTCAGGCCGCCACGCCGCTCGCAGTGCTCGTGGGCGAACTTCATGAATTCATCCACCGCCCGAAGCCGGAATTTCTGGCGCTGGTAGACGAAGGAAAACGGCCGCTCAAGCGGCGGCTTGAGTGGCAGCGCCACGAGCGTCCCGAGCTTCAGTTCCTTGCCGACCGTGGCGCGCGAGACGATCGACACGCCGAGACCTGCCTCGACCGCGCTCTTGATCGATTCCGGGCTGCCAAACTCCATGCACAGGTTGAGGTCCTGCAGCTGGATCCCGTTCTGGGACAGGTACTCGGCGATGACCTCGCGGGTGCCCGAACCCTCTTCCCGGCACAGGAACGGCAGGTTCGCCAGTTCGTCCACGGCGATGGCCGGCGTCCTGGCCAGGGGGTGATGCGGCGGGCAGATGAAGACGAGCTCATCGTGCCAGCAGACCTCCACCGCCAGATTCTTGTTCGTCACCGGAGACTCGACGATGCCCACATCCACCGAATTGTTCTCCACGAGATGGACAATACCGAGCGAATTGGAAACGCTCAGGCGGACATTGACGTCGGGGTAGCGCGCCTGGAATTCCCCGAGCAGTCCGGGCAGGACGTACTCGGCGATGGTGGTACTCGCCCCGATGATCAGGATCCCGCTCACGTCGCCGGTCAGCTCGCGTACGCGGCTGTCCATCTCACCGTAGAGGACGATGATCTGCTCGGCATACTCGTAGACGCGCTCCCCGGCCACGGTCAGGCTGATGCGGTTGTGGGTGCGGTCGAACAGGCGGGTGTTGAAATGCTCTTCGAGCTGGCGGATCTGGAAGGTCACCGCAGGCTGCGTCATGTGCAGCGTCTCGGCTGCCTTGGTGAAACTGAGCAGACGCGCTACAGTGTGGAATACTTGAAGTCTGCGATCGGCCATGGTGTCTTCGCGGAAAGAGGGCAGGGCGCCATCAGGGGCGCGGTTGCATTCGGCCCCGCCATTTCAGCATAAACTGCGCTTATTTCAAATGTTTTCCTATAGGACCTGCCAACCATGACGCGCGCCTGGCAAAAACTGGACCTCGAGGGGGGTGGCCTGCAGAGCGCGAACCTGCGGCTCGTGCGTCGCCTGAAACACCGTAAAGTAGCATATTTGATGTGGTTTCTGTTCCCCCTGGGTGGCCACCGGATCTATCTCGACGACCTGCCGCGGGCCCTGCAGTACGCCACGCTGACGGCAACGGCCCTGATCCTGCGATTCAGCCTGTCCTGGGGCTGGGCGCTGGTGCCGGCCGCCACCGGGGCTGCCTGGGCCCTCTATGACCTTGCCTGGATCGACCGCCGCGTCACCGCCCTCAACAAGCGGATCCGGGTCGCCGAATATCTCCATGCGGGCACTGCCCCTCCGACCGGCTTCAGCGGCCACTACACCGACGGGGACCCCCCTGGCACCGCAGCCGGACCGGAAGCACCCCACAACGGATCCGGTCCTCCGGACAGCGAAACCCTCCCCCACGGGGGCGGCCGTGTTCCCTCCTTCGCGGAACAGGAGCGGCTGCTGCGCGAACTCGCCCGGCGGAAATAGCCGCCACGCGCTGGAAACCTGTCTTTTCCGGTAATCCCTTCCAGAACCGGGCGCGCGGATGCCGCACTCTGCCTGATGCCTGTGACAATCGTGACGACTGCGGCATCCCTCCGGCTGGTCCGGTGCGCCAGCGAAGCCCGGGCACCACGGACCGAGGGCACCCCGGCCGGTCAGGCCACCCGACGGAAAACCGCTGTGCGTGAGGCAGTGCGTACGAGGGGAAGTCCCGGGCAAACCCGCGATCCCGCCCGGCATCGGGCTGAAACCACGCGCGTCGGGACGGCGGGCCCGCGCCACTGCCCGGTCATTGCCGGACGGCATGGCACAGACTGCGGCCACTTCCGCCGAACCGCGCGGCTGGCGGACTAGAAACCTTCGAGCTTGAGCTTGAGATCGGTCGCGCTGCTCGCGTACTGCAGCGCCGTCGCGCTATCGATCTCTCCGGCGCGGCACAGATTGAGCAGGCTCTGGTCGAACGACAGCATTCCTTCGGCCAGGGTGCCCTTCCTGATGAGGTCGCCGATCTCCTTGATCTTAAGCGGATCCAGGATGTACTCACGCACCAGCGCCGACACCGTCATGACCTCGCAGGCGATAATCCGTCCCTGGCCGCCCTTGCGCGGCAGCAGGCGCTGGCTGACCACGGCCATGAGGTTCTGCGCGAGCTTGGCACGCATGGTCTGCTGCAGTTCCGGAGGAAAGGCCGAGATGACCCGCGAGACGGTTTCGGCCGCGGCCGGAGAATGCACCGTCGAAAACACCAGGTGTCCAGTCTCGGCCGCGGTAAGCGCCGTTTCGATAGTTTCCGGATCGCGCATCTCGCCGAGCAGGATCACGTCCGGATCCTCACGCAGCGAAGCTTTCATGGCATCGGCGAAGCTGTTGGTATCGATGCCGATTTCGCGCTGGGTGATGATCGAGCGTTTCTCCGAAAACAGGAACTCGATCGGATCCTCGATGGTGATGATATGCGTGGTTTCGGTGGCGTTGATC
The DNA here is from genome assembly GCA_021778035.1 of Pseudomonadota bacterium. Taxonomy (GTDB): domain Bacteria; phylum Pseudomonadota; class Gammaproteobacteria; order Acidiferrobacterales; family UBA6901; genus JAJYCY01. The sequence goes on from JAJYCY010000046.1 coordinate 5,679, forward strand.
TCGTTGACCAGCGACGCCAGCGTCGTCGACTTGCCCGACCCGGTGGCACCGGTAATCAGCACGAGTCCGCGCGCGAACTGCGAAAACCCGCCCACGAGTTCGGGCACCCGCAGCTCGGCCAGCGTCGGAATGCTGGTGGCGATCACGCGCAGCACCATGCCGATGGAACCGCGCTGATGGAACAGGTTGGCACGTACCCGCCCGATGTCCTTGAAGCCGATGGACAGGTCCACCTGGTGGTCACGGTCGAACTGCGCGGCCAGGCGCGGCGACATCATCGTGCGCGCCAGCCGGTCCATCAGGTCCGGAGCGAGCGGCGGAATCTCGCGCACCGCGCGCAGGATCCCGTCGATGCGCAGGATGGGGTGGCTGCGGGTACGCAGATGGATGTCCGAAGCCTTGTGCCGCACGGCCAGCACCAGAATCTGGCCAAGCAGCTTCAGGGGGTCGGTAGATACCGAAACGCTCTGGACCGCGGCCGTGGCCGTGGCCGCGGCACCTTCTCCGTCCGGGGCATCGGCCGGGTTTGCTGCGCTGGGGGGATTGGTCATATGCGAATAGTGTAGCCCATGCCACAGCGCCTGCAATCGCACCGCGGCCAGGATCCCGTCAGGCCTGCTCGTACAGGGCGAGATAGTTCGCGCGCTCGATGGGAGCGACGCATGCGACCGCCAGGACATCGTCCAGATGCGCCGGGGTGCTGAGCCCGACGAGCGTGGTACCGAGCCCGGGCGTGGAGCGGTTGAACTGGATGGCGCGCGCCGCGGCTCCCGGCAGCCCCGGCATGGCCCGTCCGACCGCGGCCAGCGACTGCTGGCCGAGATGGCCCTTGAGCAGGGTGTGGCTCGCCATGACATAGACCTTGAGCTGCCGCGCTGCCTGCAGGGTCGATGCCTCATTGCCCTGCCCCGTCACCTGGTTGAAACGCGTAAAACCTTCGGGCATGGCCTGATTGAAGGGCATCTGGATCAGCGCGAAGTGGTGCGCCGCCCGGTCGCCGTGCACCGCCGACGCCGCCTTCTGCGCCAGCCCGAGCAGCGACACGAGCGACAGAAACAGTGCCTCATCGGTATGCACCCGGAACGCATGAAAGCTCGAAACACCATAGTGCCGGATCGTCCCATCGCGCACCGCCTCTTCGAGCACGCGGAACACAGCTTCGAGTTTCTTCAGCATCTGCGGCTTGCCGCAGTGGGCAACATGCACCTCCGGCTGGTCGACCAGAAACGCATCGAGGGTATGCACCCCGAGCCAGTCGCGGCTGAGGTCCAGCTGATACCTTATATACTCCGGAGTCAGCAGGTGCGTGCCGGATGCCAGGTCGGCAGCCGTACCCAGCCCGCGGGTGACGATTTCATCACGGAACCACTGCTGCGGGTCGGCCGGCGGCCCGTCCGGATAGAGCAGAAACCCGCCCTTTGAAACGAGGTAGACCGCCTCCCTCGCAATCCCCCTGCGCAGCGCTGCGCGCAGGCCTTCGCCGGCGGCACGCGCGGAGCGGCCGTACCGGTAATGCGCGGCAGTATCGATGACATTGATGCCGCTGCACACCCCACGTTCGATGATGCCGGCAATCCGCCGGTCCGCTTCGGCAGAGGCCTCGCCCGGGAAGGTGCCGATGCCGATCGAACTCAGGCGCGCGCCGCTCCCCGGGAAGTCGCTGTAATGGCCGGGTGCGCAGGATCCGCCGGCGCTGGCGGCGTAGGCGCGGGTCGCCGCCGCAGTGGCGAATCCCTCTGCCGGTGCGCCGCTCACAGCCCGGCCATGAGCGGATGCGTGCGCCGCAGCGCATCGAGCAGGCCGGCCACCTCGGCACGCACCGCGCCGCGACAGTGCTCGTCGAGGCGCGCGCCGATGAGCGATTCGGGCCGCCCCGGATGCCGGTCTTCGTCCTCCATGTCCTCGCACGCGGCCGCGCGCAGCAGCGCCTGGCCGGCCGGCGGGATTTCCACGGGCAGCGTGCGTCCGGACAGCAGCGCCCACACCCCGGTCCAGCAGCGCGCGAGCAGCAGCGGATGATAACCGCCTCCGCCGATCACCAGCAGGCGCGGACTGTCCTGCACGACGCGCGCCACGACCGCCAGGAACTGCTGCGTGGAAATGCGCAGCTTGCCGAGCGGATCCCCGGAGATGACATCCGTCCCGGCCTGCAGCACCACGGCCTGCGGCCGGAATACGCGCAGCACCTCCGGCCACACGGTTTCGAACAGCAGCGCGTACTCACTGTCGTTGGTATCACGCGGCAGCGGCAGGTTGAGGCAGGCGCCCTCCCCGGCTGGCGCGCCCCGGTCGGTCAGCGCCCCGCCGCTGAACGGGTAGGCATAGCGGGTATCCATATGCAGCGAGAAGGTGAACGCGTCACGATCGTGCGCGAATGCCTCCTCCACGCCATCGCCATGGTGGGCGTCGATGTCGAGGTAAAGCACCCGCAACCCGGCACGGCGCAGACGATCGACCGCAAGCACCGCGTCGTTGAAATAGCAGAACCCCTGCGCCCGGTCCGGGCGCGCGTGATGCATGCCGCCGGCGGGGCTGAAGGCGCTGCGGCCGGCCAGCACCTCTTCGGCGCCCTGCACGCTCGAGCCTGCGGCCAGCGCCGGTGTGCTGAAAAACCCGGGAAACCACGGATTCTCCAGATTGCCGATGTTGTGCCGCTTGCGGCAGCCATCGCTCACGCGGCCCAGGATCTCGCAGCGCTGCAACGCCTGCACGTACTCGGACGTATGGAAGCGGCCGAGCTCCGCCGCCGTGGCGGCGCGCCCGGCGAGGTATTCATCGGCACGCAGCGCACCATAGGCATTGATCAGATCGAAGGTGAGCGACACCCGCGGGATCGACAGCGGATGGTTGGCGCCGTAGCTGTGGCGCCGGTAACGGGCTGCGCCGATGAACACCGCTGCGCGCGTGGGAGGAATCCGGCATTCGCTCACCGCATCCATGAGTGGCCGTGATTGCGCGGCAGCCTAGTCCTGCCGGAACAGGCGTTCCTGTTCCGAGCGGCTGCGCAGGTAGAGATAGATATGCCGGATGGTACGTACCGCCATCGCGTCCGGGCGCGCCGGCAGCGCGTCCTCGCGCCCGGCGTCGATGCAGTTGCGGTAATAGACCAGCTCGCGGATATTGTCACGCACCGCGTTGAGACTCGGGTCTCCCCGCACGAACACCTTGAACAGTTCGAGCACATCGTCGCCGGCGGCGTCCGCTCTTCCGTGTGCGTCGATGTATCCGCGCAGCAGACAGCGCACGAGCGCAAGGGCTTCGTCAACCGTACAGGCAAGCGGCAGCGGGTCACGCGCGCTGAGCGCCTGCTCGAGCGTTCGCACCCGTGCATCCACTTCTTCGAACACCTGGTCTGTCGTGCGACCGTCTGGCAAGATTCTGTCCCGGGCTGGCCAGGCCGGCTTCCGGCCGGCCTTGCCGCAATATCAGCCAATGCTTATAATACTGGAGCACCGGCGTCAGGTATAGACTTCCGCGGCGCCCCTGCCTGTGCAGCCACCGGAGTGCCGACAATGAGCAGACTGGTTCGACTCATCAAGCTCAACAACCTGCAGTACAACACCAACCGCGATCCGCAGGTCTACCGCAGCGTGCCGAAGCGGCCGTTCCGCATCCAGGCCGTGCTCGACGGCAGCGGCACAGCCCGCGCCAAGGTGGAGATCGACGGGACTGTTCCCTGCAACCAGAGCATCGATCTGCCGGGGACCTTCACCTGCGACGTCGGCTTCGACACCCCTGGCGTGCGCGTTGCCACCCTGTTCATCGAGTCCGCCGGGGAATCCTTCTCCCGGGACATCCGCCTGGACGTCATGGAACACGACTGGATCGGATAGCGCTCGCTGTCTCCGGTCATCGCAACCCGGCGCCCGGTGTCCGGCTGCGCCTTGACGATGCGGTGCGGGTGTCCAGGCAGAACCTCGGCGAATCCTCTGCTGCAGTGTTCGCGTGCCATGGCAGGCACGGCACACCGGTGTCCACGGACACTGCACTCACCAGCCGTACTGCTGCAGGAACGATCCCAGGCGCGTGACAATCTCGTCGCGCTCGAAAAACCGGTCGGCCCGGTTCATGCGCATCTCGTCGCGCAGCGCGGCGTCACCGCCAAAGCAGAACACTGCCGTCTGCAGCAGGTAGCCGGTCCGCAGCTCACGCATAACCTCCACCGGGTCGAAATCCTGCGTGGTATCCAGATCGATCAGGATGAAGCGGTACAGCAGGATGTCTGACCAGTCGCCGACGTCCTCCAGGTTCTGGACCACGTTCATCTGCCAGTCCCCGGGCATCGCCGCGCGCAGGCGTTCGCCGATGGCGACATCGGAAGTCATGAGGATGAAGCGCCGCTCGAGCCGCCGGGCTACCGTCGGTTCACCCATCAGGGCGGCCCTGTGGCGGCACCGCCATCGCTGGCCGCACCGGCCATGCACTGTTCGATGCGCTGTGCCCATCGGCGCGCCGCTTCCGGCGCCAGCACGCGCGCGAGCGGCCCGGTGAGCACCGCCTCCCGGGGCGGTCTGCCGATGCAGCCCCCGAGTGCAGCCGCGGCCACCGGGTCATCACTGGCGATGCGGGCGATGCGCCCGTCGCGCAGCAGTACACGCAGCCAGCCGGCCGCGTCCCCGGATTCGGCCAGAAAAGTCCGTGCATTGAGCTTGATCCCGTTTGTGATCTGCCGCCCGGCGGCGGCATCTTCCCCGTCGGCATCACTGCGCAACTCCTCCTCTGCCGCGCGCATCGCACGGTGCTCATCCGCGGAAGGCTGGTCGTCCTCCAGTCTCCAGCCGAGCACATCGTTCACCGACGCACGCAGCGCCCCGGCCAGCGCTTCGTCCGGCGGCACCGGCGCCAGACGCGCCCAGCTGGTGAACGCCGCCGGCAGTTCCTCGCGCAGCCAGTCGCGGAATCCGGCTGATGCCGCGCGCACGAGACTGCAGAACAGCGCCTCCGGGAATCGCAGCACGAAACTGCTGCCGAACACCATGCTGCGGCCGAGCGTGGCGGCGCCGCTGCCGGCGATCTTGGCGCTGCCGGCCCACAGATCGGTGCTTCCGACGGTCTGCACGCCGATCCCGAACGCGCGGAAGGCGGCCGCGAGCGGCGCCAGACAGTGCCCGAAGACGTGCGCCGGGCGGGCCGCCGTGTGCGTCAGCGGCAGAATGAAAAACACGCAGCGCTGATCACCGTCCACGAGTACCGTTCCGCCTCCGAGCGGCCGGCGCACTACTGCCACCCCCGCCTGCCCGCAGGCATCGAGATCAAGCTCCGCACCCGCCGACTGCGACGGACCGAGACACAGGTGCGGTGCCGTGCTGCGCGCCCAAACCAGAACCGGGCAGGCCCCCTCCCCCTGGGCCAGGGCCAGGCCCTGGTAGGCGGCATGCAGAGCATGCGGATCCAGCGTGCCGAGATCGAGAAAACGGGCCGGCACCGGCCCCGGCCGGGCCGGGGACAGACTAGCCGTCCTCCCCCGGACCACCGGATCCGGGGTGGTAGAACTTGTCAAAATAGAATTCCCGCCGGTCGAGATCCTGGAGCAGCGCGGCGCGTTCGCGCACGCCCTGCTCGACGATCTCCGCCAGGTACTGTGCCTGTTCCGCGTCGAGAATGAAGATATGTCCGACGAGATCCTCGTCGAGATTCAGGAAGTGCGCTGCGAGCGCGTCGGGATGGTCGAGATAGACGAGAAACGACTTCGTGTCCGGGTCTTCAGGCTCGAGCGGCATCATCACCGCCTTGCCCAGCCACGCCAGCCGCGCCGCCTGGTTGAACTGGCGGATATCGAGCTTGCGCCCCTTGCGGTACTTGTTAAGCTCGTTGCGGATCTGGCCTGCGTCGGTGAGCTTGATTTGTTTCATGACCGGGACCCCATGCGGCTACGGCACGCTCCGCGTGCCGGCCCGCACCCGGGGATACCCTGGGTGGTCCGGCCCGCGGTCTGCGCCATGGCTATTCGCCCCCACTGCCTGAACGCGCCGGCCGGGCGACGTCGGTGAGTGAATCAAGGATCGCGCCCGGCGCGCTCATGATGTTGGTGAAGCCATGCTTGCCGATCATGGTGGTGTCCGGGAAGAACACGGCGATCCGGAACCGTGCCGGCAGGGCGATGGCCCGGTTGCCCTGGACCATCATCTCGTAGGGCAGGAATGCGGTCGCCCGGTCCGGACCATAGTCGATAACGTGCATGATCTTCGCGTCGGTGTTCTTGGAATCGGAATGCGGATGGGCGCCCTTGTCGATACCCACCCCGAATACCATCTCCTGTTTCCCGGGGACCTGGATGCGGTAGACACCGAGGGTGCCGCCGGCATGGGCCGCAAGGTTGTGTTCAACCGTCGCGACACCCACGGCATAGCTGGGGTACTTGGCCAATATGTCAACGTCATTGAAGTACGGCATGCCCATCATGTAATGGTATTCCCCCGGCGCCAGCTCTTTCGCCGTCAGGCCGCGCCGGGATCCGAAGGAGAACTGGTTGCCCAGCGCCGCGGTCAGCTTCTTCGCCACGTGCGGCAGCGGGCCGAGACCATAGGCCGCACCCATGTATGCAGGGTTCACGTAGGAAATCTGGAACTTGCCGTCGACCTTGGTCACGGCCACATGCTCAGCGACACCGAATCCGCCGTATTTGGCATGGGACGCAGCCGCCTTGAGCGCCTTGTCGGTCACGACAATCACCGTGGCATCGGGATAGGGCGAGTAGTGCCCGGACAGATCAAAGTTCTCCGACACCAACTGCAGTTCCGTCAGGTTCACGATGTCCGTCATGCTCATTCCATCCGGAGGAGCACTGCCCATGATATACGGCTTCAGCCGCTGCGCCTGGACCGGCAGCAGCGCAGCCAGTCCGAACAGCATCACCGCCAGGAACCCATGCACCGTAATTTTTTTCACCGCTTTTTCCTCCTTTAGGCAGGCATCAGGCATCGTGCCAAACGGGCCCGCATCCGACCCGCGAGGCTTTCCGGAACGCACAAAACCTACTGCACCCTGACCGCGCACAGCCTGACATCGTTCCGGCCCGGATTCAATATCACCACCCGGTCGAATTGAACCTGATCCAGGACAACCCTCACCGGCCTGACTTCCGTGCGCCAGCACCCATCACGATCATGTCTATCCGCACGCGATGCTGTCTTGTGACCCGATCCGGCCTCCTATATAGTAAATGGCTCACGCCCGGCACCCGATCCTCCTCGTGCCGCCGCGGATGGAGGCATCGAGACAGTCACCATGTCCTGTGCAGATCGAAACGGGGACAGCAGCGGCATCGCGGGACCCGGCCCGCTGCCCCTTGTGCTCGATGTGAACGGTACACAGCACCAGATCATGGTCGAGCCCCGCACTACCCTCGCGGAAGCACTGCGCGGTCCGCTCGGACTCACGGGCACGAAGATCGCCTGCAACCACGGCGCGTGTTCAACCTGCACCGTGTGGCTGGACGGCACACCGGTCGCGGCCTGCAGCGTCCTGGCGGTTGAAGTCGAAGGACAGCGTATCACCACGATCGAGGGGCTCGCGCAGCCCGGATCGTTGCATCCGGTCCAGGAAGCCTTCATCGCCCACGACGCCGTGCAGTGCGGTTTCTGCACGCCAGGCCTGGTCCTGTCCTGCGCCGCACTGCTTGCCCGCAATCCGCATCCGGACCGCAGCGACATCGAATCCGCCATCAGCGGCCACCTGTGCCGCTGCGGCACCTATCCGCACGTCATCGAGGCCATGCTGGACCTCTCCACGCGCCAGGACCCGGACCATGGATGAGGACCCGCCGCAGCGCAGGAAATTCCCCGCCGGCCTGGCCCATCTCGGCCTCGGGGAAGTGGAGCGGGAGGTGCCGTCCAGCGAGCCCCCGCCGCTCGGCCCCAATGCATCCCTGCAGCACATCGGCCGGAGCCCCGAACGCTGGGATGCGCGCGCCAAGGTCACCGGCGCTGCCCGCTATACCGTTGACGTGTCGCTGCCGGGCATGCTGCACGCCGCCGTGCTGCGCTCGCCCTGGCCACACGCATGCCTGCGCGCCATCGATCTGTCGCGGGCCGCCGCCGCGCCCGGCGTGCGTGCCGTGCTTGAACTGGCGGAACCCCTGATTCCCGGCGAGGCACCGCTGCTGCGCTATGTCGGCCAGCCGGTTGCGGCCGTGGCCGCGGAGACACCGGAGCTCGCGCAGGCGGCGCTGCAGCAGATCGAGGTCCGTTATGAACCTCTGCCCTTCACGGTCGATTTCGGACACGCCCGGCAGCCGGACGCGCCTGCCGTCTACCGCACAACCGAGCTCGACAAGGTGCCGTCGGCCACCCTGCCCGCTTCGGCATCGGTCTACCCGCTCGCCGGCAATGTCCTCGGTCCCGAGCGGCGCGGCAGCCGCGGTGACGCCGCTGCCGGATTCGCGCAGGCCGAAGTCACCGTCGAGGCGACCTACCACACCCCGGTGCAGACCCATTGCTGCATGGAACCGCACGCGGTCGTCGCATCCTGGCACGCGGACGGACTGGACGTGTGGATGTCGACCCAGTTCACCGCCGGAGTGCGCGCCCAGTTTGCCCGGCAGTTCGGATTGCCGCTGGCGCGGGTCCGGGTGAGGGCGGACGCGATCGGCGGAGGATTCGGATCAAAGTCCCGCATGGGCGTCTATGGCAGCGCGGCGGCGGCGCTATCGCGCCTGGCCGGCGCACCCGTGCGCCTCGTGCACCAGCGCGACGAGGAACAGATGGATGCCGGCAACCGGCCGTCGAGCGAACAGCGCCTGCGCATCGCGGCGCGGCGCGACGGAACACTTACGGCGATCTCCCTGCATTCGTACGGGAGCGCCGGTATTGCGTTCGGCGCCGGCGTCGGCAACGTCGCGGCGGCGATGTACGACTGCCCCGGCCTGGAAGCGGTGCACCATGACGTTTTCACCCACACCGGTCCGGCGTGCGCGATGCGCGGTCCGGGCAACACCCAGGGAGCCTTCGCGCTCGAGCAGTCGATCGACGAGCTGGCCGCGAAACTTGACCTCGATCCGCTCGTCCTGCGGGACCGGATCGACCCGAGCCAGGTCCGTCGCGAGGAGCGGCGCATCGGCGCCGCGCGGATCGGCTGGACACGCCGCCACGCACCCGGTGCCGGCACCGGTACGGTGCGGCGCGGCATCGGTATGGCCCAGTCGCTGTGGCCGGCCAACGTCCAGACCAACGCCGCCTGCGAAGTGCGCCTGTGGCGGGACGGCACCGTGGAGGTGCTGTCGAGCGTCCAGGACATCGGCACCGGCGTTGGCACCGTGCTGGCACAGGTCGTCGCCGAGGAGCTCGGGCTCACGCCGCAGGACATCCACATCCGGATCGGGGATACGGAATATCCCTCCGGGCCGCCCTCTTACGGCAGCCGTACCACCGCGTCGATCACGCCCCCGGCGCGTACCGCCGCCTGGCGCGTGCGGGAGACACTGCTGCGTTCGGTGGCAGCCGCCTGGAAAGTCGACCCGCAGTCGCTTGTGCTCGGCGGGCGCTCGGTGCAGCTGCGCGGCGACGCGCAGCGCCGGCTCGCCTGGAACGAGGCCACCGCGATGCTGCGCACCGACCGCATCAGCGCTACCGCCGGGCGGGCGGACGACTATGCCGGATTCCGCATCCGGTCGGGCGACGCCGCCATTGCGCTGAACGATCTCGGCGGCGTGCAGTTTGCCGAAGTCGAGGTCGATACGGAAAGCGGCGTGATCCGCGTGCTGCGGGTGGTGGCCGTACACGACTGCGGCCGCCCCATCCATCCAGCGCAGATCGAAAGCCAGGTGCAGGGGGGTGTGCTGATGGGGATATCGTTCGCGCTCATGGAAGAGCGGATCATGGATCCGCACACCGGCTGGATGCTCAATCCCAACCTCATCGACTACAAGTTCGCCGGACCGCGCGATACGCCTGCCATCGAGGTGGTGCTGCTTGAATACTACCAGGGACAGAGCGCCTCGGACGCCTACGGCATCTCGGAACCGGCCAATATCGCAACCGCTGCCGCCATCGCCAATGCCGTGTACAACGCCACGGGGGTGCGCTTCCGCGCGCTGCCCATGACCCCCGCGGCGGTGCTGGAGACCCTGGGCGCTGCCGCGAGGCGCACCTGATGGAACCCTTCGCCTGGCAGCGCGCCACGTCGGTGTCGCAGGCGGCGGCTGCCGCAACGCATACCGTCTGCGAATCGATGCTCACGCTCACGGGCATTCCGAAAGACGGGCAGGCGGTGGTGATCAAGGCCGGGGGCGTGGATCTGCTGGCCCTCATGAAGGAGGGCCTGGTGCGCCCGGCACGGCTGATCGACATCACGCGGCTGCCGGAACTTGAAGGCATCACGGTGCAATCCGACGGCGGCGTGCGCATCGGCGCCCTCGCCACATTAGGCCAGATCGCCGCCCACGCTGATCTGCAGCAGGGCCATACCGCGCTGGCACAGGCAGCTTCGCTGGCGGCGAGCCCGCAGATCCGCAGCCGCGCGACGATCGGCGGAAACCTGCTGCAGCGGCCACGCTGCTGGTATCTGCGCTCGGCCGCGCACCACTGCCTGCGCAAGGCGGGCGCGCACTGCTTTGCCTACCAGGGCGACAACCGCCATCACGCGGTCTTCGCCAACCACGGATGCGCCATCGTCCACGCCTCGACCCCGGCCACCGCACTGCTTGCCCTGGATGCGGAGGTGGAAATCGCAGCCGCCGCGGGTGGCAGCCGCAGGGTGCCGCTTGCCGAATTCTTTCTGCTTCCGGCTTCAGACGTGCACCGCGAAACGGCACTTACGCACGGAGAGATTCTGACGGCCGTGTGGCTGCCGCCCCCGGGCGGCCGCCGCTCGCTGTACCTGCAGGTATCCGAGCGGGCCGCTTTCGACTGGCCGCTCGCGGCAGTAGCCGTCGCGCTCGATATCGATCCCGCAAGCCGCTGCCGCCACGCGAGCATCGTGCTCGGTGCCGCGGCCCCGGTTCCCTGGCGCGCCCGCGACGCCGAAGCGGTCCTTGCCGGCGCCCTGATCAGCGAAGA
>JAJYCY010000096.1 GCA_021778035.1 Pseudomonadota bacterium
GGACACTCCCGGCCGGAACAATGTGTGTCCGGACTGCTGCCTCACCGCGCACCGGCGGTGACAGGCAATTTCATAGCATGCCGCTCACGCCAGCCACATTGACGTGCATCAAAAGGAGTGTTGCCCTGTCGCAGGCGGCTCGGGCTTTGTCTGCTGCGCAAGAAACCGGTCAGCCGACAGCGCCGCCTGGGCGCCATCCCCCGCGGCGATGATGATCTGCTTGTCACGCTGGTCGGTCGCATCCCCGGCGGCGAACAGCCCGGGTACCACGGTACCCTGGTCACGCCCCACCGGGATCTGTCCGGCACTGTCGAGCTCGATCAGCCCGGCCAGCGGTGCGGTATTGGGAACCAGCCCGATCTCGAGAAACACGCCCTCGACCTGCAGGTCATACCGCTTGCTGCCATCGACCGTTGCCAGACGCACGCCCGTGAGGTTCTCCCCGCCCAGGAATTCCTGCACCTGCGTCTGCAGGTGCAGCGTCACGTTCGGTACCGCACGGATGGCATCAATCAGGACCTGGTCGGCCTGCAGGCTGTCCAGCATGTGGATCAGGTGAATTGCCCGCGCGTATCCCGCCAGATCACGCACGGCGGTGAGGGCCGAGTTGCCGCCGCCTACCACCGCCACAGACCGGTCACGGAACAGCGGCGCATCGCAGGTCGCGCAGAACGCGATGCCACGACCGATGAACCGGGACTCGCCGGGCACATTCAGGCGCCGGTACTGCTTGCCCGCGGCATAGATGACGCTTCGCGCGCGATAGACCGCACCATCCTCGGCCTGCAGCTCGAACCCTGCGCCGGACCGGCGTACGCTGGCGATGCGGGCATGCAGCCGTTCGGAAACCGGGTAGCTCTCCAGATGGCGCCGAAACATCTCCGCAAGCTCGCTGCCGCCCACTTCCATCATGCCAAGATAATTCTCGACGACTGCCGAATCGGTGATCTGGCCGCCGGGATGGGCGCCCAGGAGGGCCACGCTGTGACCCTTGCGCACGGCATAGATCGCCGCCGCCATGGCGGCGGGTCCGGCACCCACCACGGCCAGATCATATTCGGCCTGGGGCAGCGCATCGGTCGCCTTGCGTTCGCCGCGGGCGGTGCGCAGCTGCGCGTCAAGCGCCTCATAGGCCTCGGGATCGGCCAGCCTGATGATCTGGAGCAGCGCATCGGCAGCCGGCAGTGCTCCCTCGAACGCCGGACGCTCATTGACGACGGTGCGCGGCACACCCTGCACGGCATAGCGCTGGGCCAGAACCGGAAATGCGGCGGCATCGACCATGTCGGCGCGGATCCGTTCGTTGACGAACGCCAGCTGGTGCGCCAGACGCACCATGTTCGGACAATAGGGGCAGGTGAGCGTGACCAGAATCTCGAGGTGTACCGGCACAACGATGCGCCGCGCCAGCGTCTCGATGCCGGGATCGAGTCCGGAGCGCCCGGTCGAGACCATCACGACTGCCTCGATCAGGGATCCAAACTCGTAGCCGCCGGTCACTCCATAGAAGCGGATTCCGTAATCCCGGTCGCCGACGACGGCGGTGGCCGGGACCTTGTCGATACCGTAGCGTTTGGCTTCCGCCGCATCGGCGTCGAGATCCCGCAGCTCGAGCCTAAGCGCAGGCGCGGCTGCGACGATCTCCTCCAGCAGCTTCTGCTGCTCGCGACACGCGCTGCAGGCATATTGCTGCGTGAACAGCACGATTCTCGCCGGATGTTCCAGGCGGGCAAGGCGTTCGCCCACCTCCTTTCTGACAGCGTCATTCAGCAACGCGGCCATAGTGCCCTCCCGGCAGCCGGGTTGCCCGGCTGTCTGTGCGCATCACCGGCGGCGGTGCAACCCCGCTGCCGGACGCATCCGCCGGCGCCGGAGTATCCGGCGTCGCAGGGCAGACCCGCACCGGGCGTACCAGCCGGCCGTTGCGGGCGGACCCCATCCCCTAACATGGGGTCCGGAAGGCAGATCAAAAGAGCAGACCGAATCCGAATCCGGTGTAATGACTGAACCCGCCCAGCTGCCCGTGCAGCCGCACACCCTCCTCCAGGTCGACTTCCCAGTTCCGCGAGAGGAGATACTGCACTCCGCCGTCGGCATTGTAGCCGGATCCCTGCCCGGGTCCCGTCCGGCTCTGGCCGTATACCTCGAGATAATACTGAAGGTTCCAGTGCGGGTCCCAGGTGAACGTGAGCAGCGGATTGAAACTGTCGTAGCGCGCGCCGCCCGACACGGACGGAACCGTCTGCGTGCTCATTCCGGCCTGCAGCGCAATGCCGGTGTCGCTGCTCGGGGAAAAGGCGACGATTCCGTTCACCGCCATGCCCGCGCGCGGGCTGCCGTAGGCGGCACTGCCGGATGAGGGAGTAACCAGCGCCTCCACCGCCCCAAGCCAGCGGGCGGTATAACCGAGTTCGTGCTTGATGCCGAGCGTGGCCGCCGACCATCCGCTGAGCGTTCCGCCGGCACCGTACTGGCGATTGAAATTGGGCGGCATGAACACCAGCTCGTTGTTGCGTGGCAGACCTAAGCGCAGCTCCAGTTCGGGCAGGTTGTCAGCGTGACCCCCCGCTCCGGAAAGTGCGGCGTACTGGTATCCGGCTTCCGCCACAACCTGTCCGGACGGCACGACACAGGCACTGTCCGAAACCGTGGGACGATCCAGCAGCGCCAGCAGCGCCGACCGTCCGCCGCAGGGATCGTCCACCTGCGCCTGGACCGGGGCCACAGACAGAGCGGCGAGCAGCGCAGCGGCCAGCCCCGGCATTTTCATTTTCCATCGCCTGGTGCAGAAGGGAAACACGCTTGGGATTCTCCGTGCTGCGGAGGGGCTGACGTAATGCGGCTGCCGGACTGCGACACCAGCATTCCGCAGCACAGCTGGCCGGATGTTATAACATTGCATCCACCGCAACAAGAACGTACCATGAGCGCCCATCGCCGCTGAACCCGTCGGTCTTCGACGGCTGGAAATACGGTTGGCCTGCCCCATGAAGCGACTGCTGCAGTCCGTTCTCGCCGGTTTTCTGCTGATTCCGGTGCTTGCCAGCGCGGCTGGACGCATCGGCATCGTGGCCGCGGAGAGCTGTTACGGGGACATTGCGCAGCAGATCGGCGGATCCCGCGTCGAGGTACGCAGCATTCTCGACAACCCGGTGGCCAATCCGCATCTGTTCGAAGTAACCCCGTCCGTGGCGCGGGCCGTTGCACGCGCGCGCATCGTGATCTACAACGGTATCGGCTACGACCCCTGGATGCCGAAGCTGCTCGATGCCGCACGCAACCCGCAGCGCATCACCATCGACGTTGGCGCGCTCGCCGGCAGGCATCCGGGCGACAATCCCCATATCTGGTACGACACCGCCGCG
>JAJYCY010000047.1 GCA_021778035.1 Pseudomonadota bacterium
GGGCATCGTTGCGCTCGGAGACGAAGGTTTTTACGGACAGGCGCGCCTCGGGGGCGGTCGCGATCATGGAAACATCGCGTAGCCCTGACAGGGCCATGTTGAGCGTGCGCGGCACCGGAGTTGCCGTGAGCGTGAGGATGTCAACTTCGCTGCGCAGCTTCTTGAGCCGCTCCTTCTGGCGCACACCGAACCGGTGCTCCTCGTCAATGATCAGCAGCCCGAGACGGTGGAAACGCACGTCGTCCTGCAACAGGCGATGGGTGCCGATGACGATGTCGACATTCCCCGCAGCCACCTCGGCGAGCGCCCGCTCCTGCTCGGCGCGCGTGCGGAAACGCGACAGCAGCTCGATCCTGACGGGCATTGGTGCCGCCGGCCGCGTACCGGATGACGGTGTATATTTCCTGACATCGGCGAACCGGTCGGCGAAGTTCTGGAGGTGCTGCTGGGCGAGCAGCGTGGTCGGCACCAGGACTCCGACCTGGTGCCCGTCCTGGACCGCCAGGAAGGCTGCCCGCAGGGCGACTTCGGTCTTGCCGAACCCGACATCGCCGCAGACCAGGCGGTCCATCGGGCGCGCGGCTTCCATGTCGTGCAGCGTCTCTTCGATGGCGCGGGCCTGATCGGGCGTTTCCTCGAACGGGAAGGCGGCAGCGAACGCGGCGTAGTGCTCGTCGCGGGCACGGAAGGCATGCCCGGGCCGGCTCAGACGCAGCGCCTGCACCTCCAGCAGCTCGACGGCGGCATCGTGCGCCTTCTCGCGGGCACGCTTTTTGGCCTTTTCCCACGCATCCCCGCCAAGCCGGTGCAGCGGTGCGTGCGCCGGATCGGCGCCGGTGTAGCGGCTCACGCGCTGCAGGTCAGTCACCGGGGTATAAAGCTTGTCGCCGCCGGCATACTCCAGCGCCAGAAACTCGGTCGGTCCGTCACCGACATCGAGGGTAAGCAGCCCAAGATAGCGCCCCACGCCATGGTCTTCATGAACGACGGGATCTCCGGCATGCAGCTCGGCCAGGCTGCGGATCACCGCCTCGGGGTCGCGGGCAGCCTGGGCGCGCCGGCGCCGTTGCGCGGTGCGTTCCCCGTAGAGCTGGGATTCGGTGACGACCGCAAGCGGCGGCGCGTCGAGCAGCAGTCCTTTCTCGAGTTCCGCAACGGTGAGTGCGAGGGGGCTGTCCGTCGCCAGGAATTCCGCCCAGCCACTGCAGGCTGCAGGATGGAATCCATGGTCTTCGAGCAGGGTGCGCAGCACTTCGCGCCGCCCGGCGGTTTCGGCCACCATCAGCACCCGTCCGCCGAACCCTCGCATCCAGCCAAACAGCGCCGCATGCGGGGTCTCGGAGCGGTGGTCAGCGGGAAGCTGGGGCGGAACGCGTGTTGCGATGATTCCCGGTCCGGACGCAGGTTCCGCGGCATCCGCCGGTGCGGCGGGCAGAAGCTGGATGCGGGAATGGCGTCCGAGCGCCCGGGCAAGGTCCGGGGCGGAAAGAAACAGTGCGTCAGGAGGCAGCACCGGCCGATCGACCGCATGGCGCAGGAGCGCATGGCGCTCGTCGGCTTCCGCACGGAATTCTGCGGCCGTGGCTTCCGCCCCGTCTTCGAGCAGGCATAGTGTTGAGGCCGGCAGATACTCGAACAGGGTTGCGGTCTGCTCAAAGAACAGCGGCAGGTAATACTCGATGCCAGCCGGGCTCAGGCCTTTGCTCAGGTCGCGGTAGACCGAAGTTTTCTGCGGATCCCCCTCGAAGCGCGCGCGGAATTCCTGACGGAAATGCTGGATCGCCTCTGGTGTCATGGGGTATTCGCGTGCCGGCAGCAGGCGCACCGTCGTGAGGCGATCCGCCGAACGCTGGGTTTCCGGGTCGAAACGGCGGATCGATTCAATGCGGTCGCCGAACAGGTCGATGCGGTAGGGGCTATTGCTGCCCATGGGAAAGATGTCGATAATGCCGCCGCGCACCGCGTACTCACCGGGCTCCATCACCTGCGCCACCGGCTGGTAGGCACACTGCAGCAGCCGGGCACGGAATGCCTCCGGTTCCAGGCGCTCGCCGACGTCGAGCAGCAGGCTGTGTGCCTGGATGTAGCCGCGGGGAGGCAGACGGTGCATCAGGGTCGAGGCTCCCAGCAGTACCACGCCCTGCTTCAGGTCAGGCAGCAGCGACAGCGTCAGCAGCCGCCGGGAAACGATGTCCGGATGCGGCGAGAATGCGTCATAAGGCAGGCTTTCCCAGTCCGGAAAAGGCAGCACCGGCAGGGAAGCTGGCGCGTAGAAGCGGAGTTCCTCCTCGAGCCGCTGTGCCGCGCGCACATCATGCGCGATGACCAGCAGCGGGCCGCTGTGGCGGAGGGCGCTTTCGGCAATCGCCAGTCCGGCAGCGCTGCCGTGCAGGCCCGTCCAGACAAGGCGGGATCCGGGACGCTGCGGCAGTTCCGGACGCAGCAGCCCGATGGTGTCGGCGGTGCCCCGGGATTCGGTCATCGTGCGGGAGTCTGGAAAACTCGGTCGGGTTTATTCTGGCGCGCATTGTACCCCAAGCCCGGACAGGAGGAATGCCCGGGTGGGGGCTGGAAAGAAAAGTTACCGGACATATTTGACAAATATAAAATAATACTGCTCAATACGTTACAATTGGTTTCTACAGCGAAAAAGGCATTAAGCGGCGCGTTGCCGGCACCAGGAGGGCGCCTGGCGTGGAAATCCCGGACCAGAACGGTCTGTTCAGGTGTCCGGAAGGGAGCATTGGACAGTGGTTCCCGGCCCGGGGACGGGCCAGACCGTGCTGTCAGGGAGAGGCTGTCCCTCCGCAACGCGGTCCGGGGCTTGAAAGAGCCCTGCGGGGCGGAAGGATCCGGGAAAGCTTCTGGCGGCGGACGCAGGCGGCAGGGCGCGTTCCGGCGTTGGCTGGCCAGGCCAGGACGATCGGCAGCGGAAACCATCAACCAGAATAGCGCAATGGAGGTAGGGGAAGAGGGACACGCTATCCCTCCCCGGATCGAGAAGGCCGGGGTTCCCCGCGCAGACTGATGAGCCAGAATCCCCGTTTCAAGGTTGGCGATGCAGTGTTCTATCCCGCAGCAGGTGTGGGCATCATCGAATCCCTCGAGGATCTGTACCTGACCGGACAGCGTGAACGCTGTTTCGTCATCCGCATCCGCGAGAGCAACGTGATGATCAAGGTGCCGCAGGCAAACATGGCACGCAATGGCATCCGGCCGCTGCTCGCAACACGCGAGCTCAAGGAGCTGTTCAGAGTCCTGGCGGCCCGCTGCCAGCGCCGTGCCAGCGGCAATCTTCTCGAGCGCCGTCGGGAACTTGGACAGAAGGTGCAGGGCGGAGCACCGTTCGACCTGTGCGAAGTGGTGCGGGACCTGACGCACTGGAAATCCCAGACCGGACTATCATTCGACGAGCTGCGGCTGCTGGAAACCGCCTGCAAGTATCTCTGCCAGGAGATCGCCTCGGTCGAAGGCATCTCGATCGAGGATGCGTATGACCGCATCCAGCAGCAGATCGGCGTAACTGCCGGCGCAGTGGCCTGACCGCAGGACGGACGGATCTGCACGACGCGGGGCAGCACCCGGTGGGCCGGGATCGATCCGGGCCGGGCCGAGGCCTGTGGGCGCTTGTGCCAGCCGCCGGCCGCGGTGTGCGTATGGGTGCGTCGCGCCCGAAGCAGTATTTGCTTCTGGGTGGCCGAACGGTGCTGGAACATACCCTCGAGCGGCTGGACAGTTTCGCGCCAGTCCGCGGAATCGCCGTCGGTATCGCACCGGGCGATCCGTACTGGCCGACGCTTGAACTGCACACTCCGAAGCTGCTCGGAAGTTTCGTCGGCGGTGCCGAACGGGCGCAGACAGTGCTCAACGGCCTGAAGTTTCTGGACGGCCGGGCTGCCGATGACGACTGGGTGCTGGTGCATGATGCGGTGCGGCCCTGTGTGCGGCACACGGATCTGTTCCGGCTTCTGGAGGCAGTAGGCACGGAACCCGCTGGCGGGCTGCTGGGCGCGCCGCTGGCGGATACGGTAAAGCGGGCCGACAACGACGGCCGCGTCATTGCAACGGTGCCCCGTGATGGGTTGTGGCGGGCGCTGACACCCCAGATCTTTCCGATTGGAGTGCTGCGCCACGCGCTTGAAGGCGCGATTGCCGACGGTGTCGAGGTCACGGACGAGGCCTCGGCGGTGGAACACGCCGGCAGGCGGCCCCGGATGGTCGCCGGACATGCGGACAACATCAAGGTTACGGTGCCGGCCGACCTTGCACTGGCGGAGCTCTATCTGGCCTGCCAGGCAGCGGAATCGGACTGATGCGCATCGGACACGGCTACGACGTTCATCCCCTGAAGGCAGGTCGCGAGCTTGTTCTTGGCGGGGTCAGCATTCCCCACGCCCTCGGTCTTGACGGCCATTCAGACGCCGACGTGCTGATCCATGCCATCTGTGATGCCTGTCTTGGTGCTGCTGCGCTGGGTGACATCGGGCATCATTTTCCGGATTCCGACCCGATCTACCGGGGTATCGACAGCCGCCGGCTGTTGCGGAAAGTCTGCGCGGTGCTCAAGCAGCACGGCTGGCGCATTGCCAATCTCGATAGCACCGTGATTGCCCAGGCGCCCAAACTGGCTCCGCATATTGCCGTCATGCGCGAAAACATTGCGATGGACCTGGAAGTCGGGGTCGGCCAGGTGAACGTCAAGGCCACCACGACGGAAAAGCTGGGATTTGCCGGCCGCGAGGAAGGTATCGCGGCGCATGCGGTAGTGTTGCTCGCCGAAAGCGCTTCGGTCGCCGGCGGGATGGGCTGATCCGGTGACCGGGGCGGCTCGGTGGATGAGGCATTCCGGTTCCCGGTTTCTGCTCCTCTAGTTGCGCCGCAGCAGGATGTACACCGCCCCGGTGCCGCCGTCATGCCACGGTGCGGAACAGAACGCCAGGACGTCGTCCTTTTGGCGTAGCCACGAATTGACCTTGCCTTTCAGTACCGGCAGCTTGCCTTCCGAACTCAGACCTTTGCCATGGATGATGCGCACGCAGCGCTTGCCGCTGGCGCGAGCCTCCCGCAGAAAGCCCGCGACCAGTTCGCGCGCCTCCTCCACAATGCATCCGTGCAAGTCGAGTTCGCCCTGGATCACGTATTGGCCACGGCGCAGTTTGCGCCAGACCCGCTGCGGTACGCCGGCACGGACGAACGTAAGTTCTTCCCCGGTTTCGATTTCGGCCGGATCATAGCCGTCGGAGAGCAGGCTGCGCATGACCGAGTGCTCATCCTGACGGGTCTGGGCAGGCACAGGGCTGCGGCGGGGAGGGCGTTTTGCCACGCGATCCTGCGGGAGCGGACGCACGCTGCCGGCGCTCCGGCGGAACAGCTCCAGGTCTTCGGGGGAAGGCTTGTCCGGGCGCTTCCTGGTGGGCACGAGATCAGCTTACCGGAATGGCCGTGCTGGCCTGCCACCCGGTCCGCTTGCGGACCGGGTGGCACCGGATGGATCAGTGGTCGTTTCCGCGCCGGAAACGGTCGCCACCGTCCCGGTGATCCCGGCGGTCATGCCAGTCGCGTCCATCGCGTCCATCGCGACCATCGCGTCCATGCCAGTCACCCCGGTGATGATCCCAGCCGCGGTGTTCGCCGCGGTCACGAGGACGGGGATAGAACGGCGCCGGCATGTCCGGGCCGCGGCGGTCGAAGCGCTCATCGACGTCGCGCTGATAGCGGTGCCAGTCATCTCTGTGGTAGCCGCGCAGCGGAGGGGGCAGCATGCGGAAGGGAACCACTCGCCACGGACCACCATATTCTTGCGAGGAGTACCAGCCGTCACGGTGGCGGATGTAATAGTTTCCCTCGCGGTAGAACATCGGCTCGGACGTGCCGCGTGCGACATAGATGCCGAGATTGGGCATCCAGACCATGGGGGGTGGCGCCGGCAGCGGCAGAAATAGTCCCGGCAGGGAGGCTTCGATGTTGATGGACACGTGCGCCTGGGCCGCAGGTGTGGCGAGCACGGCAGATCCTGCCACCAGCAGCGATGCCAGAATGCCGAGAGATGTGCGTGATGTTTTCATGATTTACCTTCCGGTTCCGTCTGTTGAAGTGTTCCGGTCTTGCCGGTCATAGTCTATTTTAGACCTTAGTGCAGACCTGAGAGATAGCGTTCAGCATCCAGGGCCGCCATGCAGCCGCTGCCCGCGGAAGTAACCGCCTGGCGGTAGATGTGATCCTGGACATCGCCGGCCGCGAATACGCCCGGCACGCTGGTGGCGGTGGTATTGCCGTCGTTGCCGGCATGGGTACGGATATAGCCGTTTGCCATGTCCAGCTGGCCTTCGAACAGCGCGGTGTTCGGTGCGTGACCAATGGCGATGAATACCCCCTGGACCGGAAGATCCCTGGTGCCGCCCTTGCGGTCCTGGATGCGCAGGCCGGTGACGGCGCTGCCATCGCCGAGTACGCTGTCGACCACGTGGTTCCACTCGAAGGAGACTTTGCCCGCGCGGTTTTTCTCGTTGATCTGGTCCACCAGGATCGCTTCGGCGCGGAGCTGGTCGCGGCGGTGCACCACGGTGACGTGTGAGGCGATGTTCGACAGATACAGTGCCTCTTCCACGGCGGCATTGCCGCCACCGACGACCGCTACCGGCTGGTTGCGGAAAAAGAATCCGTCGCAGGTGGCGCAGCCCGATACGCCCTTGCCACGGTACTCGGTCTCCGACGGAATGCCGAGGTACTTGGCCGACGCACCGGTGGCAATGATCAGCGCATCGCAGGTATAGACGTGGGTGTCGCCGTGCAGCCGGAACGGCCGTGTGCCGAGTTCAGCCTTGTGAATATGGTCGAAAATGATTTCAGTGCCGAAACGCTCGGCGTGGCGGCGCATGCGGTCCATCAGGCCGGGGCCCTGCAGCCCCTCGACATCACCAGGCCAGTTGTCGACATCCGTCGTGGTCATGAGCTGGCCGCCCTGTTCCAGTCCTGTGACGAGCACTGGTTTGAGATTGGCACGCGCGGCATATACGGCCGCTGTGTAACCGGCCGGGCCGGATCCGAGAATGAGCAGACGGGAATGCTTGACGTCAGCCATAGGCTTTTGAAGCTCCGGTGATGCCGGGATGTCCCGGCGCATTCGTGGCCGGTACTCTAGCGAGAGTCCCGGGTGAACACAAACCAGTCAGATAGATGGGGGCTGCCGCCCGGAAAGCCAAGGCCTGCCGCCTGTCGGCCAGATTGTGGGGCCCGGTCGTCCGGAATCTGCGGCCATGCAGCGCCGCCACCGGCGGGCGGGTATAAAGGAATCTTGGCTTGGCTGCGGCAAACAGCGACAATACCGGCAAGATTTCTGCCCGAGAGAAACAGCGTGGCCCAAGCAAGCTGGAAAAAATCCAACCGAGCACCGCTTTCCCCGAAAGTCACCCGCATTCTCCGCGAGGCAGGCTTTTACGTTCTGGTAGCTGTGGTTGTCTATCTGATGGTCTCGCTGTGGACTTACAGCCCGAATGACCCCGGATGGTTCCACAGCGGGTTCGGGGACAGCGTGCACAATGACGGTGGGCGGGCCGGGGCCTGGCTGGCTGACGGCTTCTTCAACCTGTTCGGTTTCGTTTCCTATCTGTTTCCGGTTCTCGGTATTGCCGCCGCCTGGCGCTGGTACCTGGGCCTCAGGGGACCGGTACGCGAGACGGATCCGCGTGATATCCGCCACCGGCTTCTCATCGGGGGCGGTTTCGTGCTGACGATTCTGGGCGCCTGTGGCCTGGCGAGCCTCCAGTTCGGACGCGCCGCCGCTGGGCTGCCGTTCAACAGCGGTGGAGCGCTCGGGCGTGCGTTCGGCGGCGGACTGGCAGACCTGTTCAGCTTTGTGGGCGCGACCATTTTCCTGCTGGCACTTTTCCTGTCTGGCGTCACGCTCTTTACCGGCCTCTCGTGGCTGCGCGCGATGGACGTCGTCGGCCACTGGTCGATTGTGGTGGCGATGCGGGCGCGCGACGGATTCGGGGTACTGGCCGACCATCTGGCCGGCCTGCGGGCACGGCGGGTGCGGCAGGAAACGGTGGCGGTGGAGAAGAAGGTGCTGGAGAAGCATCCACCGCCGCGCATCGAGCCCGTGCTCAAGACGCCCGAGCAGGGTGTGCGCATCGAGCGCGAAAAACAGGTGCCGCTGTTCACTGACCTGCCGGCGAGCGGCGAGCTGCCACCCCTGTCTCTGCTTGATCCGCCGGACGAGGCAAAGGTGTCCTTTTCCGACCAGACGCTTGCGATGATGTCCCAGCTGGTGATCAAGAAACTCAGCGACTTCAACATCGAAGTGACCGTGGTGGCGGTTCAGCCGGGACCGGTGATCACGCGTTTCGAGATTGACCCCGCGCCTGGAGTGAAAGCCAGCCAGATCACCAATCTCGCAAGAGATCTGGCGCGCTCGCTGTCGGTGGTCAGCCTGCGCGTGGTCGAGAACATACCGGGGAAATCCGTGATCGGGATCGAGGTGCCGAACGAGCACCGCGAGATCGTGCGTCTGCGCGAGGGGCTGTCGTCGAAGGCCTACGAAGACGTCAATTCGCCGCTGGCACTGACGCTTGGCAAGGACATCGGAGGAAACCCGGTGATCACCGATCTCGGCAGGATGCCGCATCTGCTGATCGCCGGCACCACCGGATCAGGCAAATCGGTATGCATCAATGCGCTGATTCTCAGCCTGGTCTACAAGTCCACGCCCGATCAGGTGCGCATGATCATGGTGGACCCCAAGATGCTCGAGCTTGCGGTCTATGAAGGCATACCGCATCTGCTCTCGCCGGTGGTCACCAACATGAAGGAGGCGGCCAACGTCCTGCGCTGGGCGATTGCCGAAATGGAGCGACGTTACCGTCTCATGGCCGCGCTTGGCGTACGCAACATCGCCGGCTACAACCACAAGGTCCGCGATGCCGAGAAGGCAGGTAAACCGGTCCTCGATCCGTTCGCCGAACCCGTCGAAGGGGAGGATCCCGCGACTCTCGGCAGCCTGTACTACATCGTGATCGTGATCGACGAGCTGGCGGATCTGATGATGGTGGTTGGCAAGAAGGTCGAGGAGCTGATAGCGCGGCTGGCGCAGAAAGCGCGCGCCGCCGGCATCCACCTGATTCTTGCGACACAGCGGCCGTCCGTGGACGTGATCACCGGTCTTATCAAGGCCAACATTCCCGCGCGCATCGCCTTCCAGGTTTCGGCGCGCGTCGATTCGCGCACCATTCTCGACCAGATGGGTGCCGAACAGCTGCTCGGTCAGGGCGACATGCTGTTTCTGCAGCCAGGCACGGGAGTGCCGATGCGGGTGCACGGCGCGTTTGTCGCCGATGAGGAAGTGCACAAGGTCGTGAGTTTCCTGAAGAAGCACGGCCGTCCCAACTACGATGAAACCATTCTGAACGGGGATGTCCAAGGAATCGAAGGTGCCGATGCGGGTACATTCGGCGGCGAGCCGGGTAACGGGGGCGGTGAAGACGATCCGCTGTATGATGAAGCGCTCAAGATCGTCACCGAGAGCCGGCGTGCGTCCATCTCCGGCGTGCAGCGGCGCCTGCGCATCGGCTACAACCGCGCCGCGCGCCTGATCGAGGAGATGGAAAAATCGGGTGTGGTGGGCCCGCTTCAGCCGAACGGCAGCCGTGAAGTGCTTGCGCCGCCACCACCGCCACGTGACTAGAATATCTGATCCGAAGGATTTTTCATGACGCCTGATGTGCTCCACCAGCCGCTGCGACGGCTCATTCTGGGGACGCTGTTCGCCGGCCTGATGTCGATGGCTACGGCGGCGCATGCGTCGGCTGTTGCAGGTCTCGAACGCTTCTATCGGGATGTCCATACCTACAGCGCCCGGTTCCATCAGGTGGTGCTGGACGAGGCGCTCAATCCCATCCAGGAATCGTCCGGGACGCTGTGGATCGACCGGCCGGGACGGTTCCGCTGGGACTATGATCTGCCGTACCGGCAGGTCATAGTCGGTGACGGCAAAAAGATCTGGGTCTACGACAAGGAGCTGCAGCAGGTTACGGTGCGCCCCATGGCCGGCGGGCTCGGCAATACTCCGGCCATACTGCTCGCCGGCAGCGCGAGCCTCACCGCGCACTTCACCGTGACGGACATGGGGCGCCAGGGGAAGCTCGAGTGGGTAAGCATGAAGCCGAAGGTGGATGATGGCGGTTTCCGGGTCATCCGGATCGGTTTTCTTGGCGACCAGGTGCGGGCGCTGGTCATGGTGGACAGTTTCGGCCAGACCACCCGCATCACGCTGAGCGACGTGCACGAAAATGCCCGCATCGCCCCGGGGCGCTTCCGGTTTACGCCGCCGAAGGGGGCGGACGTGGTCGGCGAATGAACAGCACGGCCGGCACCGCCGGTCGCCGCGCGGCGGGCCAGGCCGGCGTGCCGCTCGCTGACCGCATGCGCCCCGCGTGCATCGGGGATTTTGCCGGACAGGAGCAGCTGCTTGGTGCCGGGAAGCCGCTGCGGGTGGCGATCGAGTCCTGCAGCCCGCATTCGATGATCCTCTGGGGGCCGCCCGGTACCGGCAAGACCACGCTCGCGCGAATGGTGGCCGCCCACAGCGGAGCGCATTTCATCGGGCTTTCCGCCGTGTTCGCGGGGGTGCGGGACATCCGTGCGGCAGTCGAGGAGGCTGCGCGCCTGCGTCACGAAGCGCAGCGCGCCACGGTGCTGTTTGTCGACGAGGTGCACCGCTTCAACAAGGCGCAGCAGGACGGGTTTCTTCCGTATGTCGAGAACGGTACCCTGACGTTCATCGGTGCCACCACCGAAAATCCGTCTTTTGAACTCAACAAGGCCCTGCTGTCGCGCGCGCGGGTGTACGTGCTCAGGGCGCTCGGGGCTGCGGATATCCGCCGGCTCATCGACCGTGCACTTGCGGATCGCGAGAACGGGCTTGGCAGTCTTGACCTCGACATGCCAGCGGCGCTGCGCGACAGGGTGGCCGAAGCCGCCGACGGTGATGCGCGGCGCGCACTCAATCTGCTTGAAATCGCGGCCGACCTCGCGGAGCCGGTGGACGGAAGGCTTACGGTAACGGAAGCCAGCGTGCGCGATCTTGTCAGCGGCGGGCTGCGCCGGTTCGACAAGGGCGGCGAGGTGTTCTATGACCAGATCTCCGCACTCCACAAGGCGGTGCGGGGGTCATCGCCGGATGCCGCCCTGTACTGGCTTGCGCGCATGCTCGACGGTGGCTGCGATCCGCTGTACATCGCCCGGCGCGTGGTGCGCATGGCAA
Source organism: Pseudomonadota bacterium (assembly GCA_021778035.1). Lineage (GTDB taxonomy): Bacteria > Pseudomonadota > Gammaproteobacteria > Acidiferrobacterales > UBA6901 > JAJYCY01. The sequence continues at coordinate 11,261 of JAJYCY010000047.1, forward strand.
GCGAGGACATCGGCAATGCAGACCCTCGCGGTCTCGAAATCGCGCTCAATGCCTGGGATGTGCAGGAGCGCCTGGGGAGTCCGGAGGGCGAGCTGGCAATCGCCCAGGCCGTCGTGTATCTGGCGTGTGCGCCGAAGAGCAACGCCGTCTACACGGCATTCGCCGCCGCGCGGGAAGACGTGCGCAGCGGCGGGTCGCTGGAAGTACCGTTGCGTCTGCGCAATGCGCCGACCGGACTCATGAAGGACCTCGGCTATGCCGGCGGCTACCGCTATGCGCATGATCAGCCGGAAGGCTATGCCGCGGGCGAGAACTATCTGCCGGATGAGTTGGCGGGCCGGCGCTACTACCACCCGGTAGGGCGCGGACTCGAACAGAAAATCGCCGAGAAGCTGGCGCACCTGCGCGAGCTCGATGCGAAGCACCGCCGGTGAACGGGCCGCAGCCCCGTGCGCGGTCCGGGCGTGTGGTGTGCACCGGGCGTCGCGACCGCCGCTAGCTTACCGGGAGTCATCCGCAGGTATCCCGGCCGCAACGTCCGGCCGCTTTCTGCCGCCCGGCGCGCGGACTGGAGTGCGGAGGCCAGAGGCCTCTGCCGGTGAGTCCGGGCAGCGCCGGCCACCAGGCCTGTTCCGGTTGCCGCCAGACAGGCAGCGGTGGCAAGCGGCTGCAGCAGTGCGGTCGCGACGTCGCAGCGTAAAGTGCCGCAGCCGGAGACCCTGTTTCAGGCGGCGCTTTCGGCGCTGTAGCGGGCCAGCAGGCCCGTGCGTGCGGCGTAGCGGTAGACATGCACGAAATAGGCCGCGGCAAGTGCGATATATCCCAGGGCCAGGAATCCGCCCCACAGCAGGGTCAATCCTGAAAACCGCCCGCCCAGGACGATCGTCCGCATTCCCTGGAATACATAGGAGGGCGGCAGCAGGCGGGAGATGAACTGCATCCACGCCGGCAGGACCGACAGCGGATAAAAGACGCCAACGAAAGGGGAGAGCAGCGCCGGCACCGGCCACACCAGCCATTCCGAGGCCGGTCCGAGCCGTAGTACCACGGCGCATGCAAACACGCCCAGCGCGATGCCGAACAGGAAGAGCACCAGCAGGAATGGCACGAGCATCATCCCGTACACGAAAAACGAAAGCCCGAAGACCAGCATCGCGAGCACCATCATCACGGCCAGCCCGACGAGGCTGGTGCTGATACTCGTCAACACCAGCCCGGACACATATTCGGAAATCGACAGCGGTGTGGCAAAGATGTTGATGAAGTTGCGTGACCATACATCCTCGAGAAACGCGGTGGTCACGCCCAGCATCACCCGCCCGAAGAAATCCCAGAGCAGGACTGCGCCGAGCAGGGTGTACGCAAAATTGAATCCCGGCGATGCAATGCTGTTCAGGTAGCGGGTGATGAATCCCCACAGCACGATGTCAATTGCCACCCACACAAACAGAGGCAGCACGCGTGCCGGACTGCCACGCATGAGGTCCAGCTGACGCAGGACGATGGCGGCGACGCGGTTCGGGCGCATGCGGCTACTGCACCTCCAGGGTGAGGGGTTCGCGTGCTACGGTAATAAACAGATCCTCGAGCGAGGCCTTGCCGTGTTCCGCCGGCAGGGTCTTCGGATTGCCGGCAAGCAGGATCCTGCCGTGCGAGAGAAACAGCGCCTGGTCGCAGACGTCCTGGACCTCATACATGTTGTGCGAGGTCCAGAGCACGCCGACCCCGTCGTGCAGTGCCAGTGCCCGTATGGTCGCACGGATTTCGCGCGCCGCGGAAGGATCGAGCGAGGCGGTCGGCTCATCGAGCAGCAGCAGGTGAGGGCGGTTCAGCAGCGCCTTGGCAAGCTGGACGCGCGTCTGTTCGCCGGAAGACAGCAGGCCGCATTTCACCTTGCGCAGGGCCTTGAGATCGAACTGCACAAGCAGTTCGTCGATGCGCGCCGAAAGCTGCTTCACGTCGTAGATCCGTCCGAAGAAGCGCAGGTTCTGTTCCACGGTCAGGTTTCCGGGAAGCGTGGCGTAGACAGCGGTGAAATTGGTGCGGGCAAGCGCCTGCGAACGGTCGCTGTTGACGTTGCGGCCCTCGATGAGGATCGTGCCGGAGGTGGGCTCGAGGACGCCGAGAATCATGTTGATCGTTGTGGTCTTGCCGGCGCCATTCGGACCGAGCAGACCGACGATCTCGTTGCTGCCGACAGCGAATGAAATCCCCGCAACGGCTGCCTTGCTGCCGTAATATTTCTGCAGAGCATCGACCGCAAGTACGGGGTTCACTGCTGCTCAGCCGTGGGTTCGGGGCTTTCCATGATAAAGCATTGTGCCGCCGGCAGCGACCGGCGGCAGTCAGACAGGCGCCATGTCCGGGCGCAAGCCATTGTCTGGCTGCTGCCGGCGGGTACGGCGCGGTACGGCGGGATCAGTTCAGTCGGCGCACTCGCACTGTGCGTGCCAGGTCACGATATGTCCGGGCGGAACGAGTCCCCGGATTGTTTTCACCGCCTCCTGCGCGACGGCCGGTTCATCGAAGAATTCGATGACCAGCGGCAGCCGGGCCGTGAGGCGCAAGAGGTCCGCGGAGTGGACCTCGCCCTTCTTGCCGAAGCCGGCGATGCCGCGAAATACGGTGACGCCATGAACACGGTGCTCGTCATGCAGCAATGAGAATATCTCTTCGAACAATGTCCGGTGTCGCCCGTGGTCGGCTTCGCTGATGTAGACGCGGACCATCAGGATATCTTTGATCATGTCACTCTCTCCTTGGACGAGATCAGTGCGAGCGGGCCAGATACGCGCCGCTGAAAACCGCCAGAAGCCCCAGACTGACGGATAATGCCACATAGGCGGCGGCTTTCCGCATCTCGCCATTCTCGGCCAGCATCAAGGCTTCCATCGAAAATGTCGAAAAAGTGGTGAATCCGCCGAGCACGCCAGTGAGAATCCCCGTGCGCGTGGCCGGTGAGATCGTCACCCGGTTGAGCGTCTCGATGAACAGGAACCCCATCAGAAAGGAACCCAGCACGTTGATGCACAGGGTGGCGATTGGGAAACTGCGGCCGAACAGCATCTGGATCAGGTTGGTCATGGCGTAGCGGGCCCAGCAGCCCAGGGTTCCGCCGACTGCGATGGCAAAATAGGTCCACATTCAGGATTTACCTCCTCGTGTCTGGGGCAGGGAAATGAAGAAAGGCCGGCAGGTGTTCCGGGTGGAAGGCAGCGCTGCCGTGCTGTGTGCCGCGCCGCGCGCACGCGAGGGTCCGGCGATGATATCGCGCCAGTGCCCTGCCAGGCGGCAGGCGGGATGCTGGGGCCATCTTGACGGAAAGTCTGGTGACATATACCTACCTTTTCCGGTTGGAGACGGAATGGGTAGGCATCATCAGCCACGCAGGCGGTTATCGGGAGGAATGCCATCTCCCCACAGCAGTTTGGCGGGAGTGTAGAGGATAGATCGGGCATGCGCAACTTTCCCCCGCGTCGCCGTTTCCGGGACCTCCACACGATGCAGACGGCCTCCGGCGCGGGCCGGATTGACGAAGCAGCAGCCGTGGCACTGGCAGCATCGCAGGGGACGCCCACTTATGCCAGCCGGTTTCCGTTGGTAGTATATGCGGCTGCTTCCATCTGTGGATTTCCGCTGTGACTCATGTGATCCGGGGGATACATGCTTGATCCGCGCCTTCTTCGTGGCGATCTCGACCAGACTGCCAGAAAACTGGCCCGTCGCGGCTATGTGCTCGATACGACCGCCATCGCGGCGCTCGAGGTTCGGCGCAAGGAGCTTCAGGGGCGGACGCAGGACCTTCAGAGTGAGCGCAACGCGGCTTCTAAGGCAATCGGGCAGGCGAAGGCGCGGGGCGAGGATGCAAGCAGTCTGATGGCCCGGGTTTCCGGAATCGGCGAGCATCTGGTGCAGGCCGAAGCCGGGCTGACAGCGCTGCAGACGGAGCTCAGCGCACTGGTCATGGAAATTCCCAACATCCCGCATGCGAGCGTGCCTGACGGGCGTGACGAGCATGACAATGTCGAACTGCGTCAATGGGGCACGCCGCGGGAATTCGGGTTCGAGCCGCGCGACCATGTGGACATCGGAGTCGGGCTCGGGCTCATGGATTTCGAGGCGGCAGTCAGGATTACCGGTGCCCGGTTCGTCGTGATGCAGGGGGCAATCGCACGCCTGCAGCGTGCACTCATTCAGTTCATGCTCGATCTGCACACGACAGAGCACGGATACCGGGAGACCTATGTCCCCTACCTGGTGAACGCCGACAGTCTGCGGGGCACCGGCCAGCTGCCGAAGTTCGAGGCCGATCTGTTCGCGCTGAAGGGAGATCCGGGGTATTACCTCATTCCGACCGCGGAAGTGCCGGTTACCAACCTCGTGCGGGACTCGATTCTGCCGGCCGGATCCGTGCCGCTGCGTTTTGTCTGTCACACCCCGTGTTTCCGCAGTGAAGCGGGCTCCTATGGCAAGGACACGCGCGGCATGATCCGCCAGCACCAGTTCGAGAAAGTCGAACTGGTGCAGGTGGTGCGCCCGGAGGATTCCTACGCCGCGCTGGAAGAGCTGACCGGTCATGCCGAAGCGGTGCTGCAGCGCCTGGAACTGCCGTACCGGGTCATGGCCCTGTGCGCCGGTGACATGGGCTTCTCCGCCGCCAAGACCTATGATCTTGAGGTCTGGCTGCCCAGCCAGGGGAAATACCGGGAAATCTCCTCTTGCAGCAACTTTGAAGACTTCCAGGCGCGGCGTTTGCAGGCCCGGTGGCGCAACCCGGCTACCGGGAAGCCCGAACTGGTGCATACCCTGAACGGATCCGGCCTCGC
>JAJYCY010000048.1 GCA_021778035.1 Pseudomonadota bacterium
TGCGAGCGATTTCATTGTGGTACCCCTCCTTTGTGACGATATGTTATTTATATTTATTGATTGTGGGCCTCAAACACCGGGATCACGCCTTCAGCCGAAACCCTGGTTTTTCTGCCATACGGCTGCGAGACGCATCGGTGCCTGGGTGAGCCTCTGTCGGAAATGCTATCAGGCTGCGATTACAGATGACTTACACTTCCCGAAGGACCAGCTGGCGCGTTTCCGGCATTCCTGCCGGAAGCGGCTTCAGTGGTGGCCACCGCCGCCGGTTATTGGCATAGCCTGATGATTTTGCGTCTATTTTTCGTGCCAAAATCGGCTGGAACACCAACCCGTCCATGCCGCGGTCATCAGAGTCACGACGCCAGAGAGTGAGGAATCGGGGTTGAGGGACAGATAGCGGTCGCCCGGGAAGCGGGTCATGCGTTGCATTGGACGCGACCCGGATTCCACGGCGATGCAGCGCCGGCCGGACCCGGACCGCGGGTTCCAGGATATGTGGTGGTGGCGCCGGAAACCGGCAGTAACCGGCCATCCGCCGTGCGCACGGCAGGATCACGGTGGTGCGGGGGACACGCAGGACGGGTCAGCGGAAGGTGTCTTGATCTGTCGAACAAGCTGTCGGGACTGACCGGCGTCGAAGATTGCATGCAAGCCGGACCCACCTATAATGCTGCCATTCCATTTTTTTTTCGTTCCGGATGGGCCGGCATGTGCGGAATCTGCGGTGAGATGAGACTGGACGGCGCCGATCCCGATCTCGGAGCCGTCGCACGGATGATGGTGACCCTGAAACGGCGCGGGCCGGATCACGATGGGGCCCATGCCGACGGACCGGTGGCGTTCGGTCACCGCAGGCTGGCGATCATCGACTTGTCGGAAGGTTCCGACCAGCCGATGGTCGACAGCGAACTCAAGCTCTGCCTGGTGTTCAACGGCACCATATACAATTTCCGCGAGCTTCGCTCCGAACTCACTAAACTCGGCTACCGGTTTTTCTCGAGCGGAGACACGGAAGTGATACTCAAGGCCTATCATGCCTGGGGCGAACACTGTGTCGAACACATGAACGGCATGTTCGCGTTTGCGATCTGGGATGCGCATCGGCGCGAACTGTTTCTGGCCCGTGATCGTCTGGGCATCAAGCCGCTCTACTATTCTGTTGACCCGGTCCGGTTCCGGTTTGCATCGAGTACCCAGGCCCTGATTGCGGCCGGTGACGTCGATACCGGCGTGGACGCGACTGCGCTGCACTTCCAGCTGACCCTGCATGGTGTGGTGCCAGCGCCATACACGATTCTGAAGGGTATCCGCAAGCTGGCCCCGGCCACCACCGTGAGGGTTGGTGTTGATGGCCGCCGGCAGGAGCGTCGTTACTGGGTGCTTGATGCGTCCCGCCCCGCCGTGGAGCGCAGCGACGCCGAATGGATTGAGCTGACCCGTGCAGCCCTCGGCCGGGCGGTGCAGCGCCAGTTTTCTGCGGCGGACACCCCGGTGGGCGTGCTGCTCTCCGGTGGCCTCGATTCCAGCCTGCTGGTCGGTCTGCTGAATGCCGCCGGCGCGGAAAAAATCCCGACTTTCTCCATCGGTTTCGAGGAATCGGGCGGCGAGCGCGCTGACGAGTTCGAATACTCCGATGTCGTGGCCGGGCGGTTCCGGACCGATCACCACCGCTTTTTGCTGACCAATGAAGAGTTGCTGCGGGCGCTTCCGGATACCATCGCGGCCATGGCCGAGCCCATGGTGAGCCAGGATGTCGCGGCGTTCTATCTGCTCGCCCAGCGCGTAGCGCGGGACGTCAAGGTTGTGCTGTCCGGGCAGGGGGCTGACGAGGCCTTCGGGGGGTACTACTGGTACCCGCGCATGCAGGCCGAACCGGGCGGCGACCTCGAGCGCTTTCGCGCGCACTATTTTGACCGCAGCCACGCGGAATTCCGGGCCGCGGTCGGTCCGGCGTACCGCGGCCCCGATTACACCTCGGCGTACGTGGAGCAGCGATTGGCCGAACCGGGCGCGAGCGAGTTCCTGGACCGGGTACTGCGGCTGGATGTGACCACGCTGCTGGTCGACGATCCACTCAAGCGGGTGGACAACCTCACCATGGCCTGGGGTCTGGAGGCACGGGTGCCGCTGCTTGATTGTGAGCTGGTGGAGCTCGCGGCGCAGATGCCTCCCGGCCTGAAACTGCGCGATGGCGGAAAATTCCCGCTCAAGGCGGTCGCGCGCGGGCTGATCCCGGATGCCGTGATCGACCGGCCCAAGGGATATTTTCCGATGCCGGCGCTCACAACCCTGCGCGGCGGGTTCCTCGATTTCATGCGTGACACGCTGGATTCCGCCGCCTGCCGGCAGCGGGGACTGTTCGACCGGGCCTATGTGGAGCGCCTGCTGAAAGCTCCAGAAGCAAATCTGACGCCGATCGGTGGGGCACCCCTGCGCCACCTCGCGTTCCTGGAGCTGTGGCTGCAGCAGAACGTGGACGGGGTTGCCCCCGGGCAGATGGATGCGACCGCGATTAGCGGCGCAGCCCGAGCGGATTCTCCGGGTCGACGCCGTCCATGAAAGGTATCCGGCGATCGTTGTTGGTGATCTGGTAGACTTTACCCATCCAGTTGTTGATGACCGCTTCCCCGGTGTCGTGCCAGGTGTTGTCGAGTGTGCGCGTAAGCAGCGATTCCGGCAGATCCGGAACCGGCGTCCCCTGCGCACGTGCAGACAGGACCTGTTCCCTGTGTTCTTCCAGCACCGCCTGCATCCCGATCGAAAAATAGTGCTCCGGAACCGGCGGGTAGTCGTCCCGCTCGCCTTTGACGAACCGACCTGCCTCGCGCTTGTACTCCTTGAGCAGGCTGATCGTGTCGTATTCGGGGTGTCCCTGGAAGAACACGATGCGGAACAGGTCTTCGCTCACGGCGAGATGCACTCCCGGCACTTCCCCTTCCGCCAGTACATGCAGCTTCGCCGCCTCGAACTGTTCGCGGCTGACGTCGTTGAAACGTGAATGGGGAACATCGAAGCGGGTATTGACGCCGGAAACCAGCGGATGCCGGGGGTCGACGACCCGGTGCGAATAGACTCCCCAGCGCTTGAATCCGAGCGCCCGGCGCTTCTGCCCGTAGCGGAACTGGAGCACCGCGTGGGTAGCCAGGCACGAGCACAGCGTAGACGTCACGCTTCCGTAGGCCCAGTCGATCACCTCGATAAGTGGCTTCCAGAACGGCTCGTGCGCCAGATCCGCCTGACCGACATTGGCGCCGGTGATGATCAGTGCGTCGAGTCCGTCGCGCCTGATCTGCTCAAAGCTCTCGTAATAGCGTTCCACGTGCGCGATCCCTTCCGGCCCGCGCTGCAGTTCCTTCAGTGTGAACGGATGCATGTAGAACTGTGCGATCTGGTTGCTCTCGCCGACCAGGCGGAAAAACTGCCGCTCCGTGGCTGCCAGCGCCGCATCGGGCATCATGTTGAGCAGCCCGATGTGAAGCTCGCGGATGTCCTGGCGTAGTGCAACGTCGCGCGGCACCACGTTTTCGCCTTCCCGTCTGAGGCGCTCGAAAGTAGGCAGGTTGGTGCTGGCGACTAGTGGCATGGAATTCGTTTTCAGCGGATGGCAGTACGGCGGATTATAATACCAGACCGTTCAGGAATGTCTTTCGACCGCTTTTTCCAGCAGCCGCAGGAATCCGGACTCGTCCCGGATGTGCGACAGCTCCTCGGTCGTAATGGTGTAGCCGTGTTCGGCGGCGATGGTTTCGTAGCGCGGGATGCGCGCATAGAAAAGTCGCGGAAACATCCACCGGACAAAGTGGTCAGGATCGATCAGGGCCACATACGGCAGGCCGGAATCGCGCATGTACAGTGCAAGCTGTTCCTCGAGGAAGGCGTCACGATAATACAGCGGTTTCGGATCCTCCTCGGCGCGGCGGATGAGTTCCTGTTCATCCTGTTCGGTGGCCTTGATGTAGACGATGAGCGTGTGGTCGGCGAGTGTCCTGATGGTGTCGGGGTCATCAAGTTCGCAGACGCTTCCGCCGGCATCGTTGACGAAGTGCCGGTAGCCATAAATCTCGCGTGCCTTGCGGATGAATTCCGGCACGTCATTCATGGCGGCAATCTCCGCGCGCAGGTGCAGGGCCTGGCGCCGTTTGAACTCAGCCAGTCCGAGTCCGCCCAGTTCCGGGTTACCAAGCTTTCCGAGAAAGCTCGCCACCGGCTTCAGGTTGTCAACCGTGATGTTGTTGCTGATGTATATCGAGTCGGAGCGCAGCAGCTCCCGCAGGAACGGAATCTGCATCGCCTGGCCCTTGATGTTATCGAGGATCGCTTCGTCCAGGTAGCGGGTGCCGATGCGGTAGTCAGCGGAATAGTGGAACCAGTTCCGTCTGCGCAGCGCGTTCGCCAGCCGTGTCTTGCCGACGCCGGACATTCCCAGCAGGGTCACGCATTTGTTGTCCCAGGCCCTGAACTCTTTGCCGCTCAGTCTCACTTTCGCGCTCCAGACAGTTGGCCGCGGTTATTGTAATCCACGTTGTGCCCGCGATGCTCTCTCCGGTGCTCAGTCCGCGCCGAAGTGCCGGATCCCGGGCGCTGGAGTGGCCCGGTAGATGAAATCCGGCTGGACCGCCTGGATACGCCTGTCCCCGGCAGCCAGCGCCTGCACCTGTTCCGGCCCCGGATCCTGTCTGAGAACCATCCGGTAATGGTCGTGGCCCAGGGCCGTGACGCTGCGTAGTCCATAGCGGCTGTAGATGCTGGCCAGGGCCGCTGCGCTGGTGCCCGGTACGAGCGTCACCACATAGGTTCCGGGTCTCCGGGCCCCGGGTGCCTGCGGGGCAGGACGGGGGTGCCAGGGCGGAAGACCGGTACCGCAGCCAGCCACCGCGCCCGGAAGGCAGGCGGCAATCATCGCAAGCACACCGCACCACTGTCTGGCAGTCACGGCGCCTGCTAATGCACCGTGGCGCTCAGACCGGTCGGCGGGCTGAGATAGGCGAGGGATTTCATGACATCAATGGCATTGCCGGTGGTTGTCATGCCGGCCAGGCTTGCAACCGGCCTGCCGCCCTGCTCAATGGCGTTGACCACATCGCTGTAGGTGTCCAGTGGGTTGAAGGCAAAAAGCATGGCTGCCAGCCCCGACACCTCCGGGGTGGCCATGGAGGTCCCGTTGAGGACGTTGTAAGTGCTGGTATTGAGCGTCAGAGTCTCGATGTACAGGTCAAAGAGCGCTGCGCCATAGTCCTGAGTCGGGCCCGTGGCGAGCCGCAGACCGACCGTGCAGCCCGTCGTAAGGCAGCCGGACAGATCGGCGCTGACCGGAATGAAGCTTGCTCCCGAGGGTGCCGTCGGAGCCGTATCCGTGTAGGTGGGGGCGATGAGGTAATCAGGTGAGGCGGCCGCGAACGGATCGCCGCCGGTGGGACTGCAGGCCAGCGCTATGCTGCCGTCAGAAGTGACGTTGGCGTAGAGGTAGGCGTAGAACGCGGCAGCGTTCACGCCGCTCAGGTTGACGGTCTGGTAGGCATCATCATCGGTATTGGATGCATACACGCCACTGGGCCAGTTAGAGGGATCGGTCAGTGCTGGCACCGGTGCGCCGTTGACGGGCGGGATCAGGGGGCTAGAACCTGTCCACGGTGTCCAGCCGCTGCTCGAAGCCGAGGTTTCTGTCTCGGTCCAGCCGCTTGTAAACGGGGTCGCATTGGAGTCGTAAGCTGTCGCATTGGTACCCGCGTAAGTGCTGAGAATATTGGTGCCCGGGGCACCGACGTCGACGCTGGTCGGTCCCCAGTCCGAAAAACTGGCAAGCGAGTAGCTCTGGTCCAGCGCCGCGACGCAGATGAGATTGGGTTGTGAAAAATCGCAGGGGTAGGTGGCATTGTTGCCGGAATCGTTGTCGACGCCATTGTTTCCCGCGGCTGTCACCACGACCACCCCGCTGTTTTCGGCGTTCGTGATGGCGTCGCTGAAAAGCGGATCAGACGGACCGTTGGCGCCCAGGCTCAGATTGATCACCTTGGCGCCGTTGGCGACAGCGAAGTCGATACCCTGCACGACACTCGATGTCGTGCCGCTGCCGCTTGCATCCAGGACCCGCACCGCCATGATGCTGGCTTTCCAGCAGACGCCAGTTGTGCCGGAGGCATTGTTGCCCTCGGCGCCGATGATGCCGGCCACATGGGTTCCGTGGCCGTTGTAGTCCATCGGATCATTGTTGTTGCCGATGAAGTTGTATCCGGAATGGACGAGGCTTGCCCCGTTGTAGGTGACACCGGCGCTGTTCCACATGTTGCCGGACAGGTCCTGCTGGTTGTAATTGACTCCCGTATCGACCACCGCCACGATCACGCGGCTGCAGTCCGTAATGTGACTCCATGCCGGCACGATGTCCATGTCATCGCCCGCGGTACCAGGGTTGTGGGTCGGGTAGATCTGGCCGTAGACGCCCTGAAGCGGGGAATAGCTGACCGTCTGGCCGGTGTTCTGGAATGCCCAGAGCTCGCCGAAGTACGGGTCATCCGGCACGGCCATGGCATGGTATCGATAGTTCGGCTGCGCGACGGCGACATCGGGGTCTGTGCGGTAGTCCGCAACCGCCTGTCTCACGGAACGTCCGGTCGGAAGGGAAATGCGCACCCAGCTGTTGCGGTAGTCGGTGCGCACTGCGTTGCCCATTGCCGAAACAATTGCCGCCCGTTTGGCGGCAGTGAGGGATTGATGGAATCTGACCAGGACTTCTCCGGGCACATATTGCCCGGTGGCCGCCTGCAGGGGGGCGCCCTGCGCTGCCGGTACAGCGATTCCGAGCAGCATTCCGGCAGCGATCTGCAGGAGCTTTCCGGTGTTGGACGAGCACATGATTGCGTGCCTCAGGGAACCAAAACAAGCAGTGGCTGCGAGGGTGCGCTGTAGGAGCCGCTGCTTCCGCCCTGCGCATCGAGTGTTGCGTAGGCGCGCACGGCCACACTGTACAAGCCGGTTTTCATGACCAGCTGCGCCGAGGTCGGTGTCAGGGTCCCCGACACATACGGAACCGTTGCAGCCACCTGACCGTTCACCAGGACCTGGTAGCCGCCACCCGGGCCGTTGACGCCGCTCTGGTGGGCGGCATTCCAGCTGATCGAAACCGAGTGGGTCGTGGTCGGTGCCGAGCTGGGTGTGCCGCCGCCCCCGCACGCTGAAAGCACGATAGGCGTCAGCAGTGCTGTTGCCCAAAAACAGATTTTTGTCACCATGGTTTCCTTATTGTCCCTTACGCAACCTTCCGTGCTTTATGGTCCCCGTGAACCGGGGACCGCATTCTGCTAGACTGGCCGCTTTCAGCGGTCTGCCAGGGACCTGGATGAACAAAGCGATCACTCTACCAATCAAAGTCGAAATAACCCCGGAAAACAAGTGCGGTTTCTGCACGAATTCGACCTGCTGCACCTACCTGACCCAGCACCTCGACACCCCCCGGTCCATGGAGGACTTCGACACGTTGCTGTGGCAGGTGGCCCACCACAATACCCAGGCCTACAAGGATGAGGACGGCTGGTTCCTGCTGGTCAACAACCGCTGCGGCCACCTTCAGGATGACGGGCGCTGCGCAATCTACGAGACCCGCCCCCGTATCTGCCGCGAGCATTCGAACGACGGCTGCGAGTTCGAGGGGCCGGCGGGTGCCGAGGATTTCGATCTGTATTTCCCTGATTACGCGTCGCTGCTGCGGTACTGCCGGAAGAAGTTCAGGAACTGGGACCGGCGGCTGAAGAAGAAGGCCTGACACCGGTCCCGGCCGGACGAGGTTGCCCGGGATCAGTGCCCGGCGCCGAGGATGAGGCTGGCGGCGGTACCGATATCTTTCACATAGCAGATCATTGTGCCCGGTTCCGGTCGCCACCCGGCGCCGTAGCCGGTGGCGACCACGATCGGCGTCACGCCGGCAGCCAGACCTGCCTCCATGTCAGCGGGCTTGTCGCCTACCATATAGGACCGGGACAGATCGATGTCCCAGTCCCGGGCAGCCCGCAGGATCATGCCGGGCGCCGGTTTGCGGCAGTCGCAGCTGATCCGTCCGCCATGGTCCGGATGGTGGGGGCAGTAGTAGTACGCGTCGATATGCGCATCCCGGCCAGCCAGCTCGGAGTCGATCGTGCGATGAAGCGTGCGGACGTCTTCCTCCGAGTACATGCCGCGGGCGATTCCGGCCTGGTTGGTCACGACAATGACGAGGTATCCGGCATGGTTCAGCTCGCGGATCGCGTCGACTGCGCCGGGTATCCATTCCCAGTCTTCGATGCGGTGCAGGTAGTTCTTCTCGACGTTGATCGTTCCGTCACGATCGAGGAACACCGCGCGTCTCGACACGGATGACCCGCCTGCGCTCAAGACACGCGGTGCCGGAAGCGCTGGCCTGCCGGGCACCGCCGCTCAGTCACCGAAGAATGCCTCTTCGACGCATGCGCACAAGGAGTGTGCCAGCACGATGTGCACCTCCTGGATTGTTCCTGTGCTGCTGCCAGGCACTATGATGCAGTGGTCCGCGAGCTGCCGTGCCTGGCCACCGTCACGCCCGCAGAACACGATGCTCGGCAGGGCCATCGCGCGGCACTGTTCCAGTGCCCGCAGGATATTGCGCGAGTTGCCCGACGTGGTGATCCCGAGAAATACGTCGGGGCTGCGCATCTTGCCGGCCACCTGCCGTGAAAATACCTCGTCGTAGCTGTAGTCATTGCCGATTGCAGTAAGTATCGAGGAGTCGGTGGTCAGCGCTTCGGCCGGCAGCGGGGCACGTTCGCGCGCTCCAAAACGCCCGACCAGTTCCGCAGCGAGGTGCTGTGCATCGGCAGCCGATCCACCGTTACCCGCGATGTACAGTCTGCCGCCGTGGCGGTAGGCCCGCACGACCGTTTCGACCGCGCGGCTGAAACTCTCGATCTGATCCTCGCGCTGCATGAACTCCTGCTTGGCGGCAATCGACGTCTGCAGGTTGGTGAACAGCTGGTCGCGATAGCTTATCATCGGCCCCCTGCCTGCTGGCCGGACTGGTCCGGTTGCTGGGTATTCAGCCACTGCATGTACTCCCGCACGCCCTGCTCGACTGTCCTGAACGGCTCGCGGTAGCCCGCTGACTGCAGCGCGCTGATGTCAGCCTGCGTAAAGCTCTGGTAGCGTCCGCGCAGCTGATCGGGAAACGGAATGTATTCGATATGGCCACGTCCATGCCAGGCGATCGCCGCCCTGGCAACATCGTTGAAACTCTGACTGCGTCCGGTGCCGACGTTGAATATCCCGGAGCGCGCAGGGTGGTCCAGAAACCAGAGCTTGACGGAGCAGGTGTCACCGACGTAGACGAAATCACGCCGCTGCTCGCCGTCGGCGTAGCCATCCGTCCCCTCGAACAGGCGCAGCCGTCCGTCGCTTAGCAGCTGGTTGTTGAAATGGAAAGCGACGCTGGCCATGGACCCCTTGTGCTGCTCGCGCGGTCCGTAGACATTGAAATACCGCAGGCCCACCACCTGACTTGTCGCCGAGGGCAGGATGCGGCGTACATACTGGTCGAACAGAAACTTGGAGTAGCCGTACATGTTGAGCGGTGCTTCCAGTTCCCGGTCTTCGCGGAACACCCTGCCTCCCCCGTAAACCGATGCCGAAGATGCGTAGATGAACGGAATCCGTTTCTCCTGGCAATGGTGCAGGAGCACCTTGGAGTATTCATAGTTGTTGCGCATCATGTAGCGGCCGTCCCATTCGGTGGTGCTGGAGCAGGCGCCGAGATGGAACACCGCGTCAACTGGCACCCCGGGGTCCCTGCCGGACTTGATGGCGTGCAGGAAATCCTCCTTGTCCTGGTAGTCCAGGATCTCGCAGTCGGCGAGATTCCTGAACTTGACCCCGTTGGAGAGGTTGTCGACCACCAGCACATCCCGGCGTCCACGGGCGTTGAGTGCCGAAACCAGATTTGCGCCGATGAAGCCGGCACCGCCTGTCACTATGATCACTGTCGTATTCCCGATGTTGTCTCGCCCCGGACGTCGTTGTCCGGGTTAGTCTCCGTTGCCGCGTATGGCCGCAATGATATTGCTGGTGGAGCACCCGTCCTCGTAGCGGAGAATGCACACTTTCCCGCCACGCGACGTCACGCAGCCGTAGCCGGCGACGTCCTGTGCGCGGTAGTCGCCACCCTTCACCAGGACGTCCGGGCCAATGCCGCAGATCAGTTTCTCCGGCGTGTCCTCGGAGAAGGGCACCACCCAATCCACCGCAGCCAGTCCGGCAAGGACCGCCATACGGCGCTCCAGTGCATTGACCGGCCGTCCCTCGCCTTTCAGCCGCCGGACAGAATCATCGTCGTTGACGGCGACGACCAGGCGGTTTCCAAGCTGTTTCGCCTGTTCGAGATAGGCCACATGCCCTGCATGCAGGATGTCGAAACAGCCATTGGTCATGACGATCGACTCGCCATGCGCGCGCGCGTCATCCACTGCAACGCGCAGCTGCTCTTGGGACATCACGCCGCGCCGCGGTTCCTGCCCGCTCTGCAGCGCCCGCCGCAGTTCCGGCACGCTGACCGTGGCAGCCCCGAGTTTCGCAACCGATATGCCTGCCGCTGCATTCGCCAGAGCCGTGGCTGATTCCAGGTCTGTCCCGGTTGCAAGGCACGCCGCCAGAACCGAAATCACGGTATCGCCGGCGCCGGTCACATCATAGACTTCCAGTGCCTGGGCCGGCAGATGGAGCTCGTTGGCGCCGTCGCGTACCAGCGTCATCCCGTGTTCGCCACGCGTGACGAGTATTGCTCCGAAGCCGTGCGTACGCAGCAGCTGCTGGCCCTTGTACACAATGTCGCGCTCGCTGCCGCATGGCCCCACCACCGCCTCGAATTCGGCCAGGTTCGGCGTGATCAGGCTGGCGCCGTGGTAATGACTGAAATCGCGGCTCTTCGGGTCCACCAGCACGGGTTTGCCTGCTGCCCGCGCGATGGCGATAAGGTCACGCGCCTGGCGCAGGGCACCCTTGCCGTAGTCGGAAAGCACGACGACATCCGCCTCCGGCAGCACGCGCTCGAATTCCGACCGCAGCGACACGATGCCGGAGTCGGTGAAACCGTCCTCGAAGTCAAGCCGGATCAGCTGCTGGTGCCGGCTCATTACCCGCAGCTTGGTTACGGTTGAATATTCCTTGTGCCGCTGGAAAAGGCAGCTTACGCCGGCAGCCGTCAGGCGCTGCTCCAGAATGCCGGCGGCTTCATCCGTGCCGGTCAGGCCGATCACGGTGGCCCGGCTGCCAAGCGCCGCGACATTGAGCGCGACGTTGCCGGCTCCACCCGGGCGTTCCTCGGTGTTTTCCACACGTACGACGGGTACCGGCGCTTCGGGCGAAATGCGCGCTGTCGAACCGTACCAGTAGCGGTCGAGCATGAGGTCGCCGACCACCAGCACATGGGCGCTTTCGAAAGCCGGTATCAGGATATGCATAAGTCCGGGATTGCGGAATCCGCCCTGGATTCATGGGGTATCCGGGGGCCTCATCATATCATGGGGTCGCCCGGTTTGGGTGCGACCCCCCACAGTGTCGGCCCGGAGCCCCGGAGCGGATATCCCGCCCGTGGGACAGTACAGGTTACGCGGGCATGATCTCGGCAAAAGAGCGGATGGCAGCGAAATCACCGGCATCTTTTTCGGGACCCCTGGAATCAGGATTGGCGACGGCAAGCAGATGGGCGATGCCGTAGCTGCGGGCTGAACGCAGGACCGGCAGACTGTCATCGACCAGCAGTGCGCGCGCAGGATCAAAGGGTTCCACGTGCTGCATATGGGCCCAGAATCCGTCGTGTTCCTTGGGCATGCCGAGGTCATGGGCGCACACAATGGCATCCAGGTTCCGAGCCAGATTCGTGCGCTCAAGCTTCAGTTCAAGACTCTTGCCATGGGCATTGGTGACCAGTACTGCGCGCATTCCGTGCGCGCGCACGGCATCGAGAAAGGCGACAACCTGCGGGCGTACCGAGATCAGGTGTGCGACCTCGCGCTTGAGCCGGGCTATGTCCAGGCCGAGTTCGCGGCTCCAGTAGTCCACACAGTACCAGTCCAGTGTGCCCTCGGCTCGCCGGAAGCGCGGGAACAGGTCTCCCCGGGCAGCGTCGAGCGTGAGGCCGTGTTTTTCGGCAAAGCGCTGCGGCACATGCACCTGCCAGAAATGGTTGTCGTAGTGCAGGTCGAGCAGGGTACCGTCCATGTCGAGCAGGACGGTACTGACGTTTTCCCAGTTCACCATGGCGGCTGGTTTCGCGGGGAGGACCCCGGGCATAGTTTGGAGGCGGGCTGCGGGGCGGTGCCGGATCGCAGGCTGGCGGGTATTATACGCACATCCTTGCCGCTTTCCGACACCGGGGATACCGAGTGAACCTTTATCTGCGGCTGCTGGTTGTCCTGCTCAAGACACTGTTTTCTGCAAAGCGCGACCTGCTCGAGCCATCGCGCATAACATTCCGTGTGGCGCCGCTTGACTGCGACCTGAACCTGCACATGAACAATGGCCGCTATCTGACACTCATGGATCTCGGCCGTATCCATCTGCTTGGCCAGACGCGCATGCTCGGTCCGATGCTGCGTGCCCGCTGGATGCCTGTGCTGGGTGCGGCTGAGATCAATTTCATACGTCCGCTCGGGCCACTGCAGGCGTTCTCGCTGGTGACCCGCCTGGTTACCTGGGACGAAAAGTACTTCTATATCGAACAGCGTTTCGAATCACGCGGACGCATCTGCGCGGTGGCGCTGGTGAAGGGGCTTTTCGTGGCCAACAAACACCGGGTGGACAGCGGCACAGTGCTCCGGAAGTTCGGCCTGGACATGGATGCGCCGCATATGCCCGAAGTGGTGCGCCACTGGAACGATCTCTCCGCGCTCAAGAGGAAACACTACGGATGACACAGAACACATTAGCGTCCTGTCCGCTCTGCCATGCCCGCGGCGAACACGTGCTGTGGCAGGGCCGCCGGTGCCGGATCATCCTGGTCGATGCCCCGGACCACGCCGGCTATTGCCGGGTGATCTGGAGCAGGCACGTGAGGGAAATGACGGATCTCGGACCTGCTGCGCGGGCATATCTGATGCGAGTGGTGTTCGCGACTGAACAGGCGGTGCGTGCAGTCACGAAACCGGAAAAGATCAATCTGGCGGAGCTGGGAAACCAGGTACCGCACCTGCACTGGCACGTGATTCCGCGCTACGTCGACGACGCAAGCTTTCCCGATTCGATCTGGTCAGCGCCGAGGCGCGCTGGCGCGAAGCGCAGCGCCGATCCTGCGGAACTCGTGCGGCATCTCCGGCGCCGGCTGCGGTTTGCTGAATAGCTGCCGTCTGGCCCGGCGCCTCCCCGTAACTGGCCGCTGCGGAAAGTTTCTCGGTGCGGCGCCGGAGCAGCACACCGGTGTTTCATGCGCCACGCGCCCAGGCTTCCGCGGGACCCGGATCGGTGAAGCTGCCGATCTGCGCATCCGTAAACGCGGTTGCGAGCCAGCCGAGCCAGCTTCTCCACTGGTCGCTGGTCAGCACCGCTATGCGTGCAAAATCGTGCGGGTGACTGCGCGTGAACTTGATGTCTTCCCAGGCGACATCGAGCGTGAATCCAGCCATGCTGGTAAAGTCCAGCAGCAGGTTGAGTTTCCGTTGCGCCTTCAGCTTTGCAATGATCGCGTTTTCAAGCTCGCGATAGTCGGAAACCGTGAATTCAGCATAGATGCTGGCTTTGAGAAGATTCTTTTCGTCCTGGATGACGATCATGCGTCTTGCCCTGGGATATAATGCCGGCCGAATGGCCAAATTGCCCTGCGTTGCCGTTTCTGCGGCACGGCCGGGCAACACGTAGATTACCATATTGCGGGCCGGCAGGATCCTTCCGGCCGGTTTCAATGTCGCGTTCCGGCCGGATCGCGCAGCCGGTGCGCCGGAGGTGTGCATGGCAGAGGACAGAAATCACCCCGAACTGCTGGAGCTGGTCGTTGCCATCGCGCGCGATGCCGGCGATCGTATTCTTGCCATATACGAGCGTGACTTCAGGATCGACAGCAAAGCCGATGGTTCGCCGATTACCGAAGCGGACAGGGCTGCCAACCAGCTGATCACCGAGCGCCTGGCGGTGCTGCCTCCCAGGTACCCCCTGCTTTCTGAAGAGGGAAAGCTTATTGCCTACGGTGAACGGGCAGCCTGGCGCCGGTTCTGGCTGGTGGACCCGCTCGACGGTACCAAGGAGTTCACGCGGCACAATGGCGAATTCACGGTGAATATTGCACTCATCGAAAACGGCCAGCCAACGCTGGGCGTGGTTCACGTTCCTGTTTCCGGTGTTTCATATCTGGCATGCCGGGGTTCAGGTGCCTTCAGGCAGGAGGGAAACGGGATGCGCCATGCCATTCATGCGCGCGACTACCGCGGTGGCCGGGCGACGGTTGTCGCCAGCCGTTCCCATGCTGGAGCTGATCTGGGCGGATTCCTTGAACGCCTGAAGGCCAGGGAAGGCGATTATGATACCGCCAGCCTGGGCAGTTCACTCAAGATCTGCCTGGTGGCCGAGGGCCGGGCGGATATCTATCCGCGACTCGGTCCGACCAGTGAATGGGACACGGCTGCAGCCCAGTGCGTGCTCGAGGTCGCCGGGGGGCGCCTGACCGATTCCGAGGGCCGCCCGCTTGCCTATAACAAGGAGTCGCTGCTCAACCCCTGGTTCCTTGCCAGTGGTGCCGGCAGCTACGACTGGACATCCGTGATGAGGAATGACCGATGAAGCCAGATCGGCGATGACCGGATCCGGCCACCCGGTGGCGTTGCGTCTGGCAATCGACCAGGGTGGTCATGCGAGCCGGGCCCTGCTGTTTGACCCGGCCGGGCGTATTGTTGGTCGGGGTACCCACGCGGTGCAGACCAGCGAGCCACGTCCGGGCTGGGTCGAGCAGGATGCCGAAGAGGTCGTCCGCACGGTCAGTATGAGCATCATGCAGGCGATGAGCGGACACGAGGCTCCGGAGGTGGCCGCCGCCGGGCTGGCGACGCAGCGTTCGAGCATCGTCTGCTGGAGCCGTGGCAGCGGCAGGCCGCTTTCTCCGGTGATCAGCTGGCAGGATCTGCGCGCCAGCGGATGGATCCGGAATTTTTCAGCGCACAGAAAGGCGGTCGAGACATCGACGGGTCTCAGGCTGTCGGCCCACTACGGAGCAGCCAAGCTGCACTGGTGTCTCGAGCATCTGCCGGAGGTACAGGCAGCGTTTTCCCGCGGCGACCTTGCGTTCGGGCCGCTCGCGAGCTTTCTCGTCTACCGGTTTACCCGCGAGCGTTCCTTTGTCATCGATCCCGCCAATGCCGCGCGTACGTTGCTGTTCAGCCTCGAAGCGCGCGACTGGGATCCCGCGCTGCTCAGGCTTTTCGGCATACCGCACGAGCCGCTGCCCCGCTGTGTGCCAACACGTTTCGGTTTTGGCAGCCTGCCCGTCTGTGGCGGGTTTGTTCCTTTGCGCATCGTTACCGGGGACCAGTCAGCGGCGCTTTTTTCGTGCGGGCGTCCGGTCGATACAGCTGTCTACATCAATGCCGGCACCGGTGCCTTCGTCCAGCGGCCATGTGGTCCGCGCCCGCGCCGCAATCCGCAACTCATCGCCGGCATTGCATTTGCCGACGGGGCGGCTGCCGAATTCGTGCTCGAAGGTACCGTCAATGGCGCCGGCAGCGCCCTGCGGTGGCTTGGGTGTGAAACCGGCCGGGACGGTTTCGAGGAACAGATTCCGGCATGGCTCGAAAGCGTACCGGACCCGCCGCTTTTTCTTAACGGTGTCGGTGGCCTGGGCGCCCCATTCTGGGTGCCGGACTTTCCCTCGCGGTTCATTGGCGCAGGAAATCTTCCGGAGAAAGCCGTGGCAGTCGTGGAAAGCATTGTGTTTCTCATTTACGAGAACATCAGGAAAATGCGTGGTTCCGGTGCACCACTGGACCACATCATAGCGAGCGGCGGAATCGCGCGCCTGGATGCCCTGTGCCAGAAGCTGGCCGACATCAGC
>JAJYCY010000097.1 GCA_021778035.1 Pseudomonadota bacterium
GCTCATGCGCCAGATCGCGGTGCGGGCTCGGGAACCGGCGTCCATCGGACTTCCCGGGCGGCCGGGTGGTAGCGGCATATCGCCGCGCAGCCGCTGCAGAAACCGCACAACCTTAACGAGCCGATGCACCACGAGATCGCCGCGACCCATGTCGTCCTGACCACCAGCCAGCAGGTCCTTTGCGTTTTCTCCGGGCTGCTTGTCGGTTTTTCGCTGAGTCTCATCGGCGGTGGCGGATCGATTCTCGCTGTCCCCCTGCTGCTTTACTTTGTCGGCTATCCCAGTCCACATGTGGTCATTGGCACAACCGCGCTGGCGGTATCCGCGAATGCCTTTCTCAATCTCGTGCCGCATGCCTATGCCGGCAATGTGCGCTGGAAAGAAGCGTCGCTGTTTGCGCTGGTCGGCGCGGTCTCGGCATTTGCCGGCTCGACTGCCGGGAAGGCAGTCGATTCGGGCAAGCTGCTGTTCCTTTTCGCCTTCCTGATGCTCGCCATCGCCGGACTGATGCTGCGCCAGGGACGCCGCCAGCCCATGATCGCCAAGCACCCCTCGAGCGGCAGCATCATGATGATCAGGCTGGCCGGTTCCGCCGCCGCCGTGGGACTGCTGTCGGGTTTCTTCGGAATCGGCGGCGGGTTCCTGATTGTTCCGGGGCTGGTGTTCCCGACCGGAATGTCGATGATTTCGGCAATCGGGTCTTCGCTGCTGTCCGTAGGCACATTCGGACTGGTTACCGCCATCAACTATGCCCGGTCGGGGTTGCTCGACTGGCACGTGGCCGGGCTGTATCTTGCCGGGGGAGTCTTCGGCGGCTGGCTTGGATCGCGCCTCGCCACGCACTTCAGCCGCAGCAGCCGCGGCACGCTGCATGTGATCTTTTCCGTGGTTGTGGCAGTGGTGGCACTCTATATCCTGTACCGGAATCTCTCGGCTTTCACCCCGCGGCACTGAGCACGGCACCCGGCCGGTCACGTTCCGCGATCCCGCCGCACGCTGCCCGGGCTGCCCGAATCATCCGGCCGGCGGCGCAGCGAGCTCCGCTTCCACGCTACGGACGATGTCCGCTGCCGATGGAATGGATGCGCGCTCAAGCGCGGCGTTGTAGGGGGTCGGCACGTCCTTGCCGGCGAGCCGGCGCACCGGTGAAACCAGCTCGCCGAACACGGCTTCCCCGATCGTCGCGGCGATCTCTGCGCCCACCCCCGCGAACCGGCAGTCCTCTTCGACCACGATCACGCGCCGTGTCCTGCGCGCCGATGCAAGCAGCGGCGCCAGATCGATCGGCCGCAGGCTGCGCAGATCGATGACCTCGGCCTCGATACCCTGCCCGGAAAGCTGCACCGCAGCCTCCATGCACAGCGACACCATGCGCTGCCAGGCAATAAGCGTCACATCACGTCCTTCCCGGCGCACCGCTGCAGCATGCATTGGCGGAGGAGCGGCAGCGGCATCGAACGGCCCGCTGGCGAAATAGAGCAGCTCGTGCTCCAGCACGATGACCGGATCATCCGCGAGGATCGCCTGGGTGAGCTGCCAGTAGCTGTCCTGCGGCGTTGCCGGCGCGACGATACGCAGCCCGGGCACGTTCACCAGCGCATGCTCCAGGCGCTGGGAATGCTGGGCACCGAGCTGCTTTGCCACGCCACCGGGCATGCGCATCACCAGCGGCACCTGCAGCTGCCCCCCTGACATGTAACGCAGCTTGGCCGCCAGGTTGACGATGGAATCCATGGCGAGCAGCGCGAAATTGACGGTCATGATTTCGACCACGGGCCGCCCGCCGGCGAGCGCTGCACCGACGCCCATGCCGACAAAACTGTTCTCCGAAATCGGCGTGTCGCGCACGCGCCACTCACCGTACTTTGCGTAAAGCCCCTGGGTCACGCGATAGCTTCCGCCGAAAAGCCCGACATCCTCGCCCAGGATGAACACCGCGCTGTCCCGCTCCATGGCTCGGTCGAGCGCAATATTGAGGGCCTGCCATACCTCGAGCTCCGGCGCCGGACGCGCGACTCCGATGCTGCCAAGATTTTCGTTGCGCTTCCGGATCATGGCTGTCCACCGTACAGGTCGAGCGGCGTACTGTAGACACTTCGCTCCAGCTCCATTGGCTCCGGACTGGCGGCGGCAAAACGCACGGCATCGGCCACCGCGTCCGCCGCCTGCTGCTCGGCCTCCTGGCAGTCGCTGTCAGTCAGCCATCCCTGGGCAAGCGCGCGGGCACGGAAGATCTCGAGCGGATCGCGCGCCTGCAGCTCTGCCAGTTCCAGCGCGGAGCGGTAGGCGCCCGGGTCGGCCATGGAGTGGCCACGGTACCGGTAGGTTTCGCATTCAAGGAGATACGGCCCGTTTCCGGACCGCACATGCTGGATGGCCGCGCGTGTGGCCTCGTAGACGGCCACCACGTCCATGCCGTCGACGCGCCGGCCATCGATGCCGTAGGCCAGAGCGCGCCGGTAGATCTCGGGCACGGCCGAATGCCGGTGGATCTCGGTTCCGATCTGGTAGTGATTGTTTTCGCACACGAACAGCACCGGAAGCTTCCAGAGCGCCGCCATGTTGAGCGATTCGTGAAACGTTCCCTGGTTCGCCGCGCCGTCTCCGAAATAGCACAGCACGATCTGCGCCGAATCATTCAGGCGCAGCCAGTACCCGGCTCCGGCCGCAACCGCGAACGTCTCTCCGACAATGGCATATCCGCCGAGAAACCGGCGGCCAGCATCAAAGAGGTGCATTGATCCGCCGTAGCCTCCCGAACAGCCGGTGGCGCGGCCAAAAAGCTCGGCCATCACGGCCCGCGCACTCACGCCCCGGACCATCGCGTGCACATGCTCGCGGTAGGTGCTGACCACGTAATCCCCGGCATCGGCGGCATGCAGGCTGCCGACCGCCACGGCTTCCTCCCCCGGGTAGAGGTGCAGGAATCCGCCGATATTTCCCTGGGTATACTGCTCGGCTGCGGCCTGCTCGAACTGCCGGGCAAGCGTCATGTCGTAATAGAACTGGCGTGCGAGCTTTCGCTGCATCGGGACACTCCCGGCCGGAACAATGTGTGTCCGGACTGCTGCCTCACCGCGCACCGGCGGTGACAGGCAATTTCATAGCATGCCGCTCACGCCAGCCACATTGACGTGCATCAAAAGGAGTGTTGCCCT
>JAJYCY010000049.1:0-10214 GCA_021778035.1 Pseudomonadota bacterium
GGCGCGGGGTTCTTGAGGATGTTTCCGAAGCCGGAGCCCATGCGGAACTTCTGCTCACTCTGCCGGAATGCCGCGAGGCGGTTTTTGGCGGCCAGCAGGGCAGCGGCTTTCCCCGGGCTGGTCGGCGTCAGTACTCCGACCGGAAGCCAGTGCAGCTCGACGGCATTGCGGGCGACCCAGGGGCGCAGTTCCTCGTAGAGCTTGTGGCAATAGGGGCAGTTGGGATCGAAAAATATGTAGATCACGTGGCTGCTGTGACCTTCCGTGATCCAGGTTCCCTGCGTGATATGGGCCAGGACGGAGGCCGCCCGTTGCTCCGCAGCAGCCTCGGCGCTGCCGGGCGACGGAGCCGCGACCACTGGCGGGCTCGTGACGGCCAGCAGCAGGGACAGTCCTGCGGCACGGAGCAATGAGCGGGCGCCGAGGCGTGGGGCAGGGCGAACGGTGTCTGTCTGGCCGCAGTCTGCCGGGTGGCGGCAGGGGGCCGGTTTTTTGCTAAAATTCAGATTAAGGTCTCCGGTTGCGGTTGTGGGGCCAGGTCTGGAAATGGTTTAAACCTGGTCTATTCTTAGCATCCTGACCTGCACACTATCAGCAAAGATCGGGGAGCAGCAATGGTTACACGGGTAATCCGGATCGCTTTGCCGCGCTACGAGTGTTTCGCCACGGCGGCACTGTTCATCTCGCGCTGTTCCGGTATCAACGTCCAGAGAGTGCTTCAGTCCCTGCGTCCGCGGGTCCAGTTTTCCTGACCCTCCTGCTTTCCGCTGGCGCTGGCTGACCACGCGATCGGGTCCCGGTCGGCGCATGGCGGTGCGCGGCCTATCTGTCCGGGTCGGCAGCAGACCGGGCTTTATTCACTAAATTTCTGCAATCTGCACCCGATCTTCCGGAAAACTGGCGCATTTTTGCAGAATTCCACCCGAACCGGCCGGCAATGCCGGAGGTAGCCGGGAAGCCGGAATCAATCAAATCGCCTTGTAAAGTCAATACCTTGACCTCGCCGGACAAAAAAACGATCATACGCCGCTTGAATCCGGCCGGTGGCTGTCCTCCCGGACCCTACCCCGCGGGCTGGATCGTGTCTCCGGTCGATCGTTCTGCCGGAATGAGGATGTTTTTCTCCAGACGCCAGGGAGTTCAATGAAAGCCGCTGACCAGAAACGCCTGCTGCGCGAGATGATCTTTTTCCGCCGCTTCGAGGAGCGCTGCTTCGAAGCATATATGGAACATAAGATCGGCGGTTTCCTGCACCTCTATTCGGGCCAGGAGGCGGTGGCCACCGGGGTGCTGGAAATGATGCAGCGGGGCCAGGATTATGTCATTACCGGTTATCGCGACCATATTCATGCCATCAAGGCCGGCGCTCCGGCACGGGAGGTGATGGCGGAGCTCTACGGCAAGGAAACCGGTTCTTCGCGTGGACGCGGCGGTTCGATGCATATCTTCGATCCAACCGTACATTTCATGGGGGGATATGCGCTGGTCGGGCAGCCTTTCCCGCTGGCCGCCGGGCTGGCGCTGGCATGCAAGCACAAGGGAGCCGGCCAGATAGCTGTCTGTTTCCTGGGGGATGGCGCCAACAATCAGGGCACGTTCCACGAGACGATGAACATGGCATCGGTGTGGCAACTGCCGGTGCTTTTCGTGTGCGAGAACAACCAGTATGCCATCGGCACGCGCATCGAGCGGTCGACGGCGGTCGTCGACCAGTACAAGCGCGTGTGCGGCTACAACATTCCGTCGAGTCAGCACGACGGCCAGGACATCGACACGGTCATGGATGCGGCCAAAAAAGCCGTCGAACACGTGCGCTCGGGGAAAGGCCCCTATTTCATCGAATTCCTGACATACCGCCAGCGCGGGCACTCGATGTCTGACAAGACCGCCGCCTACCGCAGCAAGGAAGAGGAAGCGGAGTGGGCCCGGCGCGATCCGATCAGGCTGTACAGCGAGAAACTCATCAAGGCCGGGGTGATCAGCGAGGCGGACATCAAGGCCATGGAACAGCAAATCTTCGACGAAATCGAGAACGATGTCGTGAAGTTCGCCGAGGAGAGCCCGACTCCGAAGGTCGAGGATCTCAACAAGTATGTCCTGGATGACAGCCCGGATCCGCGCTGGATCGGGCCGCTCCAGAACTCCTGACGCTCCGTCGAGCAAACGTCAACGGAAAGGAACAGCAATGGTCGAGATGGCATACTGGGAGGCGATCCGCCGCGCCCATGATGAGGAGCTGGCCAACGATCCGATGGTCATCGCCATGGGCGAGGACATCGGTGTGGTCGGCGGTACGTACAAGGCGACGTCCGGTCTGTACCAGAAGTACGGCGAAAAACGCATCATCGACACGCCCATTTCGGAGAATTCCTACACCGGCATCGGCATCGGCGCGTCGATGGCGGGAATGCGGCCGATCATCGAGATCATGTCGATCAATTTTGCGCTGCTCGCGCTCGATACGCTTATCAATGCCGCCGCCAAGATCCGCTACATGTCGGGCGGGCGCGTATCCTGCCCGATCGTGATGCGTACGCCGGGCGGCACCGCGCACCAGCTCGCGGCGCAGCATTCCGCGCGCCTGGCACGCATGTTCATGAGCACCTCGGGGCTGCGCGTTGTGACGCCACGCGGCCCGATGGAGGCCTGCGGCATGCTCAAGTCCGCAGTCCGCTGCAACGACCCGGTGATCTTCATCGAGCACGAGCGCATGTACAACATGCGTGAGGAAGTCCCGGAGACGGAATATTTCCGGCCGCTCGAGGGCGCGGAAGTCGTGCGCAAGGGCAGCGACATCACCCTGATCGGATACAACTGGAGCTTCGTGCTGTGCATGAAGGCGGCCGACATGCTGACGCGCGACGGCATCAGTGCCGAGGTGGTCGATCTGCGTTCGCTCAAGCCGCTCGACCGCGAGACGATCCGCCGCTCGGTGGAAAAGACGCACCGTGTACTGGTCGCCGAGGAGGACGAGGCGGCGGTTGGCGTGGGCGCGGAAATCATCTCGGTGATCATCGAGGACTGTTTCTTCGCGCTCGATGCGCAGCCGGTGCGCATTCACGCAGCCGATGTACCGGTGCCGTATGCCGCGAACCTTGAACACGCCGCGATTCCCGACGAGCACGACGTCTACAAGGGCGCACTGAAGGTGCTGGGGCGGATCTAGCAGCGGCAGCGGTAACATTCCATAAACCTGCAACCCGGAATCCTACGACAAAAGCATGGCTGAACCCTACGCGATAAAGATGCCGAAGCTGTCCGACACCATGACCGAAGGGACCGTGGTGTCCTGGGAAAAAAGCATCGGTGACCACGTGAGCCGCGGTACCGTGGTGGCGACCGTGGAGACCGACAAGGCCATCATGGACGTGGAGATCTTCCGCGAGGGCTATCTGTCGGGTCCGCTGATTCCGGTGGACTCGATGGTGCCGGTCGGTGAAGTGATCGCCTATCTGGTGGCCGACAAGGCCGAGGTCAGGGGTGGCGAGGCCGCGGTACGCTCGGCGGTCCGCGAGGCCGAAGCCGAGATGCCGTCGGGCATGGCATTCGAGCCGTACGGAACCCAGAAAGCGAAAACCCACATCCCGGCGATGCCGCACGGCGCCACGCCGGCTCCACGGCCGCGTGCCGGGCGGGCCTCCCCGTATGCCCGCCAGCTTGCCGGCGCCCACGGCATCGACATCAACGGCCTCATCGGTACCGGTGTATCCGGGGCTGTGCTGGCAGCGGATGTGACCAAGGGACAGGTGCCGTCCACGCTCGCGCGGCGCATCTACCAGGTGCCGGGAACCGGCCGCCCGATGGATGCCATGGAAAAGGCGGTCAGCCACAACATGGAATATGCCCTGTCCATGCCGCTGTTCCGCGCCACCGTCAATGTCCAGCCCGAGCGGCTTATGGCAACCGCCAAGCAGGCCGGCCATTCGCTCACGGTGATGTTTGCCAAGGCCACGGCGCTTGCGATCCACCAGTTTCCCCGGGTCAACGCGGTCTACCAGCACGAGGACCGGATTGTCGAGCGCAGCCAGATCGACATCGGTCTGGCGGTCGAGACCGAGGGTATGGGGCTCGTGGTGCCGGTGCTGCGCGATGTGCTCAACACCGATCTCAAGACCCTGGGCGAGCGATGGAAAGACCTGGTGTCGCGCGCGCGCCTCAAGCGGCTGAAGCCGCAGGAATATTCGAACCCGACTTTCACCATATCGAATATGGGAATGCTCGGCGTGAGCCAGTTTGACGCCATTCCGTCTCCCGGCACATCGGCCATCTTCGCCATTGCCACGAAGGGGCCGCAGGGCGTGCCCGTGACCATCACGGCGGACCATCGCATCGTCAACGGCGCGGACGCTGCCAAGTTCCTCAATGCGTTCAGGAACCTGGTCGAGAACCCGGCGTCCTGGTCGGGCGGCATGGGTGCGGCGGCTGCAACCGCTGCTCCGGCAGCGGCGATTGTTTCCGGAAAGTGGGACTACGACGTGGTGGTCATCGGTGGTGGTCCGGGCGGCGAGGACTGCGCGCGCGAGCTGGCCGACCATGGCAGGAAGGTGGCGATGATCAACGATGCGCCGCTGCCCGGCGGCGAGTGCCTGTGGCGCGGCTGCATTCCGTCGAAGGCCTGGCGTGCCGCGGCTGACCGAATTCGCGACCGTGCCCACGACGGGCATCTGGGCGTGGCCGGCGGCGCGGGTGCGCGTATCAGCTGGACCGGTCTTGAGAAGATGCGCAAGGATGTGCTGCGCACACGCGGCGAGATGGCGTTCAAGACCGACAAGGGCGTGCGGATCGACCTGCGGCAGGGATTTGCCATCTTCGAGTCGGCCCACAGCATCATCGTCGACACGTCCGGCAACGCCAAGGATCCGTTCGCGCGGCCGAAACGCGGCAGCGGAAAGAAGACCGAACGCATCACCTTCGGCGCCTGTGTCATCGCCACGGGTGCGCCGCCGTTCGTGCCGCCGATCCCGGGAGCGGATGGCAAGGGCGTGCTCACGTCGGATACGGTGTGGAACCTGAAAGCGGCACCGAAGCGCCTTGGCGTCGTCGGTGCCGGCGCCATTGGCCTCGAAATGGCCCAGATCTTTGCCGATCTCGGCACCCAGGTCGTGGTCCTGGAGGCGCAGGACCGTCCGCTGCCGGAAGTCGAGGCCGAGATCGCGAAGGGGCTCGCCGAGCTGCTGGCAAAACAGAAGAACCTCAAGCTCGTCACTTCCGCCAGGGTGACCCGGATGTCGGGCAGACCGGGACAGATGTCGCTCGAATACGCTGATGCCTCGGGCCGCAAAGCCGGTTTCAAGTGCGATTATGTCCTGATGGCAACCGGCAAGCGCCCGGTCACGGAACCGCTCATGCTCGAGAAAGCCGGCCTGCAGGCTGGCGCGCACGGCGTGATCCCGGTGGACCGCAACTGCCGGACCAGCGTGCCGCACATCTTCGCGGTCGGCGACGTCAACGGGGGGCTGATGCTGGCGCACACCGCCGGGCAGCAGGGACGGGTGGCGGCAGCCACGATTCTCGGCGAGTCCATGGAGTACAGCCAGGACCGGGACTGCGGCGTGATCTTCACCCGGCCGCAGGCCGCGTTCGTGGGGCTGTCTCTTGAACAGGCGAAGAGTCAGGGGATCGATGCGGTGGAAGTCAAGGTTCCGCTGAGCATCGACGCCAGGGCCATGATCACCGGCGAGACCGATGGCCTGATCAAGATGGTCGCAGACAAGACGACCCGGCGCATCGTGGGTGTCCATTTCCTGGCGGATCACGCAGACATGCTGATCGGCGAGGCGGTGATGATGGTGGCAGGCGACATGACGCTCGATCAGGTTGCGCGGGCCATCCATCCGCATCCCACCCAGACCGAGATGTTTGGCGAGATGGCGCGTCGCCTGCTTTCGCGCCTGCGCCGCAGCCAGAAGGTGGCCGCCGGCAGGTAGCAGACCGCGCGGTTCCTGGGGCCGCATTGCGGCCGCCGGCCGGCGCACAACCACGGTGGATCGTATGGCGAAGATAAAGAAAGTCGTGCTGGCGTATTCCGGAGGCCTGGATACCTCCGTCATCCTCAAGTGGCTGCAGGAAACCTACGGCTGCGAAGTCGTGACCTTTACTGCCGACATCGGGCAGCGCGAGGAACTGGCTCCGGCGCGCGCCAAGGCCCGCAGGCTGGGTGTG
Organism: Pseudomonadota bacterium; assembly: GCA_021778035.1. Classification (GTDB taxonomy): domain Bacteria; phylum Pseudomonadota; class Gammaproteobacteria; order Acidiferrobacterales; family UBA6901; genus JAJYCY01. Next base: position 6,163 of record JAJYCY010000049.1, read on the forward strand.
AAGGAAATCTTCATCGAGGACCTGAAGGAAGAGTTCGTACGTGATTTCGTCTTTCCCATGTTCCGGGCAAACGCGCTGTACGAAGGCGAGTATCTGCTCGGCACATCGATTGCGCGGCCGCTGATCGCCAAGCGCCTGGTCGAGATCGCCCGCGAAACCGGTGCCGATGCGATTGCGCACGGCGCCACCGGCAAGGGCAATGACCAGGTCCGTTTCGAGCTCGGCGCCTACGCCCTCAAACCGGACATCAAGATCATCGCTCCCTGGCGGGAATGGGATCTCACTTCGCGTGACCGGCTGCTCGCCTATGCCGATACGCACGGCATCCCGGTGGAGATGAAGCGTGGCCGCAAGTCCCCGTATTCCATGGACGCAAACCTGCTGCACATATCCTATGAAGGAGGCGTTCTCGAGGATCCATGGCAGGAACCCGAGCCGTCCATGTGGCGCTGGACGGTCGCCCCGGAGAAGGCGCCGGCGCGGGCCCGCTACATCGAGCTCACATTCCGCAAGGGCGATGCGGTGGCGGTCAATGGCCGTCGCATGAGTCCGGCAACCGTACTCGGGACGCTCAACAGGATCGGCGGGGAAAACGGCATCGGTCGCGCCGACATCGTCGAGAACCGCTATGTGGGCATGAAGTCGCGCGGTGCTTACGAAACCCCGGGCGGCACGATCCTGCTCAAGGCCCACCGCGCCATCGAATCGATCACCCTGGACCGGGAAGTGGCCCATCTCAAGGATGAACTGATGCCACGCTACGCCAGTTTCGTCTACAACGGCTACTGGTGGAGTCCGGAGCGGCGCCTGATGCAGGAGATGATCGATGCATCCCAGAAGCACGTCAACGGCGTGGTACGTCTCAAGCTCTACCGGGGTGGGGTGAGCGTCGTTGGCCGCAGATCGGATACCGACAGCCTGTTTGACCCGCGCATCGCCACTTTCGAGGAAGACCGCGGTGCGTACAACCAGAAGGATGCCGAAGGCTTCATCAGGCTCAATGCGCTGCGCATGCGGATCGCAGCCCGGCGCAGGCGCCGCTAGCCACACCGCCACGCCGGTTTCCCGCGCCGGCGTGGTGGCATTGACCGCCAATCCTCCCTTACCCATAATCCCAGAATGACCTTACGCTGGACTGCCCGGTGCGGGCGGCAGGCGGGTCAAGCAGTGCCAATAACTGTATAAGAAAGCGGGGGGAATCCGGGTGTACCAGCGCATTCTCGTGGCAACCGATGGAAGCGCCACCGCGCGTCAGGCGGTGGACGAGGCCATCCGGTTTGCCAGCGAGCAGAAGGCGCAGCTGCGGGTCATCCACATCGTCGACGAGAACGTGATTTACTGGAGCGCGGACGGCGTGATTCTCGATTCGGTGTTCGAGACTCTGCGCCGGTCCGGCCAGGCGATCCTCGATGAGGCGGTCGCGTTGGCTGCCTCCGCGGGGGTGCAGGCACAGACGGTGCTGCAGGAGACGGTGGGCAAGCGCGTACCCGAGGTGATCATTGCCGAAGCGACCGCATGGCCGGCGGATCTGCTGGTGGTTGGAACCCACGGCCGCAGCGGGGTCGGTCATCTGCTCCTCGGCAGTGTTTCCCAGGCGGTAGTACGTCTGGCTCCCGTTCCGGTGCTGCTCGTCCGCGGGCGTCCGTCCGGGTAGTCCGTCTGCCGTGCCGCACAGCATGGGGCACAAAATTGGTCAGGGACCGGCCCAGCAGCGAGATCGTGGATGTCAGTGAGAACCTCTCCGGCCAAGGTGACCGCGCCGCGCCTGTCGCAGGTACTCGACCGCCCGCCGCTGTTCCGGCGTCTCGACCAGGCCCGCTCGGGCGGCATAGTATGGATTGCCGCACCTCCGGGCGCGGGCAAGACAAGTCTGGTTGCCAGCTACATCAGGAACCGGGAAGCGCGTGCGGTCTGGTACCAGCTCGACGCCGGTGATGCCGATCCGGCAACGCTGTTCCATTACCTGGGCCTTGCGGTGCACGCGGCCAATCCGCGTCTGCGCCGCCGTCTTCCGGCGCTGACGAAGGAATATCTGCCTGGCGTGGCGGTATTCTCGCGCCGTTTCTTCGAAGCGCTTTCGCTGCTCTCCGGTCTGCCCCCGGTGTGGGTGCTCGACAACTTTCATGACTTGCCGCCCGGCAGCGCCGGCCAGGATCTGTTGCTGGAAGGCATGGAAATCCTGGCCGCCAGTGTCTCCGTGATTGTCTGCAGCCGCGACCTGCCACCTCCCTCGCTTGCGCGGCTGCGGATGCGGTGGCGGGTCTCGGTCCTCGATGCCAAGGATCTGTCCCTGTCGCGCGCCGAGGCGCAGCGCCTGGCGAGACTGCGGGGCATCCGCCTGTCGCGGGCCGCGGTGGACCGGGCGCATGCCGAGACTCAGGGGTGGGCCGCCGGCCTCACTCTGCTCATGGAGGATGACAGCCGCCGCGCAGTTTCCGGAGCGTCACGCACTGCCGGCGGCTGGCAGACGCTGTTTGACTATTTGGCAAGCGAGATCTTTGCGCAGATGGACCCGGCTGTGCGGCAGATCCTGCTTGCCACGGCGGTGCTGCCGAGGATCACGGCCGCCGCCGCACAGGCCCTGAGCGGAAACGAGCAGGCGCCCGCAGTGCTGGCCGATCTTGCGCGGCGAAACTACTTCACCGTCGCGCACCGCAGTGGCGAGGTTTACCAGTACCACCGGCTATTTCGTACCTTCCTGCTTGCCCAGGCCGCCCGCGAGCCACAGCATCAGGGAGTTGCCGGGCTGCGCCGGGGGGCGGAAGTTCTGGAAGAGGCCGGCGAGATTGAGTCTGCAGCCATGCTGCTCATCAACGGCAAGGATGCCGAGGCGCTGGCCGGCCTGTGCGAGCGGTGCGCCTCCCAGCTGATGGCGCAGGGACGGGCGCAGACCCTGGTGTCGTGGATCACGGCAGTGCCGCCCGCGCAGCGTGCCCGGCGGCCGTGGCTCATCTACTGGCTCGGCGCCGCGCAGCAGCCGTTCGATCCGGCGCGCAGCCATTTTGCCCTGGCATTCGAGCTGTTCCGGAACCGGGATGACGTGCATGGCCAGTATCTCGCGTGGGCCGGAATTGCCCACTGCTACCTGCTCTTGTGGGACGAGTTCGTGTCCGCCGACCGCTGGCTGGATGCGTTCGACGGCCTGTGGCGCCGCCATCCGCAGTTTCCGTCGGACGAGATTGAGCGCCAGGTGGTCAGCGGACTGGTCGCGCTGCTGGTGTTCCGCCGCCCGCAGGACGCGTCAATTGCGTCGTGGGCGGCACGGCTGGCGACGATCGTGTACAACGCAGGCCTCCCGGAAGAACAGATCCGCATCTCCAGTCCGTTGCTCACCTATTACCTGTGGACCGGGGATCTGGGCAATGCCGGGCTGCTGATCGACACGCTCTCCAGAGCCTCGCGCCTGCGCGGAGTGGCTGATACCGAGCGCATCGTCTTCCTGCTGCTCGAAGCGGCCTATCTCTGGCACGTCGGGGAATTCAGGCGCTGCCTCGCGGTGGTCAGCGACGCGCTCGAACTGGGCACTTCCGCCGGCATCCACATCTTTGACGGCCGGGTGCGTGCGCAGGCTCTCTACGCCTATCTCGGTCTGCAGGACCTGTCGCAGGCCGGACCGATCGTGGCCGAGGTCGGCTCGCGTGTCAGCGTCCACCGGCAGCTCGATGCGAGCCACTATCACTATCAGGCGACATGTTTTCACCGGCTGCAGGGCGACCTGCAGCGCGCCGACAGTCACATCGGCACTGCGCTCGCGTTTGCCAACCGTTCAGGCGCGGTGTTTCCGCGCGGCCTGTGCCATCTCTCGGATGGCCTGCTGCGGATCACGCGTGCTGACTACGCCGGCGCAGCGCGGCATATCCGGGCCGCACAGCGGATTGCCGAAGCCATGCGCAGCAGCCTGCTCAGTTACATGGCGCTCATCGCCCGCGCCTGGCATGCCGAGGCGCGGGGCGACCAGTCCGAGGCCTGCCGCAGGGTCGCCGAGGCCTTTGCGTTCGGCGCCCGCCATCAGTACATCAATCCCTGGGAATGCTGGCAGCGGGAGATGATGG
>JAJYCY010000049.1:10314-15117 GCA_021778035.1 Pseudomonadota bacterium
GAACTGCTGCAGCAGCACGGGGACTGGGCCGCGGCGGTCGACTGGTGCCGGCGCGGGATCGAGATCGATCCGCTTGCCGAGGAGATGCATGCCGGCCTGATCCGTTCCTACTGCCGCCTCGGACAGATGATCGAGGCGTACGCGGCCTACGAACGGTGCCAGAACCTGTTCATGGCGCTGTTCAACAGGGCGCCCGGAACCGAGATTCAGAGTGCCTACCGCGAAGCCGGCGTGCGTCTGGCGGAGTTCCGGGACGGGGCGCGGCCGGACGAGACCTAGCGCCTCGGGTGGTCAGCGCCTGCCGCGGCGCGTACGGCTGCGGATTTCGCTTCCGGCGGTCCCGGGCAGCGCCGCCAGATGTTTCTTGGCCTCGAGCAGGAAGTCGAGGAATGCGCGTGCGATCACCGATAGCTGCTTGCCGCGGGAATAGGCGGCGTACCAGTGGCGTTCGATCGGGAAGCCCTGCGCGTCAAGGATGGCGAACGGGGCGCCGCTGCCGGCGGGGCCGATCGCGTGCTGGGACAGCACCGAGATTCCCAGTCCTCCTATGATTGCCTGTTTGATTGCCTCATTGCTGCCGAGCTCCATGCGTACCTTGATCTTGAGCCGGTGCGCTTCGAACAGCCGCTCGACCGCCATGCGCGTGCCTGAACCGGCTTCGCGCATGAGAAACGGCTCCTCGGCAATGCGTGCCAGCGGAATCCTCCTGCGTCCGACGAGGGGGTGATCGGCCGGTGCCAGCAGCACCAGCGGGTTTTCGAGGAACGGCTGATACTCGGCATCGATTTCCTCGGGTGGCTGACCGAGGATGCACAGATCATCCATGTTGTCCGCCAGGCGCTCGAGAATGTGTTCGCGGTTCGTTACCTTGAGCGCTACCTCTATGCCCGGATAGAGGTGGTAGAACTGTCCGAGCAGGCTCGGGGCAAAGTACTTCGCGGTCGTGACCACCGCCAGCCGCAGCCGCCCCTTCTTCAGGCCCTTCATGTCGGCCACCTGCATCTCGAACCGATCGATCCTGTCGAATACCTCGCGACAGGCGGTGTAGAGCTCGCGCCCGGCATCGGTAAGATGGATCCGTTTCCCGATCTGCTCGAACAGCGGCAGTCCGACGGATTCGCTCAGGCGCCTGATCTGCATGGAGGCGGTCGGCTGCGTGACGAACAACTCCTCGGCAGCGCGCGTGAAACTGCCGTGGCGCGCAATCGCTTCGAAGACCTCGAGCTGCCGGAAGGTCATGTGTCTCATAGACGATAATCTATCATGAAAATAAAAAAAATTGACTGTTGTTTATATATTAATGTGCCCACGATGGCAGCCATCTCCGACGTCCGTAGCAGCAGGTATCGGCGGACACGGGATGTGGCGCATTCATCCAACGAGACAGTGAATGGAGGGCAATATTATGGGCAAGCAGGAAACGGTTACCAATGCCAAGGACCGCTACAAAGCCGGTGTAATTCCATACAAAAAGATGGGTTACTGGGAGCCGGACTACAAACCGAAGGATACCGATGTGATCGCGCTGTTCCGCATCACGCCGCAGAGCGGTGTCGACGCAGAGGAGGCGGCAGCAGCGGTCGCCGGCGAATCCTCGACCGCCACCTGGACGGTGGTGTGGACCGACCGCCTGACTGCCTGCGAACTGTACCGCGCCAAGGCCTACCGGGTCGATCCGGTGCCTAACACCGGTCCCGGCACCCAGACCGAGCAGCAGTACTTCGCCTACATCGCCTATGACCTCGACCTGTTCGAGCCCGGTTCGATCGCCAACCTCACGGCGTCGATCATCGGCAACGTCTTCGGATTCAAGGCCGTCAAGGCACTGCGCCTCGAGGACATGCGTCTGCCGGTGGCGTACCTGAAGACCTTTCAGGGGCCCGCCACGGGCGTGGTCGTGGAGCGCGAGCGCCTCGACAAGTTTGGCCGTCCGCTGCTCGGTGCCACCACCAAGCCCAAGCTCGGGCTGTCCGGACGCAACTACGGACGTGTGGTGTATGAGGCGCTGAGGGGTGGTCTCGACTTCGTGAAAGACGACGAGAACATCAACTCGCAGCCGTTCATGCACTGGCGGGACCGCTTCCTCTACTGCATGGAGGGAGTTAACCGCGCATCCGCAGCCACCGGCGAGGTGAAGGGGCACTACCTTAACGTCACCGCCGGTACCATGGATGAGATGATCGAGCGTGCCGAGTTCGCCAAGAACCTCGGCTCGGCGATCGTGATGATCGATCTGGTGATCGGATACACCGCTATCCAGTCCATGGCCAAGTGGGCGCGCAAGAACGACATGATCCTGCACCTGCACCGCGCCGGAAACTCCACCTATTCGCGGCAGAAGAACCATGGCATGAATTTCCGGGTGATCTGCAAGTGGATGCGTATGGCCGGCGTCGACCATATCCACGCCGGCACTGTCGTCGGCAAGCTCGAAGGCGACCCGCTCATGATCAAGGGTTTCTACGACACACTGCGCGAGACGCATACCGCAATGAGTCTCGAGAATGGCTTGTTCTTTGACCAGGACTGGGCATCGCTCAACAAGGTGATGCCGGTCGCCTCCGGTGGCATTCACGCCGGGCAGATGCACCAGCTCATCCACTATCTCGGCGAGGATGTGGTGCTGCAGTTCGGCGGCGGCACCATCGGACACCCCATGGGCATCCAGGCGGGCGCTACCGCCAATCGCGTGGCGCTTGAGGCGATGATCCAGGCCCGCAACGAGGGACGCGACTACCTCAAGGAAGGTCCGCAGATCCTCGAGCAGGCGGCCAAGTGGTGTACGCCACTGCGCGCCGCGCTCGACACCTGGAAGGACATCTCCTTCAACTACGAATCCACCGACACCGCCGATTTCGTGCCCACGGCGACCACCTCTAATTGAAAGCGAGGAAACTACTGCCATGATGACAAATCAGGGAAGTCGCATCACGCAGGGAACGTTTTCGTTCCTGCCGGACCTGACTGACGAGCAGATCAGCAAGCAGATCCAGTACTGCCTGAAGAACGGCTGGGCGCTCAACGTCGAGTTCACCGATGATCCGCATCCGCGTAACACCTACTGGGAGATGTGGGGGATTCCCATGTTCGACACCCGGGACGCGGCGGCGATTCTGTACGAGGTCAACCAGTGCCGCAAGGCGTATCCATCCCATTACATCCGGGTCACCGCCTTTGACAGCACGCGTGGCACGGAGAGCGTGAAGCTGTCGTTCATCGTGAACCGGCCGAAGAAGGAGCCGGGGTTCCGCCTGGTCCGTCAGGAGGTCGAAGGACGGCATATCCGATACACGATACAGTCGTACGCCACGGATCTTCCGGAAGGCGAGCGGTACCGCTGACGGCAGCGTCGCCGGCAGGGCCGTTCGCGCCGGGCGGTTGCCTGCGGTTTGCCGCGGGATCCGCCCGGTGCGGACGGTGCATCACGCACCGGCACGTTGCCGGGCGCAGACAGGAGAAGGCAGGTCATGGCAGAGGCAAGCGAAAAGAGCATGCAGCCGCAGTCCGGCGAACAGTCCGTGCTGTCGCTGCCGGACGACACCCCGGTGGATCTGGCAGCGGCATTCCGGGATTCGCAGGTGCAGGAGGTGCTCGACAAGCTCGATCGCGAGCTGGTCGGGCTGAAGCCGGTCAAGACGCGGATCCGCGAGATCGCCGCGCTGCTGCTGGTAGACCGCCTGCGCCGCCAGCTCGGGCTGACCACCGACACGCCGACGCTGCACATGTCGTTTACCGGCAATCCGGGAACCGGCAAGACGACGGTGGCGCTGCGCATGGCGGAGATCCTGCACCGGCTCGGCTATGTGCGCCAGGGTCATCTGGTCGCGGTGACCCGTGATGACCTGGTCGGCCAGTACATCGGTCATACTGCACCCAAGACCAAGGAGGTCCTCAAACGGGCCATGGGCGGGGTGCTGTTCATCGACGAAGCCTATTATCTCTACCGGCCGGAAAACGAACGCGACTACGGTCAGGAGTCAATCGAGATCCTGCTGCAGGTCATGGAAAACAACCGTGACGATCTGGTGGTGATCCTCGCCGGCTACCGGGACAAGATGGACCGCTTCTTCCTGAGCAACCCCGGCATGCGCTCACGCATTGCGCACCACCTGGATTTCCCCGACTACGGTGCCGACGAGCTCATGAATATCGCCTCGCTCATGCTCGGACAGGTGCAGTACCGCTTCAGCCCTGAGGCCAGCACCGCGTTTGCCGACTATATCCGCAGGCGCATGAAAATGCCGCATTTTGCCAACGCGCGTTCGGTGCGTAACGCGCTCGACCGGGCACGGCTGCGCCAGGCGAACCGGCTGTTTGCCCGTGCCGGCGGTCCCCTGACGAAGCGTGACCTGATGGTTCTCGAGCCCGATGACATCACGGCGAGCCGGGTGTTCCGGGAGGGTGTGCCCGACGAGCAGGAGCGCAGCAGCGGGTCGCAGTGACATGGCCGGAAGCCTGCGCGACATTCCGCCCCTGCGCAGCCTGCCGGTCACGCTGGATGCAGTCCGTTACAACCGCGTGCGCCTCGCGCTGCGGCGGCTGTCCAATCCCCTGCATCTCGAACTGCCCCGCGGAATCGACATGTTTCTCGGGGGCAGTTCCTGGCTGTGTCTGCTTGGGGCGCACGAATTGCCACTCGTCGAGTGGGCTGAGTTCGCCGCCGCCGGACGCGGCCTGAATGACCCCGTTCCCTGCATCATGCATCTCTACCACGTCCAGGCGGGGCTGATCAGCGGCCAATCCCTGGAATCGATGGACGTCCTGCTCGAAGCACGCCTCGCCGCCCTGCGGCGCTGACCGGTG
>JAJYCY010000050.1 GCA_021778035.1 Pseudomonadota bacterium
GACGCGCTGTTCGATCCTTTTGCGGGCCGCGTGGCCGGACGCTACCACGCCGGGGAGGAAATGCAGGAGCCGACGATGTTCCGCAAGCCCGATCTCGTGTTCCTGTCCGGCGAGCAGCTCCCCCGCTGCTGGGTGGATGCCCATTACCGTGATGCCAGTGCCGATCCATGATGCACCGCATTGCTCACTCGCGCCGCTGCAGCACCTCACGATAGAGGTCGGCATAGCGCCGGGCGCTTTCACGCCAGCTGAAATCCCGCTGCATGCCGCTGACCATCAGTCTGTGCCAGGCAGGAGCATCGGCATACAGCGCCAGAGCCCGCGTCAACGCTGCAACAAGCGCCTCGACGCTGTCACCATCAAATGCGATCCCCGTTGCCGTGCCGGCCTGCAGGCTCGCGGCTGTGGCATCGACGACGGTGTCGGCAAGTCCGCCGACGCGCCGCACGATGGGCACGGTGCCATAGCGCAGGCTGTAGAGCTGGTTCAAACCGCAGGGTTCAAACCGTGACGGCATGAGAAACATGTCGGCGCCGCTTTCGATGCGGTGCGCAGCCCCCTCGTCGAAACCGATGCGCACCGCGATGCGGCCAGGATAGCGGCGCTGCGCGGAGCGGAGGGCATCTTCGTAGCTGCGCTCGCCGCTGCCGAGGAACACGAGCTGGGCGCGTTCCTGCATGAGGTGCGGTATGGCCTCCAGCACGAGGTCGATGCCTTTCTGCCGTACCAGGCGGCTTACCATGCCGAGCAGCGGTGCGCGCGGGTTTTCTTCCAGGCTGTTTTCGGCCTGCAGCGCGCGCTTGTTGGCGTATTTTCCCGGGATGTGGCCGCAATCGTAGTGATGTGCGATCCGCGGGTCGCGTGCCGGATCCCATTCGGAATCATCGATTCCGTTGAGGATGCCCGCAAGGCGGTCGGCGCGATGCCTGAGCAGGCCGTCGAGCCCGCACCCGAAGTCGGGGGTCCGGATCTCGCGCGCGTAAGTCGGACTTACCGTGCTCAGCATGTCACTGTAGACCAGACCGCCCTTGATGAAGGACAGCTGTCCATGGAACTCGAGTGATTCCGGGCTCCACAGGGATTCCGGCAGTCCGAGTCTCCCGAGCAGTGTGCGGTCGAACAGTCCCTGGTAGGCCAGATTGTGGACCGTGAAAACGCTTGCTGGGCGCTGCGCGGCGTCCTTCATGAAAACCGGCGTGAGTGCGGTCTGCCAGTCGTTTGCATGCACTACATCCGGGCGCCAGGCGATGCCGGCCTGGCCCAGCGCGATGGCGGCTGCCACGCGTGCAAGCAACGCGAATCGCACGGCATTGTCTTCCCAGGGATGGCCGAGTGGATCGAGGTAGGGTCCTCCGTCGCGGTCGTAGGCGGCGGGGCAGTCCGCGAGCCAGACCGGGACCTGCGATCCCGGGAGTCTGCCCTCCATGAGGCGTGCCACCGTTGCGGCCGGCGGCAGGGTGAGGCGGGTTACTTCCTCGAGCCTTCCGGCCCGTTCCAGGGCACCGCGGTATCCCGGCAACAGCAGCCGCACGTCGTGCCCTCCGGTCTGGAGGGCCGCGGGCAGGGCGCCGGCAACATCGCCGAGACCGCCAGTCTTGATCAGCGGATGCGCCTCGCTGGCGACGAACAGGATCCTGAGCATCGGTGGTTTGTGTGTATTGCCCCGTAAAAACCGGATGCAGTGTAACCGACGCGCCCTGTCGTAATCCACGCTGCTGCCGGATTGCGGCTGTTGGGGGCGCAGGCGGCCGCATTTTGTGATTCAATAACGCCTGTCCTTGCTTTGCGCGGGGCAAACGGTCTGGGGCAGCGTGCGCGCTGCTCCCGGGAAAAAAAGGAAGCTTCAGCGCGGGTGGGTGACTACCCGGGCACTGGCACAGGGAATTCGGCGGATGACCAAAGAGAAAGGCGCGCGGTTCGTCAGCCGGCTCACACGTGACACGCTGGCACTGATCCTGGCGGGTGGTCGCGGCAGCCGCCTCATGAATCTCACCGAATGGCGCGCCAAGCCGGCGGTGCCGTTCGGCGGCAAGTTCCGGATCATCGATTTCCCGCTGTCGAACTGCATCAATTCCGGTATCCGCCGCATCGGTGTGCTAACCCAGTACAAGGCTCATTCCCTGATCCAGCACGTGCAGAAGGGATGGGGGTTCCTGCGCGGCGAATTCGGCGAGTTCGTCGAGCTGCTTCCGGCTCAGCAGCGTGTCGAGGCGTTCTGGTATCTCGGTACTGCCAATGCCATCTACCAGAATCTCGACATCATCCGCAACCACAATCCGAGCTATGTGCTGATTCTGGCCGGGGACCATATTTACAAGATGGACTACGGTCCCATGGTGGCGTGGCATCTCGAGCACAATGCCGACATGACGGTCGGCTGCATCGAGGTGCCGCTTGAGCGGGCAAGCGCCTTCGGCGTGATGGAAGTCGACAAGGACAACCGCGTGACCGGTTTTGTCGAGAAGCCGTCTGATCCCAAGCCCATCGCGGGGCGCAGCGATGCCGCACTGGTATCGATGGGCATCTACGTTTTCAATACCGATTTCCTGTATGAGCAGCTCATACGCGATGCCGACAACAGGAAATCGAGCCATGATTTCGCGAAAGACATCATTCCGCCGGCAATCGGACGCTATCGTGTCGTCGCCTATCCGTTCCGCGACGTGCAGAACGGCCGCCAGGCGTATTGGCGCGATGTCGGCACCGTGGACGCGTTCTGGCAGGCCAACATGGAGCTGATCGGGCTTACGCCGGAGCTCAATCTCTACGACGAGGAGTGGCCGATCTGGACCTATCAGGAGCAGCTTCCGCCGGCGAAGTTCGTGTTCGACTTCGACGACCGCCGCGGCATGGCGGTTGATTCCATGGTGTCAGGCGGATGCATCATCTCCGGCGCCACCGTCCGGCATTCGCTTCTGTTCTCGAACGTGCACGTCGAGACCGGTGCGGTGATCCAGGATTCAGTGGTGCTGCCGGACGTGGAGGTCGGCGAGGGCTGCCGCCTGCGTCGTGTTGTTGTGGACCGGGGATGCGTCATCAAGCCCGGTACCGTGATCGGAGAGGATGCCGCGCAGGACAAGAGCCATTTCTACGTCACCCCCGGAGGAATAACGCTGGTGACCCCCGAGATGCTCGACCAGCGGCCACACCATGTCCGGTGAGGCGCGCCTGCGCGTGGTGCTGTGCTGGCACATGCATCAGCCACAGTATCGCGACCTGATCAGCGGCGAATACCGGCTGCCCTGGACCTATCTGCATGCGATCAAGGACTACGTCGACATGGCAGCCCACCTCGAGGCGATACCGGGTGCGCGTGCGGTTGTCAATTTCGCGCCGCTCGTTCTCGAGCAGATCGCTGATTACGCCCGCCAGGCCGACGGTTTTCTGAACAATGGCCTGTCGATACGCGATCCTCTGCTTGCCGCGCTCGGTGCTGCAGCGCTTCCGGCCGATGGCGACGCGCGTCTGCATCTGATCCGCGCCTCACTGCGCGCCAATCGCCAGCGCATCATAGACCGCTTCCCCGCGTTCCGCCGGCTGGCGGAGATGGGTGACTGGCTGGTCGCCCACCCTGACGCGGTGAGATACGTGAGCGACGGGTTTCTGGCCGATATCGTGACGTGGTATCACCTCGGCTGGCTGGCCGAGGACGTGCGCCGCAAGGATGCGCGCGTCCAGCGTCTCATGGCAAAGGCGGAAGGATTCACGCTGCATGAGCGGCGCACGCTGCTCGAGATCATCAGCGGACTGCTGGCCGGGCTTGCCGGCCGCTACCGGCGCCTTGCCGAATCGGGGCGCGTCGAGCTGTCCGTCACGCCCTATGCGCATCCGATCATTCCGCTGCTGCTCGACTTCGGTGCGGCACGCGATGCCCTGCCCCAGGCGCAGCTGCCGCTGCTCGATCGCTACCCGGATGGTGCCGGGCGCGCGCGCTGGCACATCGAGCAGGCGGTTTCGGCGTTCGAACGGCACTTCGGGTTCCGTCCTGCCGGCTGCTGGCCGGCGGAGGGTGGCGTCAGCACGGCAGCTCTGGAGCTGTTCGCGGAAGCCGGTTTCCGCTGGACAGCAAGCGGGGAGGGGGTGCTGCGCAACAGCCTGTCCCGCTCCGCCGATGGTGCGTCCGGCGAAGCGACATTGTCCTGCCTGCATCGCAGCTACCAGGTGCCGGCGGCGTCGATCCGCTGTTTTTTCCGTGATGACGGCCTTTCGGACCTCATCGGGTTCACCTATTCCGACTGGGCGGCCGATGACGCGGTTGCCAATCTGGTGCACCACCTGGAAAACATCGCAGCGGCCTGCGGTTCCGAGCCGGGCGCCGTCGCCTCGATCATCATGGACGGAGAGAACGCCTGGGAACACTATCCGGAGAACGGATACTATTTTCTCAGTGCGCTCTACGAGCGGCTTTCAGCCCACCCGCAATTCCGGCTGACCACGTTTTCGGGATGCCTTGACGAAGGCATCGCTGCCCGCGATCTGCCGGTCCTGGTGGCCGGAAGCTGGGTGTACGGGACGTTCTCGACCTGGATCGGGCATGCCGACAAGAACCGCGGATGGGACATGCTGGGTGACGGCAAGCGCGCGTTCGACAGAGTGGTCGCATCGGGCCGGCTGCACGGCGCGGCATTCGATGCCGCGGTACGGCAGCTGGCGGTGTGCGAGGGGTCCGACTGGTTCTGGTGGTTCGGCGATGACAATCCCGCCGAGACCGTTGCAGACTTCGACGGCATGTTCAGGATGCATCTGGCCAATCTGTACCAGCTGCTCGGCGAGGAGCCACCCCAGTATCTGTCGCAGCCGTTTACCCGCGGCGGCGGTGCACCGAAGCATGGTGGTGTGATGCGCCCGGGTACGCCGGGATAGCCGGGCCGCCGTGTGCCGGATCCTGTGGAGCGTCCGAATCATGCCGGTCCGGCCGGGGAACCCAGGTTGCTGATGAATCCGTCTGCTGAAAACCCGCTGCCGCATCCACTGTCCGCCCGACGGCGTGCCGGACTGCTTCTTCACCCGACCTCCCTGCCCGGGGAGGGAGAAAGCGGGGACCTGGGGGAGTCCGCGCACCGGTTCGTGGATGTCCTTGCTGGCTGCGGCATGACGGTATGGCAGATGCTGCCACTCGGTCCCACCCACTCCGACCGCTCGCCCTACCAGTGTCTGTCCGCGCACGCCGGTAATCCGCGTCTCATCAGCCGCCGGCGTCTGGAGGAGTGGGGCTGGCTCGGTTCGGGCCTGTCCAGTGCGGAGCACGACTGGCTCGGGTTGGCGCAGGCGGGGTTCATACGGGCGGCGGGCGAGTCGGGATGGCAGGCGCTGGAGGATTTCAGGCGGGAGCAGGCATTCTGGCTGGAAGATTACGCGCTCTACCAGGCGCTGCGCCAGGAGCACGACGGAGCGCCCTGGTGGCAATGGCCGCAGCCGTTGCGCGACCGCGACGCCGAAGCACTGGCTCAGGCACGCGAGCGGCTCGGCACAAGGCTCGCGCGGGTGCATTTCGAGCAGTTCGTGTTCTTCCGGCAGTGGCAGGATCTGCGTCAGCACGCCGCGCGTCAGGGCATCCTGCTGTTCGGCGATGTGCCGATTTTTGTCGCGCATGACAGCGCCGATGTATGGACGTGCCGGCGCTGCTTCTCTCTCGGTGAGGATGGCCAGCCGCTTACCGTGGCTGGTGTGCCGCCGGACTTTTTTTCCGCGACCGGACAGCGCTGGGGCAATCCGCTGTTCCGCTGGGAGGTCATGCAGGCTGACGGTTTCCGCTGGTGGATCGAACGCATGCGTACCCAGCTCCGGATGTTCGACCTGCTGCGTATTGACCACTTCCGCGGATTCGAGTCGTATTGGGAAATCCCGGCGCAGGAAACGACAGCGGTCAACGGGCACTGGGTGGCGGCGCCGGGCGAAGCCCTGTTCCGCGCCCTGAACGATGAGTTCGGCGCTCTGCCGCTCGTGGTCGAGGATCTCGGGGCAATCACCGACGAGGTGCGCGCGCTGCGCCGGAAGCTCTCGCTGCCGGGGATGAACGTGCTGCAGTTTGCCTTCGACGGCAGTCCTGACAACAGTCACCTGCCTCACCGGCACGACGCCAATTCCGTGGTGTATACCGGTACCCACGACAATGACACGACGCTGGGTTGGTACGATGTACTGCCCGCGGATGCCCGGACCTATGTCATGGACTACCTCGGCATGCCAGGCGATCCCATGCCCTGGGCCCTGATACGTGCGGCACTCGCTTCGGTCTCGGCTCTTGCCATGCTGCCCATGCAGGATGTGCTTGGCCTCGGTGCCAGCGGCCGCATGAACACCCCGGGAACCACTACCGGAAACTGGCAGTGGCGGTTCTCCTGGGACCAGTTCGACGACAGGACAGCCAGCCGGCTGCGGCACCTCGTGCGTCTGTACGGCCGGCTCGCCGGCGGGCTCCAGCGCCCCTAAAGCCAGAGCATGCAGCCGGTTTCAAACCGGTGCGCCAGTGCCGGATGGAACGGAAACATGCGGATTTTGTAGTGTTGCAGGCCTGGCAGTGTCGGGCGCAGGTTGAGGACGAACAGCGTCTCGCCCTGGGTCTGGGGCTCTTCGGGGGTGAAGATGTAGCCATGGCGGGTGACGAACCTGCCTTCCTCGGACTCCGTGCCCACCAGGCACTCGAGCAACACGTCGTCGGGCTGCAGCCCGTGCAGTTCGGCCGCGATGCGGATGCTGATCGAACTGCCCGACCGGATTTCCGAGGGCGCGGTATCGAGGCGCCGCATCCGCACCTTCGGCCAGGTCTCCCGCACGCGCCGCTTCCACGCGGATACGTCGCGGGCGCGGCTGAATCCGTTCGCGGCCAGCACCAGCGCCTGTTTGCGCGCCCGTCCGTAGTACTTGCGCATATAGTCCATCACCATGCGCTCGGCGTTGAACCGGGGGAGCAGCGACTTCATGGATGCCTTCGATTTGCGGACCCAGCCTTCCGGATAGCCGTTGCCATTGCGGCTGTAGTAAAGCGGTATGACCTGTTTTTCCAGTATGTCCAGCAACTCCTGCCCTTCCACGCGGTCCCGGTAGCCCGGTTCGAATTCCGGCCCATGTGGCGTGATCGCCCATCCGTTCGAACCGTTGTAGCCCTCGCCCCACCAGCCGTCGAGCACGCTCAGGTTGATCACGCCGTTGATGCCCGCCTTCTGTCCCGAGGTCCCGCTGGCCTCAAGCGGATATTCCGGAGTGTTGACCCATACATCCACTCCGGTGACGAGCTTGCGGGCAAGCGCGAGATCGTAGTTTTCAAGAAGGATGATCTTGCCCTCGAATTCCGGCTGGCGCGAAAACTCGTGAATGATCCGGATGAACTGCTGGCTCGGTCTGTCGCTTGGATGCGCCTTCCCGGCGAAGATCAGCAGTACCGGATGGGCCGGGTCATTCAGGATGCGCGCCAGGCGTTGCGGATCGGAAAACAAGAGTGTGGCGCGCTTGTAGGTTGCGAACCGGCGCGCAAATCCCACCACCAGCATGTCGGTCTGGTGCGGGGACAGTCGCTGCGTCAGGCGCTCGATCAGCGCCTGGCTGGATCCGTTGCGCCGCAGCTGTGCCGTGGTACGGCGCTTTGTCTCCATCAGCAGTTCGGCGCGCAGCGACTGCAGCACGCTCCAGTAACTGTGATCCGGTATGGTGTCGATGCATTGCCAGTAGTCTTCGTTGAGCAGCTCGTTGCGCCAGCCGCTGCCGAAACGCATGTCGAACAGGTTGATCCATTCACGCGCCAGGAAAGTCGGCACGTGGACACCGTTGGTCACGTAGCCGACCGGGTTCTCCGATGGCGGAATCTGCGGCCAGATGTAGCCCTCCATGCGCGACGCCACCTCGCCATGGATGCGGCTGACGCCGTTGTGGTAGCGGGACCCGCGCAGCGCGAGCGCCGTCTGGTTAAATCCGTCCGGGTTGCCCGGGCTGCCGCCGAGATCGAGAAAATGCCCGAAGCTGATTCCGAGCTGCTTCGCGAAGTCCGTGAAATAGTCCTTCATCAGGTCGTGCGTGAATATGTCATGGCCGGCCGGAACCGGGGTGTGCGTCGTGAAAACGGTGCCGGCTGCGACCAGTTCGAGCGTGCTGTCGAAATCAAGTCCCTGGCTGGCAAGCACGCGGCAGCGTTCCAGGATCTGGAACGCCGCATGTCCCTCGTTGATGTGCCAGACGGTTGGCGAGAGCCCGAGTGCCAACAGTGCCCGCACGCCGCCGATGCCGAGGGCAATCTCCTGCTGCATCCGCGTGTGTACGTCGCCGCCATAGAGCTGGTAGGTGATGGAGCGGTCGGCCTCGGCATTCTGCGGCAGGTCGCTGTCGAGCAGACAGAGGCTGATGTGGCCGGCTTTCGCTTTCCAGACCTTGAGCAGCACGCGCCGTCCGGGCAGATCGACATGCACGTGGATTTCGGCGCCATCCGGCCCGCGCGCGGGCACGATCGGCAGATCATCGAAGCTGGTGGGTACGTAGTGCACCACCTGGTTGCCGTGGGCGTCGATGGTCTGGGTGAAGTAGCCCTGGCGGTAGAGCAGGCCGACGGCCACGAAAGGAATTCCCAGGTCGCTCGCCGCCTTGCAGTAGTCGCCTGCGAGAATGCCGAGGCCGCCGGAATAGATGTTGAAGCTCTCGTGGAAGCCGAACTCCGCACAGAAGTAGGCCACCAGGTCCCGCGCCGGGTCGAGATAGTGCTCGATGCCCGGCGCCACGCCCCGCTGGCTGTAGGTGTCGTAGGCAGAGAGTACCCGGTTGTATTCCTCGATGAACACGCGGTCCTCGGCCGCCTCATCCAGCCGGCCCTGCGAGACCTGACGCAGGAACACCTTGGGTTTGTGGCCGGTACGGTCCCACAATCCGGCGTCCAGGCGGTAGAATAGCCCGCGTACACCCCGGTCCCAGCTGAAGAGCAGGTCGTTCGCAAGTTCGGGCAGCCGTGCCAGACGGGCGGGAATCGATGGCTGGACCTCGATGGTGAAGCGGGTTCCGGGCACGGTGTCTTCCCCCGGAGGATGCGTGGGGCGGTTCATCGGGCCGGAGGTGCCGGCGCCAGACTGGACCTGGCCGAAGTGGTGTCGGGAAGTTTGCTGGGCGTCTGATGCATGGCGTGGCCCGTACGGAATGTCCTGAAGATTGTCTTGGTACCGAGGGTCGGACTTGAACCGACACGGTGTTACCACCACCGGATTTTGAGTCCGGCGCGTCTACCAGTTCCGCCACCCCGGCCCGCTCAGTTTTGAAGTATATCCATTCCGGCCGGGTGATCATAGGCCGGCCGGCGGTTGCAGGGTACCGGATGCGGATACAGATACGGTGTACAGGTCGATGCAGAAGTCCGATTTCCAGTTTGATCTGCCGGAGACGCTGATCGCGCAGGAGCCGCCGGCGCAGCGCGGCGCCAGCCGTCTGCTCGTTCTTGACCGTGACAGCGGAGCGGTCCGCGACCGGCAGTTTGCCGACCTGCCGCAGATGCTTCGCTCCGGAGACCTGCTGGTGGTCAACGACACCCGGGTCATCGCGGCACGTCTGCACGGCTTCAAGGAGACCGGCGGGCGCGTCGAGCTGCTGGTCGAGCGCGATCTCGGAGGGAGCCGGTTCCTGGCGCAATGGCGATCGAGCAAGCCGCTGCGCGATGGGCAGCGGCTGCACTTCGACGGTGCAGTGACTGTCCGTACGGTGCGGCGGCAGGAAGGATTCTGCGAGTTCGAGATCGAAGCCGGAGGCACTGTGACGGAAGTGCTGGAACGAATCGGACACGTTCCCCTGCCCCCGTACATCAGGCGTGCGGACCGGCCCGGCGACCGCGAGCGGTATCAGACCGTGTACGCAAAGCGCGCGGGCGCGGTTGCGGCACCGACTGCCGGGCTGCATTTCGATGCCGCGATGCTCGGGCGGCTGGCGGCCCTGGGCGTGGAAATGACTGCCATCACGCTGCATGTCGGGGCCGGCACGTTCGAACCCGTGCGCGTTGCGGATCCGCGGGCGCACTCCATGCACCGGGAATATTTCGAGATCGGCGATGAGGCGGCTCGCTGTCTCAGCGCTGCCCGCTCCTCGGGACGGCGGGTGGTCGCGGTAGGCACGACCGTGGTGCGCGCACTCGAGACCGCGGCGCGGTCCGGGGAGACTCAAGCGATTGCGCCGGTGAGCGGGGAGACTGACATTTTCATCTATCCCGGGCACCGCTTCCGTGCGGTCGATGCACTGATCACGAACTTTCACCTGCCCGGATCAACCCTGCTCATGCTGGTTTGTGCATTTGCCGGTACCGGTCCCGTTCTTGCAGCATACCGGCACGCCGTTGCACTGGGGTACCGCTTTTTCAGTTACGGCGACGCCATGTTTATCGCCGCCGCTCCATGACGGGCCGCCTGCTTGCGGCCGGTCCTGGGCCCGGGAGCGGCGCAGAGGTCCGTGACGGTTGTCGGCAGCGGTCCTTGCCGGTATAACGGCATCCTTGTGTCATGGCCGCCCCCGGCCATCTGCCGGATTCCTGAAGACCGAACGTGAAATTCGAACTGCTGGCTGCTGATGGTAACGCGCGCTGCGGGCGGCTGACCTTTCCCCGCGGAGTGGTCGACACGCCTGCGTTCATGCCGGTTGGCACCTACGGAACGGTCAAGGCCATGACTCCGGAAGAGCTGGAGGGCATGGGCACGGAAATCGTTCTTGCCAATACCTTCCACCTGATGCTGCGCCCCGGTGTGGAAGTCGTGCGCAGCCACGGCAGCCTGCACCGTTTCATGCACTGGAACCGGCCGATCCTCACTGATTCCGGCGGTTTTCAGGTCTGGAGTCTCGGCCGGCTCCGCAAGATCAGCGAGCGCGGGGTGGAGTTCCGTTCGCCCGTGGACGGAGCCCGCATCTTCATGGGCCCGGAGGAGTCCATCAGCGTGCAGCGCGCACTGGGTGTGGACATCATGATGGTGTTCGACGAATGTACGCCCTATCCGGCAAGCGAGCAGCAGGCGCGCGACTCCATGGAGCGCAGCCTGCGCTGGGCCGAGCGCAGCAGGGCGGCGGCTGCCGGCGGCGGGGGCGCGCTGTTCGGTATTGTCCAGGGAGGAATGTACGAGCACCTTCGCGAGATTTCGCTCACCGGTCTGAAACAGATCGGTTTCGACGGCTATGCCCTTGGCGGGCTTTCAGTCGGCGAACCCAAGGCCGAAATGCTGCGCATCGTCGGACGGCTTGCCCCGCGCATGCCGGAGGACCGTCCCCGGTATCTCATGGGTGTGGGCACCCCGGAAGATCTGGTGGAAGCGGTGCGGCGCGGGATGGACATGTTTGACTGCGTGCTGCCTACCCGCAACGCCCGTAATGGCTGGCTGTTCACCCACGATGGTGCGGTCAAGATCCGCAACAGCCGGTATGCCTCGGATACGGGTCCGGCCGACCCGGCCTGCGACTGCTATACCTGCCGCAACTACAGCCGTGCCTATCTGCGGCATCTGCACTTCAGCAACGAGATCCTGGGTGCGCGGCTCAACACTATCCACAATCTCCACTATTTTCAGGTCCTGATGCGGGGCCTGCGGGAGGCGATTTCTGCAAAAACACTGGATGAATTCGCCAAGAAGTTTTATTGTATGCGCCGCCCGCCCCGGGAATGAGCCGGATGAGGGGGTTTTGCGCGGGATTTCCGCGCACCGGGACGCGGCCCGGTGGGCAGAAAACGACAGAAAACGGACCGCGCATGATGAATCCACTACTGACCGGTATCCTGATCGATCCATGATGAACCTATTGATTCCCAATGCCTATGCCGCCGCGGCACCGGCTGCCACCACGGGCGGCGGTCTGATCAGTTTTATTCCGCTTATCGCCATCTTCGTCATTTTCTACTTCCTGCTGATCCGGCCGCAGAGCAAGCGTGCCAAGGAGCACCGCGCGATGGTCGCTGCCCTGGCCAAGGGCGACGAAGTGGTCACGAACGGCGGAATCCTCGGGCGCATCGTCGAGCTCGGCGACACCGTGGTCACGGTGGAAATCGCCGATGGCATATCCGTCAAGGTGCAGAGGCAGGCGATCGCTTCGCTCATGCCCAAGGGCACCATCAAGACCTCCTGACCATGGCCGGTACGGATTTCCAGCGCAGATCCGTGCCTGTCGCCTGTCCGCAGGTGGGGCAGGAACCCTTTCCAAGATAGCGTGCAATGAACCGGTACCCGCAGTGGAAATATATCCTGATCCTCGTGGTCGTGGTCCTGGGGGTGATCTATGCGTTGCCAAATCTCTACGGTCAGGATCCGGCGGTAGAGATATCAGCCAGCCACTCCACCGGCAAGGTTGACGCCCAGACCCTGTCGCAGGTCGAACAGACCCTTGCCCGCGCGGATTTTGCCTACAAATCGGCCGTGCTCGGTCCGCACGGGATCGTCGTGCGCTTCGCCAATACCACCGTCCAGCTGCGCGCGCGCGATCTTGTTCAGCAGATGCTGGGTGACAACTATACGGTGGCGCTCGACCTGCTTCCGGCGACTCCGCTGTGGCTGCGCTGGCTGCATGCCAACCCGATGTATCTCGGTCTGGACCTGCGCGGCGGCGTGCATTTCCTGCTGCAGGTGGACATGGCCTCGGCGGTGAAAAAGGCCGAGCAGACCTACGTCGACGATATCGCCGATACCCTGCGCAGAAAAGATGCGCGCTATCTGTCCGTGACGCGCCCGCAAAGCGGCGGGATACTCGTGCGCTTCCGCACGGCCGCGGAGCGTGACAAGGGTGCGGGCGTGATTTCGCACAAATATCCGGAACTTGTCCTCGCCGACCAGCAGTCGGCCGGCGAGTACGACCTGCTCGCCAGACTCGGAGCGCAGGCGCTCGCGGAGAAACGCAAGTTTGCACTCGAGCAGAACATCACCTCGCTGCGCAATCGCGTGAACGAACTGGGTGTTGCCGAGCCAGTCATCCAGCAGCAAGGCAGCAACCGCATCGTCGTTGAGCTGCCTGGTGTCCAGGACATCGCCAAGGCCAAGGAGATTCTCGGACGCACGGCGACCCTCGAGGTCATGATGGTCGACGAGAACCACAGCCTTGCCGCCGCGCTTGGAGGCCAGGTGCCGGCGGGGGACAAGATCTACTACAACCGCAGCGGCCAGCCGATCCTGCTCAAGAACCGGGTGATCTATTCCGGCAACGACATCGTGGACGCAGCCGCCGGTTTCGACCAGCAGCAGAACGGAGCAGTGGTCAACATCACGCTCGATTCGCGCGCTGCGGCGGTCAACGAGCGTGTTACAGGCGAGAACGTCGGTCGCCGCATGGCGGTTGTGTATATCGAGATCCGGCACGAGACCGTGCTCGACGCTTCCGGCAAGCCGGTGCTCGACAAAAAGGGGCGCCCGGTGAAAAAGGCGGTGCGCATCGAGCGCGTGATCACCGCACCTGTGATCCGGGAGCAGCTCGGTGCACGTTTCGAGATCAGCGGTCTCGATAACATCCAGCAGGCGCGCAACCTGGCCCTGCTGCTGCGCGCCGGCGCGCTCGCGGCTCCGGTCGAGATCATCGAGGAGCGCACGGTTGGGCCGAGCCTCGGGGCGGATAACATCCGGCGCGGTTTCCATTCCACCTGGATCGGATTTGCCGCGATCACGGTTTTCATGATGGCGTATTACCTCGTGTTCGGCGTGGTGTCGGTCGTGGCGCTCGCGGTCAACGTGGTGCTTCTGGTGGCGCTCCTGTCGGTGCTGCAGGCGACCCTGACGCTGCCCGGCATGGCCGGCATCGCGCTTACCGTAGGCATGGCGATCGATGCCAACGTGCTCATCAACGAGCGTATCCGTGAGGAGCTTCGCAACGGGAATACTCCGCATGCGAGCATCAACACCGGGTATGAGCGCGCGTTCGGGACGATTCTGGACTCCAACGTCACGGCGCTTATTGCCGGACTGGCGCTGTTCATGTTCGGATCCGGTCCGGTGCGCGGATTCGCGGTGGTCCTGTGTCTCGGCATCCTTACGTCGATGTTCAGCGCCGTCATGGTATCGCGCAGCCTGGTGAATCTGATTTATGGCAGCCGCCGCAGGCTGGAGCGCATTTCGATCGGCAACACTGCCTGGAAGTAGGCCGGTCGCCGGATAAGGGAACGCACGATGGAATTCTTCAAGATACGCAAAGACATCCCGTTCATGCGCCATGCGCTGGTGTTCAACGTGATCTCCGCGATCACGTTCAT
This sequence comes from Pseudomonadota bacterium, assembly GCA_021778035.1. Taxonomy (GTDB): domain Bacteria; phylum Pseudomonadota; class Gammaproteobacteria; order Acidiferrobacterales; family UBA6901; genus JAJYCY01. Next base: position 14,168 of record JAJYCY010000050.1, read on the forward strand.
GCTGGCGATATTTTTCCTGGTTACGCGCGGCCTCAATCTCGGTGTCGACTTTACCGGTGGCACGGTGCTCGAAGTCCGCTACAGTCACCCGGCAGACATTTCCGCGATCCGCGGCGCGCTGGCTACGCTCGGATACCGCAATGCCGGCGTCGAGAACTTTGGCGTGTCGAGCGAGGTGCTGATCCGTCTGCCTCCCGCCCGCGGCAGCGCAGCGAGCGCACTGTCTGACCGTGTCATGGGCGCGCTGCATGCACAGGACGCGACGGCAGAGCTTCGCAGTGTCCAGTTCGTCGGACCGGAGGTGGGCAGCGAGATGCTGAACAACGGCGCGCTGGCGCTACTGGTCGTCGCGCTCGGTATCGTCGCGTACCTGTGGTTCCGGTTCGAGTGGAAATTCGGCCTTGCGACGCTGATTGCGAACCTCCACGACGTGGTCATCATTCTCGGATTCTTCGCGTTTTTCCGCTGGCAGTTCTCGCTTACGGTGCTGGCGGCGGTGCTGGCGATATTCGGGTATTCGGTGAATGAGTCGGTGGTCGTGTTTGACCGTGTGCGCGAAAATTTCCGTAAAATGCGGCATGCGTCGGTACCCCAGGTCATCGATAATGCGATTACCCGCACGCTGTCCCGCACCATCATTACCCACGGCTGCACGCAGCTGGCGGTACTGTCGATGCTGTTTTTCGGCGGCGAGGTGCTGCATTATTTTGCGCTGGCGCTTACCATCGGAATCCTGTTTGGCATCTATTCCTCCGCACTCGTGGCAAGCCCTGTCGTTATGTGGCTCGGTATCTCGCGCGAGGACATGATTCCGTCGAGGAAGGACGCTGCCCAGCTCGACGGCCGGCCGTAGACCACCAGCCCAGCGTGCGGTCCGTGCTGGATCAGTACCAGGATCGCGCCGTGTCAGCATGATTC
>JAJYCY010000051.1:0-5719 GCA_021778035.1 Pseudomonadota bacterium
CACCGATAGTGGTCATGATTTCGGTTAGCAACTCGCCAACCATTACGGCAACCTCTTGCGCGTCGCTAGCGATTGCTTGTTTGATGGTGAACTCTGCGCTCATTTTAAGTCCATTACTGAGATGTACCACTTTGGTTTCATGCGCCAAAAGTCAGTTCTTCGATTCGTACGCAGGCTTTTCTTTGGGTCCAGCACGCAGGATTGCCCGTGTTCACGAACGAACACCACCCAATGCCAATATGGCTTGCCATTTTCAAGATGCCACTTGATTGCCAAGAGGGCGATATCCGGTAAAGACTTCCACGAGCGAAACAGAACTTCACGAGAACCAGTGCGAATGCCGAAGTGGTTCAGAAGTGTTCGGACGTGCGCAGTTTCCGACCATAGACTTTCGTCGTGGGCGAAAATACCCAAGGAATTGGCGATCAATTTCGTCTTTGTGTACGAAAGACCCACGATGGCAGAAATGCTCGCGATCCCGCAGCCTGTACGCTCTAACTGAACTACTGGTTTCAATCTTTCCCCCACAATTAAATCGGGTTTTGCTCCAAGATGATATAATCGCCTCGACTTGCCTGAAACGCACTCAAATCCGGATACCCTTTATGGATAGCGTCAACCGGGACGATTTTCGGCACGCACCCTGGGCGACCGGCGCCCCTTAGAATAGTTGACTAGATTACTACCCTATTGCATAATCGCACGTACGTTCGATTTTACCGAGAGTTTTATCATGGAAATTCCTCAACGCGACGGCGACGGATATCTCATTGACCGCGGCTTATGGACACCCGAAATTGCCCAAGCCATGGCGCAAGCCGATGGGTTTGCGCTGGATGAGTTGAAATGGTCGCACATCGTTAGGGCACGTGAATTTTATGATGAGTTCGGCGTCGTGCCGCCGATTCGCAAATTCGCCAAGTTTGTCGAGGTCGATCAGAAGGAAATGTTCAAGCTCTGGCTGACGGGGCCGATGAAGCCCATCACCAAGTACGGCGGTTTGCCCAAACCTACAGGCTGCGTGTAGTTCGTATCTGGCGTTTGCCATCCAAATTTAGCGCAAACGCATAGATGGCCAGAGCGCATGTTTATGCGCGGGCATTTTCTTTGTCTGAGAGCGCGGAAAGTCATGATTGACCTCTGCTCTTGGACATACGACACCATAGCTTCCAATGTCCGAAAGTTTCAGCAAAGCCACCTACGTCCGCGGTTCGGTGAAGGACGGCCGTGGCCGGGCAGCACCTAATTCGCCTCCCGGCAGATATCAGCTGAGACCTGCGGGCAGTTTCACCTGATATCGCAGATTAAGTCATCAACCGTTCGCCGTGTCCGGGCCCGCGCCAACGTGCGTCTGTGACCATGATATCGGGCGTCGTGAGTTATGAGTTACCGAAGAACTCGGACCGACAGCGGGTTCTGTGCGGTTTATCGGCCATTACTTTACAGGCCATACTCGCCAACCCACCCCCTTTTGGCATAGTCAATTCGAACCCACTTCGGGATGAAGCTGCGCACGGTGACGTTTGCCGCAGTCCTGGCGCTGCCCGTCGCACAGGTGGTTGGAACGATTGCAGTGATGAGAAGACCCAGGTTCTCATTCACCTCGATCACATCCCCATCTACTGGTGCATCGTGAAACCGCACCTGCTTGCAGGCGATACAGGCGAAGGCCAGCTCCAGTTCCGCCACCAAGGGCCGGTCGCGCCGGGCCAGCACTTTTTTGGCCCGTGTCGAGCATAGGATTACCATTTCCCTGCCTGATGCACTGATTGTCGTGCGTGAATCTCTGCGGCCTGCGAGTCGTGTAAGCCAGTCCATTGTTGGATCCCTCATGCCTGCTACGGAAATACGCGGGCGTTGATCGCCCATGTTTACGCCAACAGATATTCCCGCACCAGCTGGCGCGCCCGATGTAACCGGCTTTTGGTCGCCGGAGTGGTGATCCGTATCTGTGCGGCGATCTCCCGGACGGTCAATTCCTGGAAGTCCCGCAGCAAAATCACCTCGCGGTACTGCTCCGGCAGCGATTCAAGAGCGCGGATCAGATCAAGTCGCACGGTTTCGTCCGGAGATGTCGCCAGCCAGGCTTCCATCTTTTCTTCGTCGTAAGGATCGAGCCTGAAAACGCGGCGCTCGAGACGACGGCATTCGCGCCGCACGATCTGGAACAGCCAGCCGGAAAACGCCGTCACTGCCCGTAACGACTGCAGCCGCCGCGCAACAATCAGCAATGCTTCCTGCACTGCGTCGTCCACGTCGCTCATCAGACAATGCCGGTATGCATAGCGGCGGGCGTCGGGCTGACAGATCCGCAACAAACGATCCAGCGCAGAGGTATCCCCTAATCGGGCTGCCTCGAGCAAAGGATAGTGTTGCTTTGCAATACCCATCGAAATACCTATCCGTGCTTTCCCTGGCGGGAACGCTTTTTCAGACGGCGTCCAGCCAGGGCGCAGGCGGGGCAGAACCCGACAAAACCCGTCAACGCGGTGCCTGCACCCACGGCAGCCATCGCCCAGCCGAGCGCGCTGTCGAAGTGGACAATCGCATAAGCGGCCACAGCCATTCCGGCGCCGACGCGTATGGAACGTTCCCACCCTGGCAGATTCTTCGCATAGATCATTTCATGCCCCTTTCGCAATATCGAGGACATTCCTCGGAAGCTAAGAGGCGCGGGAACCCGGTTTGGATTCGCGGCGTTCAAAAAAATGCGCCTACAACGACCCAGCCTGAGCCTGGCGCTGCTTAGCGCGGGAGTGCCTGGATCGGCGCGATATCCTGAACGAAATGAAAGCAGGAAATGGTCATGCCTTCGCGTTCATAGAAACTGTGCGCCTGTTTTCTTTGAATACCCGAATCAAGGTGCATTTGTGCGCAACCTTCCCGTACCGAGAAATCCTGGAGCCAGGAGAGCAGGCAGGCGCCGAAACCTTTGGAGCGGTGAGAAGACAGCGTTACCAGGTCATCCACGTACAGGAAACGCCCCCATGCCAGATTTTCAGCGATTCGGAACCCCGCGACGGCGACCACACCCTCCGGTTGTTCGAGGAAGCCAAGCCTGTAGCCGGTCTTTTCCTGGCTTCGGACTCTGGACAGGAGTTCATCTTCCGCGATGTGGGGCCGAAGCTCCCGCAAGACGGGATAACAACCGGCGATCTCGGAATCGGTGGTGGCAATGCGAATGTTCATGGCGAATATCGTGCTCGCGTGATGAGAGGGTTAGAAGGCAATCTCGGCCTCCATGAACGTCACCGCACACCCTGACAGCCGCACACGGTCCGCTTTTACCTCGCAGTGGATACGTCCTCCGCGCTTGGACACCTGTTTGGCGATCAGGATGTTCCGGCCAAGCCTGTTAGCCCAATACGGCGCAAGCTCGCAATGAGCAGAGCCGGTGACCGGGTCTTCAGGGACGCCAAACTTGGGAGCAAAGAAGCGGCTGACAAAATCAACGTCGGTGCCGGGCGCTGTGACGATGATGCCACGCAGGTCCAGCCGGCTTAGCAGGAACTGGTTGGGGGCGATGGCGCGAACCGCTGTTTCGCTGTCGAATACGGCCAGATAATCGTCGGCGGCCCATACCTCGACAGGGCGCTGCCCGAGTCCTTGAACCAAGGCTTCGGAAATGTCGCAGGGCGCTGGCCGACGTGCCGGAAAATCCATTTCCAACTGCTTTCCTTTCTTTTCCACAAACAGCTCGCCGCTACGGGTCTCAAAGGTGATGACCTGCTTGGCGTAGCCAAGAATCTCGAAAATGACATGGGCCGCGGCCAGCGTTGCGTGGCCGCACAAATCGACCTCCCTGATCGGGGTGAACCAGCGTAATTTGAAGCCTTTTTCAGAGGGTATGAAGAAAGCGGTCTCAGACAGGTTGTTCTCCTCCGCAATGGCCTGAAGAAGACCGTCGTCGAGCCAGTCTTCCAGTGGGCATACAGCCGCCGGGTTGCCTTCGAATGCGCGGCTTGCAAAGGCATCAATCTGGTATTGTCTGATTCTCATGTCCGGCAGTGTGCAGGGAATTTCAACGGAATTCGATCCGTCCCCATTCAGATCGAGCGAGCCAGGCGTGGGGCAGATCTGACCCACATCCCGGTGGTGCGCCGGGTCCTTTATATCGTGGCCATCATCAACTGGGCAAGCCGTGCGGTGCTCGCCTGGCAACTGCCTACCACGACGGATGTCAACACTTCACCGTTCTCAAACCGGGTGCACGCCGTATATCCGGACGAGGCCGTTCGACCATTGCGGCGACCCCCGCATGCCGAGACAGCGGGCGGCAATCTCGGCACCCGTTGTGATGCCATGAATGCTCGTCGTCTTGTTCTGGCGACTGAATCAGGAGGTAATGCCGCTAAGACGCGTCGGCGTTGAACACCTTGGATTGGATGACTTCGATATCCGGCAGGTTCCGATTAACCTGCTCTACGGTCTGGTGCTCGGTCAGAGCCCTGACCACCACTGGAAGCGGCTCGACCCAGATTTCCGGAAAGTCCCGCTCTGCGGGGCTCAGTACGGGGAAGGCGAGCGCCTCGGTGGGCGGGTGGAATGCCGCGGCAACGCCCGGCTTGTTCCCGCGGGCATCGATGCGATACCAGCCATGATTCTCGAGATAAACCGCATTGAGGCCATGCAGGCAGAACGGCGGGCCGTCGGCGCCGATTGTGAGCCGTTGGTAACACAGCCCTGCCGGGATGGAGTTCGCCCGCAGAAGCGCGGCCAGAAGATGGCTCTTGGCATAGCAGTAGCCGGTGCCATGAATTAATACCTCGGAGGCTTTGCAGGTGACCGGATTCCTCCGGTAGTCCCAGCTGTGCTGGATGGCATCGCGGACAAACTCAAAGCAGCGTTTTGCGACCGCTTCATCGGAATGGCAGTCCTGTGCGAGTTCCGCCGCCTTGGCGGTCACCAAGGGATGGCTCCAGTCAATGTATTCGCTACTGCCAAGATATCGTTCCATGTCGATCTCATTATCAGTTGTTGCTATACAAGGCCAGAAATCGGGTCAGATGAAAATTCGCCCGCGGAAGATTCACTCGATTCCTTTTTCGCCCCGATGGCACTGCTATGCGCCACCTCCTCTGAGCCACACAACGACATCTTCCGCGTTCCGGTTTGGAGGAAACACCGGGTAAAAGATTTTCCGGATAACGCCTTCGATCACAACCACGGTAAGCCGCTTAATGAGGCGTGACCTCTCGTATTCGAACGTGGGCAGACGCATTGCTTCTGTCAGGAGAAAATCACTGTCGTTGAGAAGTTCAAAGGGAAGTCCGAGACGAACCTTTGCTTCTTTCTGGTCTTCCAAAGGCTGGGCGCTGACTCCGAAGACTTTCGCCAAAAGGCTGGTCAACGCGGCGTGGTGGTCGCGGAATCCAACGCTTTGCGGCGTACATCCTCTTGCGCCTGGGATCTCGTTCCAACCCACCAACGGAAGACTGTCCGGCCGCCCGATCATTGGATAGAAGTAGACAACGACCGTCCCGGACAGTGCACCGAGATTGACGGTCCTGCCCGAGGTCGCGATCAGCGGTACTGACGGAACTGGCGACCCGAGCAGATGAGCGCACGCGCCATCGTCTTGAGGGATGGGAAGATTATCAGGCAGTGTGGAAAGGTCTTTCATATGCACAAATGGTTTTTTTGCATTTCAAAATGACCCTGTATGGGCCACGATTTGCATCTAATAATACCCTGAGTCATACACTCATCAACTGCCTGT
>JAJYCY010000051.1:5819-14693 GCA_021778035.1 Pseudomonadota bacterium
GCGCGCTGGAGCGGCGCAGCACGACCCGTATGCGGGCCAGCAGCTCCCCCACACCGAACGGCTTCGTGAGGTAGTCGTCTGCGCCTGCATCCAGGGCATCGATCTTGGCCGCCTCACCGGTCCGCGCCGACACCACGATGACCGGCAGATCCGACCAGGCGCGAAGATCGCGGATTACGTCGACTCCATCCCCGTCCGGCAGCCCAAGATCGAGGATAAGCAGGTCCGGCTTGCGCGTTGCGGCTTCGGTCAGTCCCTTGCGGCCGCTGTCGGCCTCGTAGACGGTGAAGCCTTCGCTTTCGAGCGACGTCCGCAGAAACCGCAGGATCTGCTTCTCGTCTTCGACGATAATCACCACACGCTGGCTGGTCGTCATTCCTTTCCTGGAGGCTGGTCCGGATCCGTATCGATTTGCTCCGGTACCTGTGGGGGCTCGAGCAGTGGCAGCGTAAAGGTAAACCGTGCGCCGCCTGCGTGCATGTTCTCCGCCCAGATCCGGCCGTGATGCGCTTGAACGATAGCCCGGCAGATCGCCAGACCCAGTCCCATGCCGACCGTCGAGGACTCCCGTTCCCCGCGCGTAAATTTCTCGAAAACGCTTTCGATCATGCCGGGCGGAAGCCCCGGCCCGTCGTCCTCGACGGATACCGCCAGGTCACCGTCTCGGATCTGCCCCGTGATACGGATGGAGCTCGCCGGCGGCGTGTATTTCACGGCATTTTCGACAAGATTGTACAGTACCCGCTCGATCAATACGCCGTCGACATAGATGAGCGGCAGCGAAGCATCCAGCGACACGCGGACGTCGTGATCCGCCAGCTGCTTGTTCAGCGCACCGCCGACAATCTCTTCCAGAACATGCCACTGGCGGTTGAGATATACCCCCTCAGACTGTAACCGTGCCATATCGAGCATATTCGTGACCAGATTGCTCATCCGCATCGCCTCGTCCGCGGCCGCCTGGGCGAGTTCGCGGCGGGTGTGCTTCGGCAGATCCACACTGCTCGCGAGCGTGCTCGCCAGACCGACCAATGCCGTGAGCGGCGTGCGCAGGTCATGAGAGACCGCGCTGAGCATTGAATTGCGCAATCGCTCCGACTCAATCTTCATCAACGCCTCCTGGGCCACGTGCACAAAGTGCACGCGCTCGAGCGCCAGCGCAATCTGCGACGCGAATGTCTCCAGAAGCCGGTGTTGCTCGGGAACGAACACCATACGCGGGTTGCGTGGCGCGAGTGCCAGCACTCCACGCGGACGGATTGGCGCCTTGAGCGGCAGATAATAGAAGGGACTCCCCGCCAAGGTGTTGGTTCCGTACCCGGCCGGCTGCTGGTGGTCAAACACCCACTGCGCGATGGCCGTGTCAATCTGCGGTGTCTTCACGGTTCCATCCGGAGGTGGTGTATAGATGATGTGCTCCGACAGGTCCGGAAGCAGGACCGCCGTTTCTGCCTGAAATACCCCCCGGATGTTGCGGTTGGCAATTTCCACGATCTGCTCGGTCTGCACTGCACCGCTCAGTTCCCGTGCCGCCTCGTACAGCGACCGGGCACGCCGCTCACGCAGCGTTGCCACCCGTGCCTGATAGCGCAGGTTATAGGCCAGATTGCTGATCACAAGCGCCATCGCCAGCATGACCAGGAACGTGATGACGTACTGGGCATCTGATACCGAGAAGGACAACTGTGGCGGAACGAGGAAAAAGTCGAATGCCAGCACCGCCAGCACTGAACTCAGTACCGCCGGGCCGCGGCTGTAGCGGAATGCGACAAGCATCACACTCAACAAATAGAGCATGACAATATTGGTGAGGGAAAGTCGGTGAGCGAGCAGCATGCTCACCGCGGTGGTGACCACGCATGCCACCACGGCGACTATGTAGCCACGCTTGTTGCTGCGCCGTCTCCCGCTTCCGTCAAACTCGCGTGCCGCGGCCGCACTTTCCGCAACGGCCTGCCCCTTGCCATCCGACTCGTAGGCCACGACGTAGATATCGACGTCGGGAACCATCAGCGACAGCTGCTCGGCAATGGAGGTCGCGAAGCGCCGGCGCCACGCAGGGCGCGATGTCCGGCCCACGACCAGCTTCGACACATTGCGGCTGCGGGCATAACTCAGCAGCGTGGCAGGGACATTCGATCCCCCCATGGTGGTCGTCTCCGCGCCCAGATCGCGCGCCAGCTGCAGGGTTCTGAGAATGCGATCTCGATCAGCGCTCGAAAGGCGCTGCAGGCGCGGCGTTTCGACGTAAATCGCAATCCAGTCGGCACGCAGGTTGGCTGCAAGCCGGGCTGCACCGCGCACCAGCTTCTGGCCATCCGGACCGGGCCCCACGCACACAAGCAGCCGCTCCTTCGCCTGCCACACACTGCGGATTGACTTGTCTTCCCGGTACTCGCGCATCTGCGCGTCCACCCGGTCCGCGGTCCGTCGCAGCGACAGTTCGCGCAGGGCAATGAGATTGCCCTTGCGGAAAAAATTCTGGGCCGCATGTTCCACCTGCTGGGGAACATAGACCTTTCCGTCCTTGAGCCGCTGCAGCAGCTCGTCCGGGGGAAGGTCCACGACGGTCACTTCGTCGGCGCGGTCGAATACGGTATCGGGAATCGTTTCCAGGACCCGGATTCCGGTAATCCGGCCGACGACGTCATTCAGGGTCTCAAGGTGCTGGACGTTGACAGTCGTGTATACGCCGATGCCCGCGTCGAGCAGTTCCTCGACATCCTGCCAGCGCTTGGCGTGCCGGCTTCCCGGCACGTTCGTATGTGCGAGCTCATCGACGACGACCAGAGCGGGCTTGCGCGCCAGTACTCCATCGAGGTCGAATTCCGTCAGATTCCGGCCGCGGTAATCGATCGATTTCGGAGGAAGGGTCTCGAGACCCTTCAGCAGTTCTGCGGTATCGACCCGTCCGTGCGTCTCGACCAGACCAATCACTACATCGACGCCCTGGGCCTTCAGCCCGTGCGCAGCCGACAGCATGGCAAACGTCTTGCCGACCCCGGCGCAGGCGCCGAAAAATATCTTCAGCCGGCCGCGCTGCCGCTGTGTCTCCTCCTTCTGGACCCGCTCCAGCAGGCGGTCAGGATCGGGCCGCTGCTCATTCATCGCCTTGGTTCCAGCGACGACAGCGGAGCCCGCCATGACTGCGCTGGGGTCCAGTACGAGGGTGATATTCTCTCATTTGTCTCGACAGTCCGGTTCCGGCCGCGCGCAGCGGTGCGACACACGCCCGCGGACCAGGTCGTACCGCATTGCAACGGCAACCGACGTCAGCGGGCAGCCAGACTGTCCGGGGATTGTCCGGACAGGAACGGCTCTTCACGACGTCACGGCCTGATGTGATACAGTGCGCCGTCCGTCCGCGGTGAACTGCCCGAAAAAAGAGGGGCCGCTCATCTCCATCCGTTGTGACAGCACCCGCTGCATCACGTTTGTCCGCCAGCGCCTGCCCTGACGAAGTGTCACGTACCGTAGTAAACAATGTACTCCAGATGCAGCGGAAAGTCCCCGGACCGGCTGGTCACGCGACATTTCCAAAAAACCGCAATCGGCCATGACCTGCCTTTCAGTGCAGCGCGCCGAGCGCAAGATTCAGCTCCAGCACATTGACCCGGGGTTCACCGAGAATCCCGAACTGCCGCCCCGTGATATGGCGGGAGATCAGCCGGCGCACGCGCCCGATATTGAGATGCCGGACCCGCGCGACACGCGCCGCCTGATAATAGGCGGCCGCTGGGCTGATGTCCGGATCCAGGCCACTGCCGGAAGACGTGGCGAGATCGACCGGTACCGGAGCGGTATTGGCAGGGTCGGCGGCACGCAGCGCATGAACGCGCGCCGTTACTTCGGCTACGAGGGCCGGATTGGAGGGACCTAGATTTGAGCCGCCCGAATTTGCCGCGTTATACGGATAGGGCGAGGTCGCCGACAGTCGGCCCCAGAAATACTTCGGATTGCTGAACGGCTGGCCGATCAGACGGGAACCGACCGGCTTGCCGCCATGCAGGATCATGCTGCCGTTGGCCTGCCGCGGAAAGAACGTCTGGGCAAGGCCAGTTACCACGGCGGGATAGACGAGGCCCGTGAGTATCGTGAACACGGTGAGCATCGCCAGCCCAGACTTGATGTGATGCCACATGTGATTCTCCTTTTCTAAGCGAGCTTCAGCCAAACCAGGGCCATGTCGATCAGCTTGATACCGATGAACGGGGCGATGATGCCGCCGACGCCGTAAATCAGCAGGTTGTCGCGCAGCAGCCGGGCAGCGCCGACCGCCCGATAGCGCACACCTTTGAGAGCGAGCGGAATCAGCGCGACTATGATGAGGGCGTTGAAAATCACCGCCGACAGGATGGCACTCTGCGGCGTGGCAAGATGCATGATGTTAAGCGCATCGAGCTGCGGATAGGTTGTTGCGAACGCTGCCGGGACGATGGCGAAATATTTCGATACGTCGTTGGCGATCGAAAAGGTCGTCAGCGCGCCACGCGTGATCAGCAGCTGCTTGCCGGTTTCCACGATTTCGATGAGCTTGGTTGGATTGGAGTCGAGGTCCACCAGGTTGCCGGCCTCTTTGGCCGCCTGGGTGCCGGTGTTCATCGCCACCGCGACATCCGCCTGGGCCAGTGCTGGCGCGTCGTTGGTGCCATCTCCGGTCATTGCGACCAGCCGTCCCTGGGTCTGATGTTCCCGAATGAGCTTGAGCTTGGCTTCCGGTGTTGCCTCGGCCAGAAAGTCATCCACGCCAGCTTCGGCAGCGATGGCGGCGGCCGTGAGCTTGTTGTCCCCGGTGATCATCACCGTGCGGATCCCCATGCGGCGCAACTCGGCGAAGCGCTCCCTGATTCCTCCCTTGACGATATCCTTGAGCTCAATCACCCCGAGGATCCTGCTGTCGACTGCCACCACCAGAGGCGTGCTGCCGCGGCGCGCGGTGTCGTCCACCAGCCTGGCCACCTCTTCCGGATACTGCCCGCCCTTGTCCTGCACCCAGGCACGCATGGCATCTGCGGCACCCTTGCGGATCTGCCGGCCTTCGAGGTCTACGCCGCTCATGCGGGACTTGGCGCTGAAATGCACGAACGTGGCACCGAGCGCGCGGATATCGCGCTCGCGCAGTCCGTACTTCTGTTTGGCCAGCACCACGATGCTGCGGCCTTCCGGCGTCTCGTCCGCCAGTGAAGCAAGCTGCGCGGCATCAGCCAGCTCGCTCTCCTGGACTTCGCGTGCGGGATGGATGCCAGTCGCCTGGCGATTCCCCAGGGTGATCGTGCCCGTCTTGTCGAGCAACAACGTGTCCACGTCGCCAGCTGCTTCCACCGCCCGGCCTGAGGTGGCGATCACGTTTGCACGCAGCATGCGGCCGATTCCCGCCAGTCCGATCGCCGACAGCAACCCGCCAATCGTCGTTGGGATGAGACAGACAAGCAGGGCCACGAGCACGGTAATGGTAACCGGGGTTCCGGCTTTTGCCACTTCTACGCTGTAGAGCGAAAACGGAAGAAGCGTCGCCGTGGTCTTGAGGAAAATGAGCGTAAACCCGACCAGCAGGATCATAAGCGCGATCTCGTTCGGCGTCTTCTGGCGCCGCGCGCTTTCGACCATGGCGATCATGCGATCGATGAAGGCGTGGCCCGGGTCCGAAGTGACGCGCACGATAAGCCAGTCGGACAGAACCTGGGTACCCCCGGTCACTGACGAAAAATCGCCGCCCGCCTCGCGGATCACCGGTGCTGACTCCCCGGTGATCGCGCTTTCATTGACCGAGGCGACGCCTTCAATCACCTCGCCGTCGGCGGGGATGATATCTCCGCCCTCGACCAGGAAGACATCCCCCTTGCGCAGTTGCGCCGAGCCGACCGTTGTCACCGGCGCGCCAAATTCCGGCTTGGCCAGTTTCTTGGCAACCACGTCGCGTTTGACGCTGCGCAGCGCCGCCGCCTGGGCCTTGCTGCGGCCTTCGGCAATAGCCTCGGCGAAATTCGCGAACAGCACCGTGAACCACAGCCAGAGCGTGATGGCCAGAATGAATCCGGCCGGGCTTTCGCCGTGTCCGGAAAGGGCCTGCAGCCACAGACCGGTCGTGAGGATGCTGCCGATGTACACCACGAACATCACCGGATTTCGCCACTGATGCTGGGGCAGCAGCTTGACGCCGGCATCGATCAGCGCCTGGCGGAAGATGTCGCGTGTTACCAGTGAGCGGTGCGGCGAACGGGTCGCGGTCACTGCTGTGGTCATGTCGAGCCTCTCCAGTCGGTCATCTGTGGTGCCGGGCTAATGCACGGCGACCATCTTCAGAAATTCCGCGATCGGTCCGAGCGCGAGCACCGGGAAGAAAGCCAGAGCCCCCACAATGACGACGGTGCCGATCAGCAGTGCCACAAACAGCGGGGTGTGCGTGGGCAGCGTGCCCGCGCTTACCGGGACTTTCTTCTTTTCGACGAGCGCCCCGGCTATGGCGAGCACCGGTACCATCAGCCAGTAGCGCCCGAACAGGATGGCCAGCCCGATCGCGGTGTTGTAGAACGGCGTGTCCGCTGACAGCCCGGCGAACGCGCTTCCGTTATTGGCAGCAGCCGAGGAAAAGGCATACAGGATTTCCGAGAAGCCGTGTGGTCCCGGGTTGGCGACCCCGGCCTTTCCGGCCGCGGTCATCACGGCGATCGCGGTGCCAACCAGTATCACGAGCGGTGGAATCAGGATGACCAGCGCTGCCATTTTCATTTCGAATGACTGGATCTTCTTGCCGAGATACTCTGGAGTGCGTCCGATCATGAGTCCTGCCACGAACACGGCGATCATGGCGAACGCCAGCATGCCATAGAGACCCGAACCCACTCCGCCAAACACGACCTCGCCGAGCTGCATCTCCCACATCGGCACCATGCCGCCCAGCGGGGTGAAGGAATCGTGCATGGAGTTCACCGAACCGTTGGATGTCGCAGTCGTCACGGTGGCCCACAGCGCCGAATTCACGACTCCGAAACGCACTTCCTTGCCTTCCATGTTGCCGCCTGACTGCAGGGCGCTGGCGGTCTGGTCAACACCGATCCGGGTGAGGAGCGGATTGCCGGCCTGTTCGAAATGCTCGACCGGCGCCAGCAGCGCCACGAGCATGATGGCCATGGCTGCGAAGATGGCCCAGCCCTGACGCCGGTCGCCGACCATATGTCCGAAGGTGTGGCAGAGCGCGGCCGGGATCAGGGCAAGAGCGAGCATTTCCAGGAAATTGGAGAATGGTGTCGGATTTTCGAACGGATGGGCCGAATTGGCATTGAAAAACCCGCCGCCGTTGGTACCGAGTTCCTTGATTGCAACCTGCGACGCGGCTGGTCCGACCGCAATCAGCTGATCCTTCCGGACCACGTTTTTGGCGAGGGAAGCGCCGCTCGGGTTTGTGACAGGTCTTCCGGTGGCGTCGAGCTTCGCGGTCTGGTACCGCACCGGCTGCAGCAGCGGTACTGTCTTGTAGGCTGAAAATGTCTGTACCACTCCCTGTCCGACCAGCGCCAGGGCCAGCACCAGCGACAGCGGTAACAGGATATAGAGCGTGGAGCGCGTCAGATCCACCCAGAAGTTGCCAAGAGTCGTCGCCGACTGGCGTGCGAACCCCCGGATCATGGCCACCAGTACCGCCATGCCGCTTGCGGCCGACACGAAGTTCTGCACGGTGAGTCCTGCCATCTGGGTCAGGTAACTCATGGTGGTCTCTCCGCTGTAGCCTTGCCAGTTTGTATTGGTCGCGAAGCTCACTGCAGTATTGAATGATGAGTCGGGGCTCACCGCCGGAAACCCCTGGGGATTGAGGGGCAGATGCGCCTGGACACGCTGCAGCACGTACACCGCCAGCACGCCGAAGAGATTGAAGATGAGCATGGCGAGCGCATACTGCGTCCAGCGCATTTCTTCGGCCGGATTCACTCCGCAGAGCCGATAGAGCCGGTTTTCGACCGGCGCGGCAAAGCGGTTCAGGAATGCCACTCGCCCTTCGTATACATTCGCCATGTATCGGCCCAGGGGCTCTGCCAGCAGCAGCAGAGCACCCAGGTACAGTGCGATCTGCAGATAAGCGTTTCCGGTCATTCAGAATTTCTCCGGAAAAAACAACGCGACCACGAGATAGACGAAGAGGGCGATGGCCACGATCAAGCAGAGCAGATAGAGCCCGCTCACGAACCCCTCCTCAGGAGCCGGTCGAAGGCATAGACTAGCCCGATGGTGGCCGTGAAAAACGCGACGATGAGGACGAGAAAGACGAGGTCCGGCATCAGATGAACTCCCATTAAAGGATTCACGTGTTGCCGACTTTAAGGCGGGGAAAATCAAAAATCTGTAGAGATTCGGATGGCCCGCATTAAAAATGTGTGAAAACCCGCCCGGCTCAGCCGACTGCCAGGCCTTTTCGTGGTGGCGCCACGACAATTTAAGACAGGTACGTCCAGAAAGCCGTTGGGCGAACGGACGCTTCCGCGACTGACGCGGACATCCAGAAAAATGGCTGGTACCGGCCCTGCGGCGGGTGCCAAACACCTGAAGGAGCTGGGGGATGGCGGTTAAAAAAACCAAACGGGCCGCGCTGATTGTCCCCGAGGAGCGGATTGCCCGGGGCATACTGGTGATACGCGGCCACAAGATCCTGCTCGATGCCGATCTCGCCGAGCTCTACGGGGTCACCACCAAGCGGCTGAACGAACAGGTGAAACGCAATCCCGAGCGCTTCCCGGAGGATTTCCTGTTTCCGCTTACGGCCAAAGAGAAAGCCCAGGTGGTCGCAAATTGCGACCACCTCGCGCGCCTTAAATTTTCCCCGGCGCTGCCCAATGCGTTTACCGAGCATGGCGCCATCATGGCTGCCTCGGTGCTCAATAC
>JAJYCY010000098.1 GCA_021778035.1 Pseudomonadota bacterium
GAAAATCGGCCGCCGCACCAGCGAGCGGCTGGACCAGGCAGCAGAGGTCTGTGCACGGCAGGGTGCGCAACTCACCAGCCTGCGGCGGCAGGTGCTCGGCCTCGTGCTCGAGGCGGGTGCTCCGCTTACCGCCTACCAGCTGCTCGATCGCCTCAGACGCACCCGCCGGGGCGCCGCTCCGCCGACCATATACCGTGCGCTCGATTTCCTGATTGGCCAGTGTCTGATCCACCGGATCGAGTGCCTCAATGCGTTCGTTTCGTGCACCGAGGCCGGACATCCCCATCCGGCCCAGTTCCTGATTTGCAGCCGGTGCGGTGTGGTGTCCGAGATCGAGAGCCGCGCAGCAGCAAGCGCCCTCGAACATGCCGCCAGGCGGGAAGGTTTCCGGCCGCGCAACGCGGTCGTGGAGATCGAAGGGGTGTGCGCGGCCTGTCGGCCCTGACCCTGGCGGCTAGGCTGCCGCCGTACGCGCGGCAACCGACTGCCAGAGGATCGCAAGCATATAAACCACCGAGCTCAGAACGGTGATCCAGAAGCTGCTCGGCCAGTTGGTGTAGTAGGCGAGTGCGATACCTCCCCATGCCTCCAGCAGCGCCAGCGCGATGGAAAGCAGGACGCCGGCGGATACGGTGGCGGCGCAGCGCTGAGCGGCTGCGGCCGGACCGACCATGAGCGCGAACACCAGCAGCACCCCGACGATCTGCGCGCATTCCGCAGTGGCCAGGGCGGCGATTGCCAGGAACAGCACTGAATAAAGACGCAGTGAGACGCCTTTTGCCTCCGCCAGCTCGGGGTGTACGCTCGCGAACAGCAATGGCCGCGAGATGATGGCCAGGGTGAGCAGGCTCGCCACGGCCATGACCAGAAGCAGCCAGATGGTGTGCCTGTCCACCGCAAGCACGTTTCCGAACAGCAGCGTGGTTGCCTGGGTCGCCGAACCGGTGAAAAAGCTCAGGAACAGCAGCCCGAATCCAAGCGCCAGCGCCAGTACGAGACCGATGGCAACGTCGCGCTGCGCCAGCCGTTCGCCCATGAAACCCATGCCGATGCCGGCGGCCACCGTGGCCAGTACCAGTCCCCAGATCGGCGCAATTCCGGCCAGCACCGCCCCGGTGGCGCCGGTAAAACCGACGTGCGCCAGGGCATGGCCGGCAAACGTCTGGCCGCGCAGCACGAGGAAATAGCCGACCGCGCCGGCAAGCACGGCGACCACCGCCGCGGCGGCAAAGGCGTTGCGCATGAAATCGTACTGCAGCAGGCTAGGCATGGCCGGAGAAACCCGTCCGGGAACTGCCCGCCGCCGGGCTATCATGCCGGTGTTCCTCGGATTCGGTGCAGTAGCCACCGGACATCACGAAAATCCGCTCCTGTACGTGCACAACGTCGATATGCGATCCGTAGAGGCGCGAAAGTACCGGTGTCGTGATGATTTCATCCACCGTACCAAGGGCCGCCTGTCCGCTGCCGAGGTAGAGCACCCGGTCGATGACCCCGAGCAGTGCATTCACGTCGTGCGCGCTGAACAGCACGGTGATGCCGAGTTCACTCTGCAGTGACCGCACCAGATCGACGACCTCGTGCTGGCGGTGCGGATCGAGACTGATCAGCGGCTCATCGAGCAGCAGCAGCTGCGGGTTGCCGAGCAGTGCCTGGGCGAGCAGCAGGCGCTGGCGTTCGCCGCCCGAGAGGTCGGAAAACGGGCGGCTGGCGAGTTCCGCGGCACCAACCCTGTCGAGCGCGCGCTCTATCTCGGCGCGCTCGCTGCGGCGGTGCATCGGCAGACCGAGACGGTAACCGCCGCCGGCGCTTGCGACGAACTGCCGTCCGCTCAGACGCAGACCCGTGAGGAAGCTGCGCGCCTGCGGCATGTAACCAATCGCCGGATTGCCGCGCTGCGCCGGCCCTCCCAGGATACGGATCGTTCCGGCCGCAGGCGGCACAAGACCGAGGATGGCGCGCATGAGGGTGGTCTTCCCGGAACCGTTCGGACCGAGCATGCCCACGAATTCACCGGCGGCGATGTCGAGGTTGATGCCGGTGAGCACGGAACGTCCGCCAAGGCGCAGGGACAGGTCCCTGATCTCGATCGCGTTCATGGCCGCCCGCCGGCAAGTGCGTGGCTGACCGCCGACAGTTCACGCATGATCCACTGCTGGTAGGTTTCTCCGGACGGCTCGCTCTCGGTGACTGCCACCACCGGTATGCCGGACTCCCGCGCCAGGTGGCGCATGCGTCCGGTCAGTGCCTGCGATACCTGGGCGTTGTAGACCAGCAGGCGTACCCGGCGGTCGCGGAGATTGTTTTCGAACGTGGCGATGGAGGCGGCGCCCGGCTCGGTGCCGTTCATGACCGCCAGCTGGAACGACTGGTCATGCACCTGCATGCCGAGTGCCGACAGCATGTAGCCGAATACCGGCTCGGTTGCCGCGACCGGTGTGCCGGTGTAGCGGTGGCGGATCGCCGCGATCTGTCTTCGCACCGCCTGCATGGACCGTTCGAAGCGCACGAGGCGGTGGCGGTAGCCGGACCGGTGTGCGGGATCGGCAGTGCCGAGGACAGTGGCGAGGCGTGCGGCGACCATGTCCATCGCGGCGGTGTCGTACCAGATATGGGGATTGTCGCCCGGATGCCTGCCGGCCAGCGCGCCAACGTCGATGGTGACGCGCTGCGGGTTGCGTGCGGCATCGAGCAGCTTCGGCATCCAGGGGTCGTAGCCGATACCGTTGTAGATCACGATGCGCGCGCCTGCAACGGCCCGCGCCACGGACGGGGTTACTTCGAACAGATGCGGATTGGCCACCGGGTTGTCGAGAATGCTGCGTACCTCGACGCGGGATCCGCCGATCTGCTGCGCAATGTCGCCGTAACAGCTCTCCGCGGCCACGATACTGATGCGTCCAGCCGCGCTGGCAAGCACCGGAATCAGCAGAAAACCGGCGAGAACGGACTGCAGCAGTCGCTTCATGGGGCAGGCCAACCGTATTTCCAGCCGTCGAAGACCGACGGGTTCAGCGGCG
>JAJYCY010000052.1 GCA_021778035.1 Pseudomonadota bacterium
AAAGAAGGCAGCTCCAAAGAAGGCAGCTCCAAAGAAGGCAGCTCCAAAGAAGGCAGCTCCAAAGAAGGCAGCTCCAAAGAAGGCAGCTCCAAAGAAGGCAGCTCCAAAGAAGGCAGCTCCAAAGAAGGCAGCGGCCAGGCGGGCTAAAAGCCGCAGATAGGCGGGTCGCCGAAGCAGGGATCGCCGGGCTACAGGCCCGCGACTCCCCTCTGTGCGCGTGTTCCGGCCGGCCGGTGCAGGCCACATCCATCTGGAAATCATCCCTGATCGCCCCCATGTTCCGGAGCATGTGTGGGTATTCAGGGAGTGTCAGCACGTGACCGCATCAAAACTTGTTGTCTGTTCCCATTGCCAGGGTATCAACCGCGTTCCGGAAGACCGCCTGCAGGAAGGTGCCAAGTGCGGCGTGTGCCACCAGCCGCTGTTTGATGACAAGCCGGTGGAACTGACTTCGGCGAGCTTCCAGCGCCACGTCCAGCACAGTGATATTCCGCTGATTGTCGACTTCTGGGCCGCGTGGTGCGGACCGTGCAAAATGATGGCTCCCGTATTTGCGGCAGCAGCAGCACAGTTCCGTGGCCGTGTCCGCTTTGCCAAGGTCGACACCGATGCCGAGCAGGGGCTTGCGCGCGAATACGGAATCCGCGGAATCCCGACATTGATACTGTTCAGGAACGGTCGTGAAGCGGGCAGGATGTCCGGGGCGCTTGATTCACGCAGCCTTCAGTCCTGGATTGAGCAACATATCTAGTCCTTCGTGAGAAAGACTGCACCCGCGCAGTTGCGGATATTCGGGAACGTGGAACCGCTGATGCCGTATCGGCATGCGCCGTCCCAAAAGCGGACGGGCGACAGAATGAATCTGTCGCCCGTCCGGAACTGCCACAGAACACGGACCGGAAGTCCCGCCCCTGCGGGTCAGGACTTCCAGCTGTGTAGCATTACTTCTTCTTGCCGTGCACCATTTCCTTTCTGTGCACCGCCTTCTTGACTACCCGCCTGTGAACGATGCGGCGGCGGACGATCCGCTTGTGAACCACCCGCTTGTGCTCGACGCGGCGTTCAACCTTGTGTCCGGCCGCAGGCGCTGCTTGGGCAATGGCACTGCTGCCAAATACGGCCACCAGAGCAAGGGCGATGGCACCAATCAAAGTCTTTTTCACGTATTTATCCTCGAAAAACAGTTGTCGTTTCCATCTTCATGTCGGATTGCCAGAGCAATTTCCGGCCATCTTTCACCAAGGTGCCTAAAGCAAATCGTATGCCAGTAACGAGAAAACATGTTTTTCTTCTTTGAATCAGCTGTTTATACTGAAGCAAGACGCGCCACGGTGGACGGGCGTACATTGCCTGACCTACAAAATTTGTAGATTGCTCGAATTACCGAATTCTTATGCGCCTGGAATCGTTCCGTCTCAACCATCTGCAGCGCAAGGTTCTGCTGCTCATCCTGGCCATCATGGTCTTGCCGATGCTTGGCGCCGCGGTGCTGGCGTCCATATGGGTCTCATCCGGGTTCGAGGCACGCCTCAAGCACTACATTGTCGATGCGGCCAGGGTGGACCAGACTTGGCTGCGTGCCTACCAGAATGATGCCGTGATGTTTGGTGGGGTGCTGGCGGACGACCCCACCTTCATCGCCCGGCTGGAAAGCGGGGATCCCGATCCGATACGTCCGCCGATCGCGCACATAGCCCGGGAAATGGGAATCAGCTTCATCCAGATCTACAGCAGCGATCAGACGTTGCTTTATTCATCCCGGCCGCTCGATATGCGTACCATGTGGGACCGGGTCCAGACCGAGGCGGTGCTCAAGGTCACCGTAAATGGCCGCAAACAGCTCGCAGCAGTCGGAATCACACGCATGCCACGGCGCGGGCCGCCAAAATACTACCTCGTCATGGGCAGCCTCCTTGGCCGGGATTTCATCAATGAACTGTCACGCCTGACCGGCTTGAAGACCCGTCTCTACTTCCGCGACGGAAACAGCTACTTCGACATGTTCCCGAAGAACGGAAAACACAGTCCGCTGCGCCGTCTCCCCCGGGACGTCATGATGCGGCTGCGCAACGGACGCAAGCCATACTACAGCGTCAAGGCAGAGAACGCCGTATTCCGCGGACAGTACACGCCCATCATCGACAATGATGGCCGGGTAGAGGCGATCATATTCAACGGGCTCAAGCGCGCCGGTTTTGAGGAGGTACTTACCAACCGGCTGCTGTTGTTCTCCGGAATATCGCTTCTCGGCATAGTATTCGGGGCAGTGACGGGATACCTGCTCAGCCGCCTGGTGGTGCGGCCGGTCGAACATCTGCGTGACGGCGTGATGCAGCTCGCGGCCCAGAACTTCAACGCCACAGTGCCGGTATCCTCCGATGACGAAGTAGGGGATCTGGCAAAGGCATTCAACGCCATGTCTGCAAGCCTGCGTGCTGCGCGGGACGAGCAGCAGCAGCGCAATCAGCGCGACAAGCTGGCAGCGCTGGGCGAACTGTCCGCATCGCTCGCGCACGAGATACGCAACCCCATAGGGGTCATCAACAGCGCCTCGGCACTGATGGAAAAACCGGGCCTGCCGGACGAAAAAAAGGCGGATTTGCTGCGCATGATCCGAGAAGAAAGCATCCGGGTTGGAAACCTGGTGCAGGACTTCCTGCAGCTTTCCCGGCATCGCCACCCCCAGTCCTTGCAGATCGACCCGGTGCTCCCCCTCAAACGCGCACTGGAAGCCGCGCTTGCCGGGTCAGTCAATGTCACTGTGCATGAAAAGCTCAGTCACGGAGATGTGCGCATCATGGGAGATGCAAACCTGCTGCAGCAGGCCTGGGCAAACATACTTACAAATGCGCTTCAGGCGATGGGCGATGCCGGGGGCCGCCTATATCTGGTCAGCCGAGTCGACAGCGGCCAGGTCACCGTATCCGTAGAAGACAGCGGACCAGGTATTCCGGCGGAGGTCATGCCGCGCCTGTTCGAACCGTTTTTTACTACCAAGGAACGCGGTACCGGCCTGGGACTTTCGCTTGCTTATACACTGGTCGAGGTGAACGGCGGCAGACTCATGGTGCTTGATTCGGAACGGGGCGGTGCCCGGTTTGCCATGCTGTTTTCTGTTCATGCCTAGGTGGTGGCTATGAAGCGTACGGTTCTTGTAGTCGACGATGAGCAGAACATGCAGACAGTCATGCGCATGATCCTCGAAGCTGCGGGATATGGCGTCCAGGTGGCAGATGGGGCCCGCGAGGGGCTCAAGCATCTTACCAACCCGAATCTCGATGTCGTGCTTTCTGACCTGAAGATGCCCGGCATGGGCGGCGAGGAGTTCATCCGTCTGTGCCGCGAGGAGCGTCCCGATCTGCCAGTGATCGTCGTGACCGCACATGGCACGATCCGATCCGCAGTGCAGAGCATCAACGCCGGTGCAACCGATTATCTGACCAAGCCGTTTGAGCCGGAAGAGCTTGAAATAGCGGTGCACAATGCAGTCAAGCTGCGCGACATCCTTCACGAAAACCAGAGACTTAGGGAAACGGTAACAGAATCGCTGGCGCGTCCCGGCCTGATCGGAACAAGCCAGGCGGTGCAGCGGCTTATGGACGAGATCCGGAAGGTTGCACCATATCGCACAAGTGTCCTGATCACAGGTGAAAGCGGAACAGGCAAGGAGCTCGTGGCGCGTACGATCCACGAAATGAGCCCACGGCGGGAACGGCCATGGGTTGCGATCAACTGCTCGGCGATTCCGCACGATCTGATGGAAAGCGAGCTGTTCGGGTACGTGAAGGGCGCATTCACCGGAGCAGCGCAGAACCGCCTGGGGCGGCTCGAGCAGGCACAGGGAGGAACCCTGTTTCTCGATGAAATCGGTGATCTGGCACCTGAACTGCAGGTGAAACTCCTGCGTGTGCTCCAGGAGCGAGAATTTTCTCCGGTCGGAAGCGACCAGGTGCGTAGCGCGGATGTGCGCTTTCTTGCGGCGACCAACCGGGATCTCAGGGATCTGGTGCGGCAGGGCAGGTTCCGCGAGGACCTGTTTTACCGTCTTGATGTATACAGCATCCTGGTGCCGCCGCTACGCGATCGCGGCGAGGACATCATCCAGCTGGCTGAACTGTTTCTGCGCGAAATTTCGCAGGAAGCAGACAAGCCTGTCCGGCGCATTGTGCCGGCCGCGCTGCAGGTCCTGCAACACTATCAGTGGCCCGGGAATGTGCGTGAACTCCGTAACGCGGTGGAACGGTCATTGTTGTCGTGCCGGGGGGAAGAGATTGGCGTGCCTGATCTTCCGGAAGCGGTGCGCGGCACGCAGGCGCGGGATTCCGCCTGCACGCCGGAACTGGCTGGTGACCAGGACCTGGACAGCTGGCTGGCTGACGTCGAGCGGCTCGCAATTCTCAAGGCACTCGAAAGTTGCGGCGGAATCCAGGCGCACGCCGCCAGGCAGCTTGGCATATCAGAACGCAGCCTGTGGCATCGGATCAAGAAGCTCAATATCCAGATCAGCCGCAGCTTTACCTGAGCGTCTTAACGCCGCTGCCGGTTCCCAGTATCAAGATGTCGGCCGGTCTCTGTGCAAACAGCCCGTTGGTCACGGTGCCGGTGATCTGGTTGATAATTCGCTCCAGCTCGACGGGATTGAGGATTTCGAGGTTGTGAACGTCGAGGATAACGTTCCCGTTGTCGGTCGTGAATCCCTGCCGGAATACCGGTTCCCCGCCCAGCTTGACCAGCTCGCGCGCAACGTAACTGCGCGCCATGGGAATCACTTCCACTGGCAGCGGAAATCTGCCGAGAACGTCAACCAGTTTAGACTCGTCTGCAACACAGACGAACGTCTCGCTGGCAGCAGCAATGATCTTCTCGCGCGTCAGGGCGCCGCCGCCGCCTTTCACCAGGTGCAGGTGCCGGGTCGATTCGTCGGCTCCGTCCACGTACAGCTTGAGAGAACCAGCGGCGTTAAGATCGATCACCGGAATGCCGTGTTTTTTGAGTCGTTCGGCA
This sequence comes from Pseudomonadota bacterium, assembly GCA_021778035.1. Taxonomy (GTDB): domain Bacteria; phylum Pseudomonadota; class Gammaproteobacteria; order Acidiferrobacterales; family UBA6901; genus JAJYCY01. The sequence goes on from JAJYCY010000052.1 coordinate 5,005, forward strand.
GTGGCATTGGAGCTCGCGACCGCGCCGTCTATCCGACCTCTGATAGCAGCCAGGGCGTCAATGAAATGGTTTGCGGTTGAGCCCGTGCCGACGCCAATAACCCCGCCGCTGCCAACGTACTCGATGGCCGCGAGCGCAGCCGCCTTCTTCATGTCATCCTGCGTCATTCAATCCCTCCAGTACCAGTGCATGTGCAGAATACCGTCTGCGGGTGGCCCAAAACAAGAGCCGGCCTTCCCTCTGCGTGCGGTGACTCCAGTTAGCCCCGGTGCTGCTGGACGGGGTGCTTTCTGGTAGATTATCAAGATGCCACAAAGCTACCTTAAAAAGATTCTCACCGCGCGTGTCTATGAAGTTGCCAGAGAGACTCCACTCGATTTCGCGGCCAACCTGTCACGCCGGCTCGGAAACCGGATCTGGCTGAAGCGCGAGGATCAGCAGCCGGTTTTTTCGTTCAAGTGCCGTGGCGCTTATGCAGCGATGGCATCGCTGCCGGCCGAGGCGCTGGCACGCGGGGTAATCGCGGCGTCTGCCGGAAACCATGCGCAGGGGGTGGCGCTCGCGGCTGCCAAACTCGGCGTGCATGCGGTGATCGTGATGCCCGTGACAACCCCGGAGATCAAGGTTGACGCGGTACGCCATCTTGGCGGAGAAGTCGTGCTGGATGGCGACAATTACGATGCCGCGTTTGCCTTTGCACTGCGGCTGGGCGCAGAACGTGGCCTGGTGTTCATTCATCCGTACGATGACCCCGGGGTCATCGCCGGCCAGGGCACGATTGCCATGGAGATTCTCAAGCAGCACACGCACGACCTGCACGCCATATTCGTGCCCGTGGGAGGGGGAGGACTTATCGGCGGGATTGCTGCATATATCAAGTCCCTGCGCCCGGATATCAAGGTGATCGGGGTGGAGCCGGATGAAGCTGATGCAATGTACCGGTCGCTGGCCGCCGGCCGCCGCATCGTGCTGGATCATGTAGGCATATTCGCGGATGGTGTCGCCGTGCGGCAGGTTGGCGAGGAGACATTCCGTCTTGCTCAGAAGTACGTAGACGAAATCGTGCTCGTCAGCAATGACGAGATCTGCGCGGCCATCAAGGACATTTTTGAGGATACGCGCTCGATTCTCGAGCCCGCCGGCGCTCTTTCGGTTGCGGGAATGAAGAAATACGTCGCACGTGAGTCGCTGCGCGACATGCAGATGGTAGCCATAGCCTCGGGCGCAAACATGAATTTTGACCGCCTGCGCCACGTCGCCGAGCGCGCTGAGGTGGGCGAGCGACGCGAGGCGATCCTCGCCGTGACCATACCAGAGGTCGCCGGGAGTTTCCGCCGGTTCTGTGCCAGCATTGGCCACCGTCTAGTCACCGAGTTCAACTACCGGTATTCGAGCCCCAGTTGTGCACATGTCTTCGTGGGTGTGCAGATTCAGGATGCACGGGAGGCAGAAGACCTGGCCGCGACTCTGCGTGCGGCGGGTTACGAAGTCATGGACATGACTGACAACGAAATGGCCAAGCTTCACATACGGCATCTGGTCGGCGGACACGCCAGGAACGTGCTTCATGAAATCGTCTACCGGTTCGAATTTCCGGAACGCCCGGGAGCGCTCATGAATTTCCTGGACAGGATGGGACAGTCGTGGAACATCACGCTATTCCATTACCGCAATCACGGAGCTGATTTCGGGCGTGTACTGGTGGGAATGCAGGTGCCGCCTTCGGAGCAGGCCGCGTTCCGGCAGTTCCTGGAGCAGCTCGGATACGAATTCGTCGAGGAGACTTCCAACCCCGCCTACCGGCTGTTTCTCAGCTGAGTTCCAGCCGGCCAGGCGGACGGGTGCTAGTGGTGCCCGGCTACCGCCATCTTCAGGATCACGACATTGCGCAGCGGAACATCCTGGTACGGTCCGCGATCTCCCGTCGGTACTGACTCTATCTTTCTGACCACGCCCATTCCCCTGATGACCTTTCCGAAGACGGCGTAACCCCAGCCCGAGACGGTGTCGTTCCGATGGTCGAGAAAGGCGTTGTCGGCTGTATTGATGAAAAACTGCGCTGTGGCGGAGTCCGGATCTTCGGTGCGTGCCATGGCGACCGTCCCGATCGTATTCCGGAGTCCGTTGCCGGCTTCATTGGTGATCGGAGCACCGGTCGGTTTTTGACGCATTCCCGGGAGGAATCCGCCGCCCTGGATCATGAACCCGGGAATGACGCGATGGAAAATGGTGCCATTGTAGAAACCGGAATCCACGTAGTGAAGGAAATTCTTCACCGTAACAGGCGCCTTGTCAGGAAAAAGCTGTATGTCCACCGTACCCATGTTGGTGATCATGTGCACCACCGGTTGGTAAATGCGATGCTGCGGGGTCCCGGCCACGGCAGCTGAAGAGGTGCCCAATGACAGCAGAACGACAACGGCGGCCAGTCTGCGGAAATATGCGTGCATCGAAACTCCTTTTGTCCGAAATACGGCGGATAGACGGGTCCGGCATGGCCTGACAACGCTTCGCTGCGGTCCGGCCTGGACGGTACCGCTGCTACGACCGTTCGCCCGGAACACCGGCTCCGGTCACGGCGCACCCATTGTTCAAGAACCGGGCCGGTTTGACAAGCGTCGATCAGTCGCCGGGTTCCTGCCATGTGCCGAGCAGTCCATCGCGGAGACTGGTCTGGCAGACATCTTCCACGCGCCGGATGTAGTACATAAGATCGAGGGGCAGGGTGATTCCGTCGAGCAGCTGCAAAGGGAAAAGATCGCACGCGAGCAGCAGGTCGGCAGCGGAAATCCGGCCGCTGTAAAACCGGTTCCGGGCAAGATGCGCCGCAAGATCTCCCAGGCGGGCTGCACCTTTCAGCTGGTCGAATGCCGCGTAACGGTCGTTGGAAAGTTCCTCGATGCTCGCCCCGAACCGCGTGGAGATTTCCGTCTTGCAGGCAGCAAGGGATTCGGCGCTGTCGCCGATTCCCTGGTAGGCGGGAAAAACCGGGGCCTGAAGGCGGGCAAAAAGCGCCTGCATCGAGCCCCGCCAGGCGACCAGCGCCTCCCAGCCGGCAGCCGTCATGACGCCTTCCATGACTGGTCTGGTGGGCCAGCGGTGGTCAATCCGTGAAAGTATCGGTATCGCGCCCGTTTCGATGGTGCCGTCATCATGCCGCAGAACCGGCACGGCGCGAGCCACGCCGAGTCTGAAAAACGTTTCGTTGTCGTCATAGGCGACCGGCTGGTCGTCGAAGACAACTGTCTTGTAGCCCAGGGCAAGTCTTACGCTCTGTGATTCCGGAGACCACCAGAAGTGGTAGAGCGCTGTCAACGGTGTGCCAGCCTGAGGATGTAGTCCCACTCGCGCTGGTTCACCGGCATGACCGAGAGCCGGTTGCCACGCGCCAGAAGTCGCATGCCGTGCAGTGCCGGATGCGTTTTAAGCTCCCGCAGTGTTACCGGATTGCGGAACTCCTCTCCGAAACGCACATCGACCATGTACCAGAGAGGCCGCTGCGGCATGCTTTTCGGATCATAATGCGGGTGCGTGGGATCAAAGGCGGTGAAGTCCGGATAGCCAGACCGGACAATTTCGACCGTGCCCACGACAGCCGGTTCGGCACAGCCGGAATGGTAGAAAAAACCAAGGTCTCCGGGGCGCATCTCATCACGCATGAAGTTGCGTGCCTGAAAATTCCTGACCCCGTCCCAGTGTTCCGTTTGTTGTCCGCGCCCGCGCAGATCCGTGATGCTGAAAGCCGAGGGTTCGGACTTGAACAGCCAGTGGCGAACGCCTGTAACGCTATTCCCGATCAAGGCCATGTCGGCGATACCATCGTGCGACTGAAGCCTGCGCGCGGACGCGTGTGATTTCCGTTTCTGGCGCCGGGCGCCGCGCTAGCAGGCGGATTTTCGATCCTTCGCCTTGTCCTGACGCAGGACAGCAACTGGTGCCGGGCCGGCGGCTGGCTGTTCCGGCAATCCGGTGGCAGATCCAGGATAGGGTTCATTGCGGGTCCCTGTGGCAGGTCTGTCGTGTCTCTACATGCCGAGATAAAGCGCCCGGTCGGTCGCAACTCCCTGCAGCGGAATATCCCACGGCGACGGTTCCAGGATCTCGAGTCTCTGGAAGTCATGCGCCAGTCCGAGCAGTTTGGGGCGAATCCAGCAGCTCCGATCCCGCAAAAAACCGAGACTGCGGTCATAGAAGCCGCCCCCCATACCCAGACGGTTGCCATTCATGTCAAATCCGACAAGTGGTACGAGAATCAGGTCGATTTCCTCCGCCCGCAGCCAGCTGCGCGATGCCGCCACAGGCTCGGGGATGCCAAAGCGATTGCGCGAGAAGGTGCTCCTGGGTGTGGCCGGCGCAAACCAGAGGCGGTCATAGAAAAGACGGGACAGCACCGGCAGATAGCACTGCCTGCGCATGCGCCACATGCGCCGCATCAGCGGTCGGGTGTCAATCTCGCCGTCATTGGGGACATAGCAGGCAATGCGCCGTGCCGACCGGAACACGGACGAATTCGCGACCCTTGCCGCCAGCTGCTCGGCTGCCCGGGCCTGCTGCTGTGCCGACAGCGCGTTACGCCGCGCACGCAGCGTTTGTCGCTGTTCGGCTTTGGAAGCCGGGTTGCTCACGGGGAAAGGAGGCGCCCTCCGCCTGTGCCGTACCGCCCTATTGCCCTGAACCGAAGGTTCAGGTGGGAACCACTGAGACGCATCAGGCTTTCCGCTACATGGCGGACATGCACAACAGCGTCTGCTTTAGCGGCCCCCAGGCATTGAATATATAGGTTCAAGGGACCAAGAGCGGTTACGTACACCGCAGAGGACGCCATAACTCTGTCTGCCACCACGAAAGGTGGCGTTGCTACACAATCTCTTCCTGCAGCGCGGCATCAATCTTGCCGCTCAGAAACCGCAGCCGGCTATCGACATCGGCTGGAATTCCAGTCGGTTGCCTGCGCAGCTCCAGCAGCTCATTGGCAAGGTTGAGAGCCGCCATGATCGCGCAGCGCTCGGTTCCAATGACTTTTCCGCTGTCCTGGATTCCACGCATTTTTTCGTCCAGATACCGGGCCGCCGCCATGAGCGCGGTGCGTTCGCTGTCCGGACATGCAACCATCAGATCCTTGCCCAGGATCGAAATGTTGATCCCACCCTGCGCCGTCTTCACCTAGCTGCGCTCCAGCGCTTTCAGGCGGCCGATCATGGCTTCTATGCGCGCGCGCGCGATCTGCGTTTTCTCAACCAGACGCGAATGTTCGCTCGCCAGGCTGCCGTGGTCGTTTTCCAGGTTCTTGCGATCCGACCTGAGCGTATGGTTTTCGCGATTCAATCGCCGGCAGGTGTCGATGAGCTCATTGATGCGCTCTTCAAGTTTAGCCAGGTTGTCGCTGTCCATATGCCGCTTTCATGGTGATCTTCTGTTAAATATTAGGGCGGGACGCTGTCCCGGTCAACGACTTCATGGGCAGGTTCAATGCGCGTAAACTCCGGGGACCGCATATATCATGGTGCCGGAAGCCCGCGGTCGTGTGTCCCGGGGATGTTTCTGCACCAGGGGTGTCCGGGGAGATCGTGAGTACCCTGCCCATGATCATGCCGGAGTGTCCAGCCGCGGTCGTCACTTCGGCGTGATGCATTGCTGTTCCTGTATGGTCAGCGGGTGCGTTTACCTTGGCACGCGTAACATTCTCGGACGGTTTGCGATGGCAATCATCCGGCGAAAGGCATCTTCACCACGGTGCCCGGAAGAACCGCAAGTCCGTGCCGGCAATTCCGTGCGATGTCTGTCGGCGGGAGGCGTCTGGGGCTCCGTCATCCGACGGTATTTCGGCAGATGCCGGGATTTGCGCCGCCAGATTCTGTCTACCGCAGGACAGTCAGGCCGCTGCCGCCGGTGCCCTGTTCTGCTTTACTGTCTTGTGCTGGCGCTGGGACTGCTCACGGCCCGGCCGCTGCAGGCAGCGGAGCTCGAAATCCACCTCTCTGGTGTGTCCGGGGCCCTGCAGGCCAGGCTCGAGTCCGCGCTGCCGCCAGCCCCTTTGCCACCATCGCCGGCCGGCCTGGCCGATGCCCGCATGGAGGCCGCACTGCGTTTGCGTCAGGCGCTGGAGACTTACGGATATTACGACGCGCACTGGACCGAACAGGTCAGAAGGGAGCGAAGCGGATATATCCTGACTTTTGCGGTGCAGACTGGCCCCCCTGTGGTGGTGAGAACCGTCACACTGGACGCAAGCGGGCCGGGCAGTGGCCTGAGAGCTGTACGGCAGCAGCTTGCGGTGTTTTCCCTGCGCCGCGGTGATGTGTTGGACCAGGCTGTTTATGAGGCCTGGAAAAGACGGATCCTTGATACGTTCCGGCAGCAGGGTTACGCAGGCGCCGGATTTCGCCAGCACGAAATCCGTATCAATCGCAAGACGCACCAGGCGGACATCGTTCTCGCTGTGGCCAGCGGCATCCGCTACCGGTTCGGGAAAGTGACTTTCGAAGGAGCGCACTCCTACCCCCGCCCCTTTCTGGCGCGCTATCTCGATTTCAAGGCCGGCGACTGGTACAGCCCCGCCATGCTGGCTACAACCGAGCAAAATCTCCGCGACTCAGACAGGTTTTCGGAAATCGTCGTCGTTCCCGACCTGGAACATGCGGCAGACGGACAGCTGCCCGTGACCGTCACGCTGAAGGCGCGCCGTCCGAAGCGGCTCAAACTGGGGATTGGATACAGTTCGGATCTCGGTGCCGACGTCGAGTTCGGTTATGACGACTACAATGCCTTCCGCCGCGGCCGACATCTGCACATCGCGCTTGCTGTAGCGCAGCGTACTACCAATGTAGGGGTGACCTATGTGTGGCCGGTCGGCGACCAGCTTGCTTCGCGGTACGTTGCACAGACCAGTTTCCAGCACCTGGACCTGGTGCCATACAGTGCCGAGGTTTTCGATGCCGGTTTTGGCCGGGACTGGTATGTGGAGCGGGGGGCGATGCTCGGAGCGCTCCTTTCATACCAGAAAATCATTTACAGCATCGGCGGGCAAACGGGTCAGGCACGTTTTACGCTTCCATCGTTACGCTATTCGGTGCAGCACTTCGCTGATCCGCTGCGCCCGGTCGAGGGATATTCCTGGAATCTGGTGGCACAGGGCGCCATGCGGCCGCTGCTCAGCGACGCAGATTTCCTGCAACTGCGTGCCCGAGGGGAATGGCACCATCTGCTCGGCCCGAAATGGGACATCGGCCTGCGGGGCGAGGCCGGTACTACCTGGCTTTCGGGGCCGATCGGCCAGTTGTCACCGACAATGCGTTTTTTCGCGGGCGGTCAGGGCTCCCTGCCGGGTTATGCCTATCTTTCGCAGGGGCCGGTGCTCGACGGGGTGCTGGTAGGCGGGCTCAGCCTCATGGTCGCGGGTGTCGACGTGGAGCGGCTTATCGGGCACAACTGGGGTGTCGTCATGTTTTATCATGCCGGCAACGCCTTTAGCAGTTTCGCCGGCACCCGGGTTCTGCAGGATGTGGGAATCGGCGTGCGCTGGTACTCGCCCTTCGGTCCGGTGCGACTGGATGTCGCCCATCCCCTGGTACGCCCTGAAGTTCCCTATTTGCGAGTGGTCTTTTCCGTGGGAGTCAGCCTGTGAAACGCGCCGCCGTGGCGGCAGCCCTCGCCTCTTTCCTGTTCGTGATGGTCTGGTCCGGACATCAGTTGCTTTACACGGCAGCCGGTGCGCGGTGGATGCTGGAACAGGTTGCCGGGGCGCAGGTGGCGGGAGTGCGTGGCCGCCTTGCCGGCCAGCTGGATCTGCGCGGACTTCGCTGGCGCAATGGGGTAAACCTGGTGTCGGTCGGTCATGCCAGTCTTGACTGGTCTCCGTGGGCCCTGCTGCGGGGACAGATCCGGATACGTAGCCTCAGACTCAGCAATGTACGGGTGGATCTGGCGCCGGAAACGCGTATTCCGCCGGCACCGGAATTTGCCTTCCCGCCTCCACCGGGCTGGCTGCGTCTGTTGCGGGGGCGGATAGGGCGACTCCACATTGCGGACCTGGACTGGCAGCGAGGTCACGGGCAGTTCGTGCTGCCGCGCATCGATGGTGACCTTGAGTGGACCGGCAGCCGGCTGCGTTCGCGGCACCTGCTTCTGGCCTCGGCACACTGGAACGCCGAGGGATCCCTGGATTTCGGGTGGGTCGCGCACAGTCTGGAAAGCACGGGCACCTGGACTTCTGCCGGTACCCGGGCGAGGTGGCGCATCGATTGGCGTGCGCAGCCGGGGGCGGTATTCGGCGGGCCAATGGTGGTCCGGGTCCGCGGGCGGAAAGCATTCACCATCTCGGCGGATGCTCGAGTCGAAGCGCATGCGCTGCAAGTGCACAACGCGCGTGTGCAACTGCCCTGGCAGACCAGCGCGGCGTCAGTGAGTGCCGTATTTTCCATGGATGGACCGTCCTCCAGTCCCTATCGGCTGGATCTGCATGCAGACGGGATCTATCCGGGCGGTTTTCGCCGGCTTCTGCCTGCCGGACCGTATGGCTTCAATCTGGATCTGTACGGGACGTTCAGATCCTACCGCGGGCGCCTTGATTTCGGGATGCGGTCGGCTGCCGGCGGGCGACTGGCCGGTGAGGTTGCGGGAAACCTGTCGGGGCTGCGTATACACGCGCTTTCCGGTCACCTGCTGGGAGCGCGTGTGACAGAAAGCCGGCTGGCAATCGCCTGGCATTCCCGGCCCGGCGTCACGGCCCGCCTGCGGTTTTCCGCGCTGAACCCGCAGGTTCTGTATCCGCACCTGCGTGGAGCGCTGAATGGAGTGTTGGCGCTGCATCTGACAGAACAGGACCGGGGTGCTGCGGGTGAGCTGGTGGTCAGACTCGGACCCAGCCGTATCGGGCGCCAGCCACTTTCGGGACAGGCCCGTCTGCGCTTTGCTCCGCAGCATGTCCGGGTGGATATCCTGGAAATTGCAGGACCCGGACTTGCGCTGCGGGCTGCCGGAGTGCTGGAGCGCCGGATCGGTTTCAGTGCGCGGGTCTCGCACTGGAGCGCCGTTCACCCCGGGCTCAACGGCGAAAGCCGGGTTTCCGGCTGGTTCGCCTATGCCGGGGGAAGATGGCGGGCCAGCATCCGGGGTTCGGCCGATCATCTGCGTATCGGCAGCTTTCGGTTGGCACATGCCACACTGTCGGTCGTTCCGGGGCCAGACAGCAAGGTTGGGTTACGGCTGAATGCACAGAAGGTGCGCGCCGCAGGGCAGGAGTTCGACCTGACCGCCGACGCCAGCGGGACTCCCCGGCACTTTGATAGTCACCTCAGGTTTGCCTGGCCGCAT
>JAJYCY010000053.1 GCA_021778035.1 Pseudomonadota bacterium
CCCGGCCACGACCAGCTCCTTCACCGCATTGGCGTTGGCCCCGGGTGCATTGAACACGGGAATCCCGAGACGGCTCAGCTTGTCGACCGGTATGTTGTTGACACCGGTGCCCGCGCGCCCGACCGCCTTCAGGCCGGGCGCGAGGTTCATGTCGTGCATCTTGTACGAGCGCAGCAGGATGGCATCCGGCTCGGCGATATCATCGCCGACCTGGTAGCGTCCGGGCGGCAGCCGTTCAAGTCCGGATGCGGAGATGCTGTTCAGGACCAGTATCTTGAACATGTTGATCAGCCCTTTTCCCTGACGAACTCCTGCATGTAGGAGATGAGCGCGTCGATTCCTTCCTCGGACATGGCGTTGTAGATGCTTGCACGCATCCCGCCCACCGAACGGTGACCCTTGAGCTGCAGCAGGCCGGCGGCCTTGGCGCCCTTGAGGAACGCGTCGTCTAGTGCGGGATCAATCAGCGTGAACGGCACGTTCATCCACGAACGGCAGTGGCGGTCGACCGGATTGCGGTAAAAACCGCTGCTGCTGTCGATGTGGTCATAAAGCTTCTGTGCCTTGCGCCGGTTGATCTCGGCGATTGCCGGCAGACCGCCAATCGACTTCAGCCAGCCAAACACCAGTCCGGCGATGTACCACGCGTAGACCGGCGGCGTGTTGTACATCGAATCGTTGTCGGCGTGGATGCGGTAGTCAAGCATGGCCGGTGTTCCCGGCAGCGCCTGACCGACCAGATCCTCGCGCACGATCACGATCGTGAGGCCCGCCGGGCCGATGTTCTTCTGTGCACCGGCGTAGATCAGGCCAAAGCGGCTCACGTCGATCGGGCGCGACAGCAGTGTCGACGACATGTCGGCGACCAGCGCCACCCGGCCGACATCCGGAATATCCGGAAATTCGACCCCGCCGATAGTCTCGTTCGGGGTGTAATGCACGTACGCCGCATCCGGGTCGAGCCGCCACTCGCCGCGCGGCGGTACGGTCGTGAATTTCGATGCCTCGGAGCTCGCTGCCACGTTCACGCGGCCGAATCTTGCGGCCTCCTTGATCGCCTTCTTTGACCATTCACCGGTATTGATATAGTCGGCGCTGGCCTTTCCGCGCAGCAGGTTCATCGGCACCATCGAGAACTGCATGCTCGCGCCACCCTGCAGGAACAGCACCTTGTAGGTGGCCGGAATCCCCAGCAATGCGCGCAGGTCGCGCTCGGCCTGCTCCGCGATGCCCATGAATTCCTTGCCGCGATGGCTCATTTCCATCACCGACATGCCCGAACCGTGCCAGTCGACCAGTTCCTCGCGCGCCTGCTCGAGCACTGCACGCGGCAATACTGCCGGCCCCGCACTGAAATTGAACACTTTCGTCATCGAATCCCCGTCCCGGTTTGTGCTGCACGATTCCTGCTAGCCGTCTTTTGCTCCTTCATCGCCCTCGGACTCGGCCACCTTCTCCACACCCACAAGCTTCTCTCCCTCGCCGAGTTCAATCAGTCGCACCCCGAGGGTGTTGCGCCCGACCACCGAAATCTCGCTCGCGCGCGTGCGGATAAGCGTGCCGCCATCGGTGATCAGCATGACCTCGTCCTCGGCGCCGACCAGGGTGGCTCCGACCACGGGTCCGTTGCGTTCGCTCACCTGTATGGAAATCACGCCCTGCCCGCCGCGCCCATGGCGCGGATACTCCGCAAGCGGAGTGCGCTTGCCGTAGCCCCGCACGGTTGCGGTGAGCACGGTCATCCCCTCCTCTGCTCCGCCGGCGATGATCAGCGACACCACCGACTGCCCCTCCGGCAGCGCGATGCCGCGCACGCCGCGTGCCGCACGGCCCATCGGACGGACATCGGCCTCGCTGAAGCGTATGACCTTCCCGGCCGTGCTGAACAGCAGGATGTCACAGCTGCCGTCGGTCAATCCGACGCCAATCAGGCAGTTGCCGCCAACCAGCTCTACGGCGATGATGCCGCTTGCCCGGGGTCGCGAGAATTCGCTGAGCGCAGTCTTCTTGACGGTGCCGTCGGAAGTGGCCATGAACACGGTCTTGCCTTCCTCGAAGGCACGCACGGGCAGGATGGCATTGATGCGCTCGCCGTCCTCGAGCGGCAGCAGGTTCACGATCGGGCGGCCGCGCGCGCCGCGTCCGGCCTGCGGGATCTCGTATACCTTCAGCCAGTACACCCGTCCGCGGTTGGAGAAACAGAGAATCGTGTCGTGGGTGTTGGCGATGAACAGCTTGTCCACGAAATCCTCTTCCTTCATCGCCGTGGCCGACTTGCCGCGTCCGCCGCGGCGCTGGGCGCGGTAGTCATCGAGCGGCTGGGCCTTCACGTAGCCCGCGTGCGAGAGCGTCACGACAACATCCTCCTCGGCGATCAGATCCTCGAGGCTCAGGTCCACCTGGCTTTCCTGGATTTCGGTGCGCCTGTCGTTCCCGTACGCCTCGCTCAGCGCCAGGAGCTCTTCACGGATGACGCGCATCAGCCGTTCATGGCTCTGCAGGATATCCAGCAGGTCGCGAATTCTCGCCAGCAGCTCCTCGAATTCGCTGCGGATCTTCTCGCGCTCAAGGCCGGTGAGGCGGTGCAGACGCAGATCGAGGATCGCCTGTGCCTGCACGTCCGTGAGCCGGTAGCCGCCGGCGCCGAGACCGAAGGCAGGATCGAGCCCGACCGGGCGTGATATCGGCGGTTCCGCACGATCGAGCATGGAGGTGACGATCCCGGCCGGCCAGGTCCGCTGCATCAGGCCGGCCTTGGCGGCTGCCGGGTCGCCGGCGGCCCGGATAAGCGCGATCACCTCGTCGATGTTCTCGAGCGCGACCGCAAGCCCCTCAAGGACGTGTGCGCGGTCGCGCGATTTGCGCAGGTCGAACAGCGTGCGGCGCGTGACCACCTCGCGCCGGTGGCGTATGAACGCCTTGATGATTTCCTTCAGGTTGAGCAGACGTGGCTGTCCGCCGTCGAGCGCCACCATGTTGATGCCGTATACGCTCTGCAGCGCAGTGTGCTGGTAGAGGTTGTTCAGCACCACATCCGCCACCTCTCCGCGCTTGAGCTCGATCACCATGCGCATTCCGGACTTGTCCGATTCGTCGCGCAGCTCCGAAATGCCCTCCACGCGCCCTTCCTTGACGAGCTCGGCGATCTTCTCGAGCAGCCGGGCCTTGTTCACCTGGTAGGGAAGCTCGGTCACGATGATCGACTGGCGCCCGCGCTTCTGGTCGGTTTCAATCGCCACCCGCGCCCGCACATAGATCTTGCCGCGCCCGGTCCGGTAGGCATCGCGGATGCCCGAGCTGCCGTTGATAATCGCGGCCGTCGGGAAATCCGGGCCCGGCACGTATTTCATCAGTCCGTCGACGCTGATGTCCTCATCATCGATCAGCGCGATGCAGGCTGCGACGATCTCCACCAGGTTGTGCGGCGGAATATTGGTCGCCATGCCGACGGCGATGCCGGACGAGCCGTTCACCAGCAGGTTAGGCAGCCGTGTAGGCAGCACCACCGGTTCGAATTCCTTGCCGTCGTAGTTCGGCGCGAAATCGACCGTCTCCATCTCGATGTCCGCCAGCATCTCCGATGCGAGCCGCGTCATGCGGCACTCGGTATAGCGGTACGCGGCCGGCGGGTCGCCGTCGATGGAGCCGAAGTTGCCCTGGCCGTCGGTGAGCATGTAGCGCATCGAGAAATCCTGCGCCATGCGCACCAGCGCATCGTACGTGGCGGTGTCACCATGGGGGTGGAATTTGCCAAGCACGTCGCCGACGATACGCGCGCACTTCACGTAGGGCCGGTTCCAGACGTTGTTGGCCTGGTGCTGGGCGTAGAGAATGCGACGGTGCACGGGCTTCAGGCCGTCGCGCACGTCAGGCAGCGCGCGGCCAACGATCACGCTCATCGCGTAATCGAGGTACGACTGACGCATCTCCTGTTCCAAATTGACAGGAATGGTCTCTTTGGCGAACTGTTCCATTTTTCGATGCCGCTATGGGGTATTGTCTCAGCCGGATGGCGCAGGCAAGGCGCTGTTCCTGCCGCTCTTTATGTGCATCGTTTCAGCCTGGCGAAGCCCGGTTCGGCACTCCGGGCAAAATGGCGATTTTAGCATGGAACGTCCGTCCGCTGCACACCGGCGGTGACCGGCTGGCCGCCGTGCGGTGCCTTGCGGGCCTGGCGAGTGCCGGCCGTCGCCGTTCTATCCGGGATTCAGCGCGTGCCGCGTTCCAGCAGCTGCCGCAGATCCGCCATCAGGGCGTCATTTTCGGTCCTGAGCATCCGGCCAAGGCGCAGCGCCTCATCACGGCGCCCGGAGTCCAGATAGGCGCGCGCCTCGCGGGAGAGATGATGGGTGCGGGCATGGCGATCGCGCAGATCGGGGTAGGCGGGATTACGTCCGAACCGCACAAACCCCTCGTGCTCCAGCCAGCGGCCGAGATGACACTGAACCTCGCTGGCAACACCGAGCACGAGCGCCGGAAACGGCTCCTCACCCTCGAGGGCCGCCAGGAACTGGTGCACCCGGTGGGTATGCGCGCGGAAGATGCTGTCCGCAGCGTAGCCGATCGGGGCCGGGGGCGGGAAGCCGGTCTGCGGCGTGTCGCTGCCGCCCCGGGCGTGATATTCCTGCAGCCACGCCGGCACGTTCCCGGCGGGCATCGGCCGGGCGATGAAGTAGCCCTGCAGCATCCGGCACTGGATGTCGGTCAGCAGCGCCGCCTGGCGTGAGGTCTCGACACCCTCGGCGACCACGTCCAGACCCAGCATGCGGGCCGTCATGATCAGGCCCGATACGATGGCGAGATCGCGCGGATCATCAAGCATATCGCGCACGAAGCAGCGGTCGATCTTTACGGTATGGGCCGGCATCTTCTGCAGATAGACGAGTGACGCATTGCCAGTCCCGAAATCATCGAGCGCAATGCGCACACCGGTGCCTCTGCAGGCTTCGAGCACGCGCTGCGCCGCATCCAGGTCGCGCAGCGGGGCGCTTTCGGTGATCTCGATCTCGACATGGCCCGCTGGCACGCCCGGATGGTGCGCCAGCGCCTCCCCGAGGTCGGCCCGGAACCTCGGATCCAGCAGGTGCGTGGCGCTGACGTTCACGCACAGACGCAGATCCAGTCCCTGGCGGTGCCATTCCTGCGCCTCGGCGAGGGCCGCCTCAAGCACGAAGCGCCCGATCGCACGGCCCAGCCGCCCGTGATCCAGAGTTCCCCCGAAATCGGCCGGCGCCAGCAGGTTGCCACGGCCATCATCCATTCTCAGCAGCGCCTCGAACCCGACCACGCCGGGTACCGCGCCCTGGCTGCCCGCAATGACGACCGGCTGGTAATGGAGCAGCAGCCTGCCATCGCGTAGCGCAGCCTCAACGCCTTCGCGGACCGACGCCTGGTCGCTGATCCGGGCGTCGAAGGTAATGTTGTGCAGCTGGTACTGGTCGCGCCCGTTTTCCTTGGCGGCATACATGGCGAGATCGGCGTGTCGCAACAGGCCCTCGGTCTCACTGTCATCCAGCGGATGCAGGGTAAAGCCGATGCTCGCGGAAACCGATATCTGCTCGCCCTGGACGCTGAGGGGCTCACGCAGGCCCTCTGCAATCCGCTCGCATACCGCCTCCAGGTCATCCAGACGCTCGAGATCCGGAAGCAGCATTCCGAACTCATCGCCGCCCATGCGCGCCAGCGTATCTCCGGCACGCAGCGCACGCTTCAGGCGTGCTCCGATCTCGCGCAGCAGTGCATCACCCGAGGCATGCCCGAGGCGGTCATTGACCTGCTTGAAGCCGTCAAGATCGAGCATGCCGACGCCAAGCAGTCGCGAGCGGCGTTCATTATGAATGCGTGCCTGGCGCAGACGCTCAAAGAAAAACCTCCGGTTAGGCAGACCGGTGAGAGGATCCTCCTGGGAATGTGCCCGCAGCCGCAGCACGAGATCCCCGAGGCGCACAAAAGCGGTGAAACAGTCCGGACCGGCGCGCCGGAAATATCCCTGATCGCGGGATCCGACCATGCCGATGGCATGGGGAGCGCTCAGTCCGAGCGGCAGACAGATGATCTCGGCCGCCGCGCCCGGCAGCTTTTTCATCCACCCGGGCGTCAGCGGATCATCCACCACAACCGTCGTGGCTTGGCCATGCGCCAGTGTCGTCCAGCACGGATCGGACGGCGTCCTCCGTACCTGCCGCCCCGCGAGTTCCGTTCCGGAACTGAAACGGAACGTAAGCAGTCCTTCTTCTTCCTGCACCGCATACCCCGCCCAGACCACGGCGCCACCGTGCACGAGCGCCGAGCACAGCGCGTTGAGCACGTGGCTGCTGTCGGAATCCTGCGAGACGCCGGACGCGGACAGGGCACGAAGCAGCAGATCGAAATTCGGCAGCTGCTCGTCGCGCCGTTCACCGGCGGCATGGGAATAGCCGTCGAGCTGCGCGGCCAGATCCCCGACCAGCAGCCGGAACAGTGCCTCGCGCACGCGCACGCGGTGGTCGGCAGGAACCTTCTGTTCCACGGCTTCAGCCCAGCGCTGCCAGCACAGCGCATGGACGGCGGGCAGCCATCGCGATTCCACACCGAGACGGCAATGAAACC
Source organism: Pseudomonadota bacterium (assembly GCA_021778035.1). GTDB lineage: Bacteria > Pseudomonadota > Gammaproteobacteria > Acidiferrobacterales > UBA6901 > JAJYCY01. Next base: position 6,589 of record JAJYCY010000053.1, read on the forward strand.
CGCCGGTCTCGATCGCGCGGGCCACCCAGGACGGATCTGAATCGGCGGCCAGAAGCCCGTGCACATGTTCGGCTTGTCTGCGCGCAAGCTGTGCGATCTGTTCTGGCACGCGACCGGCCGGCACGGCGGCCGGATGCTGCCGGAGATGTTCCTCGAAGTCCCGTGCCAGGGCATCAGGGTGCACACCAATGGCTTCGCGGTATGTTCCGAGCAGCGCAAGATCGGCGGCGGTGAGGCCGGCCATCCCGGGCGAATCCGGGCCGTCATCTGCGACGCGGCCGCCTGTCATGCCCGTCGCCTCCCGGCCAGCCATCGGCACATCGGTGCGCCATGGCGGCAATGCGGAACCGCATCCGGACATCCGGTGCGCAAAATCCTGCCGTCACCCGTCTTCATCTCCCGCCCTGAAAAATACGATGCCTGCCGGATCGCCATGGCTGCACCGCCACGGTGACCGGCAGCGGGCGCCGGACCGGAAACCGCCTCGCCTCGCCTCGCCTCATGCGGGCAGGCTGGCGGCAAGACTGCGCATTTTTGCCGCCGTGGGCGTCTCGATCACACCGCGCTCGGTGACAATCGCATCGATGAGCTCCGCGGGCGTGACATCGAATGCCGGGTTCCAGGCCTGCGCACCTTCGGGCGCGATGCGGGTCCCCCCGCAGCCGAGCACTTCCAGCGGATCGCGCATCTCGATGGGAATGCCCCCGCCCTCTGCAACGGTCATGTCGATGGTGCTCGTCGGCGCGACCACCATGAACCGCACGCCATGGTGGCGCGCGATCACTGCCAGTCCGTAGGTGCCGATCTTGTTGGCGGTATCACCGTTGGCCGCAATGCGGTCCGCACCCACAATGACCCACCGCACCCGCCCTTCCCTCATGAGATGGGCCGCCGCCCCTTCGGCAATCACGGTCACAGGAATGCGCTCCTCAACCAGCTCCCAGGCCGTCAGCCGCGATCCCTGCAGCCAGGGACGGGTCTCGTCGGCAAAAACCTGCGCAATCCGGCCATCGGCGACACCCGCCCGCACGACCCCGAGCGCCGTGCCATATCCGCCGGTTGCAAGTGCTCCGGTATTGCAGTGTGTCAGCACGCCACTGCCCTGCTCGATCAGCTGCGCACCGAGGAAGCCCATGCGGTGGTTGGCAGCGATGTCTTCGGCGTGAATGCGGCGGGCTTCCTCGAGCAGCGGCGCCACCGGATCGGCGCCCGCGGCCGCATCGGCGGCGCGCCGCATGCGCTCCACCGCCCAGCGCAGGTTCACCGCCGTCGGACGCGCGGCGCAAAGCCGCTCCAGGTCCGGCCGCAGGGCATCCCGCCAGCTGCGCGGATCGGCAAGATACCGGTCGCGTGCCGCCAGAACCACCGCGTAGGCAGCGGTGATCCCGATTGCCGGCGCTCCGCGCACCACCATGCTGCGGATGGCGTCGATGCATTCCGGCAAGTGCTCAATCACAATCTGTTCGTTGTGCGACGGAAGCCGGCGCTGGTCGATGAGCACCAGCCGGCTGTTTTCCCACTGCACCGCGCGCACCCGGTCGTAGGGTATCGACGGGGTGTTCTGCGGATCGGTCATCGGAAGATCTCCTTGACTGCGGCCTGTCCCGGCCCCGGGCTGCGACGGCGCACCGGGTAGTATGGATATCACCGTTTGGCGCAGACCCGGACACTGCCGGAGGCGCCAGATGATACCAGACTGCCCGCCCAGGCAGGGTCATTCAGCAGACAGGCCGCCAGCAATTCCGCCGGCTGTCATCAAGCGGGTCACGCCCGCCTTGCGCACCAGAGCTCTGATCTGTCCGCTTCAGGGAGACGCCGGGTATCCGGCGATGACGTTGCCCGCTACACCGCGCGGCCGGTGAGACCGATTCCGGCCGTCCCGCACCGGCGCGCAGGGACCGGTTCCGGCCAGTCGCCGGCAAGTCCGCCCTTTAACTGCGGTGGGGTGGAGCGGCAAATTCCCCTGGCCAACCGGTCCATCGTCCGCGCGGGTGCCGGACGCGGCGGCATACCGGCACAGACGGTCAGTACCCTGACCGGAGACACTCGAGACCGAGTTCTGTGACGGTGCGCCACGCCTTTTCCGTCTGCGGATCGTACAGCGGATCACACCGCCGCAGCGCCCGGAAAAGACTGTCGGACCAGAGAGGATACAGCGCCGGATCGACGCCCAGACCGGCGCGTGAGTGGCTTTTGCGGATTCGTTTCAGGCATTCGCATCCCATGCGGTCACCCTCCACGAATTTCAGCATGGAGGAAAGTCCGTGGCGCAGCGCCTCATGCTGCGTGGCTGCGGTGGTACCCGCGAACCGGTCTCTGATCTGGGGATGTACCAGAAAGGTGTCGTAGAAATGCCCGAGCAGGCCGTTCGCCACCGCACGCGAATAGCTCAACCAGCAAAGATCGATCGTTCCGGATGAAACGAGCGACGCACTGCAGTTTTGTTCACCCATAACAGCTTGCACTCCCACCGCGAGTTGTTTTAACAAGGACTGGCTGTGTCGGCGCAGCGGCCGCAAATCCTTGCACCTTCCGCCGGATCCCTGCGACAACCCGAAGCCTCCCTGCATCGATGATCCGGCCGATTCCCGTCGCGCTGCTATCGCAATATCCATGCCGTCACGCCTCTGCTGCGTAAGAACCTGAAATTGCGGGTATTGGCCCGGATTGCGGGGACCGGACCCGGTGTTTTGCCCTGCTTGATGACATGACAGGATGAGCTGACATGACAGAATGTACTGCCATGATCATTCGGTCCTGCCCCGGATGGGCTCTCCCGGTCCAGCCCGGAACAGACCCTGACCCGGGTCGTGGGCCACAGCGGGATGCGCATCGGTTCCGGCTCCCTGTGCCAGCGTGTCTCTGGCCAGGCCGCTATCGCGGCTCCAGGGTCATCCATTAAGTTAAAGAATTGCTGCGCCGACCGGATTTCCGGGTCCAGCGCGGCAGGGCTGCGGAACATCGGTGCCGCAATTCATGGTTGACAATTCACCTGATTAATATTTCATAAGCTAATGTTTTACAATGTAAAAATAGCTGAAGAAACAAGTTCGCCGGACTACGGCCGGCTGGATGCGACATACCCGCGAATGGAGATCCGTCCGGCATCCGCCGGCAGGCTCTGCACCTCATGCCGTCTTTGAGAAATTGACCCGCTTCGGGCACTATGCCGGCATCGCATCGAGGACCCTGCCGCTCCGTGACTGAAATTGATCTGCTGGTCAGCGCACGCTGGGTCATCCCGATCGAACCGGACGGCTGTCTTGAACAGCACTGCGTCGCCATCGACCAGGGGCGCATCCTCGACGTGCTGCCGGCCTCGGTGGCGGTCACGCGCTACTGCGCGCGACAGAGCGTGGATCTGCCGACCCACGCGCTCATTCCCGGACTCGTCAACGCCCATACGCATGCAGCCATGGGGCTGTTTCGCGGCCTGGCTGATGACCTGCCGCTCAAGGACTGGCTGCAGCACCACATCTGGCCGGCAGAGGGCCGCTGGGTTTCGTCGCAGTTCGTGCGCGACGGCGTGGAACTGGCAATGGCCGAGATGCTGAGAAGCGGCACCACCTGTTTCAACGATATGTATTTCTTTCCCGAAGAGTGCGCGCAGGTGGTGCGCAAGGCAGGAATCCGCGCCTGCATCGGCATGATCGTCATTGATTTTCCGACTGTCTATGCCGACTCTCCGTCCGCCTACCTCGACAAGGGTCTCAGGCTGCATGATGAGCTGCGCGACAGCCGGCTTATCACCACTGCGTTCGCGCCCCATGCACCCTACTCGGTGTCCGATGAGCCGCTCACGCGGATCCGCATCCTGAACAATGAGCTCAATCTTCCGGTCCACATGCACATCCACGAGACCGCCCATGAGATCGAGGAAGCGCTTGTCGGGACCGGACGGCGGCCGATCGCACGGCTGCAGGACCTGGATCTGCTCGGTCCGAATCTGGTGGCAGTACACATGACCCAGCTTCTGCCAGCGGAAATCGACCTGCTGGCACGCACCGGGGTCAACGTGGTGCACTGCCCGGAATCGAATCTCAAGCTTGCAAGCGGCTTCTGCCCCGTGGACGCACTGCTGGATGCGGGCATCAACGTCGCACTCGGCACCGATGGTGCGGCCAGCAACAACAACGTCGACATGCTGGAGGAAATGCGCGTCGCGGCGCTGCTCGCGAAAGCGGTAAGCCAGGATGCGACTGCCGTGCCCGCGCGCACGGCGCTGCGCATGGCAACCCTCAATGGCGCCCGCGCCCTGGGACTCGACACGCTGATCGGGTCGGTCACCGCCGGCAAGCAGGCCGACCTCGCCGCCATCGACCTCGCGCACGCCGCGAGCCAGCCTGTCTACGACCCGCTGTCGCACATCGTCTACGCCGCCGGCCGCGGCCAGGTCACCGATGTCTGGGTTGCGGGCCGCCAGTTGCTGCGCGCCGGACACCTGACAACCCTGGACGAACCCGCAATCCTGCAACGCGCACACGCCTGGGGTGATAGAATAAGGGAAAGGCCGGCCAGCTGAAGCGCTGCCGCACGGCGGCACGAGGACCGGTTGCAGGTAGCCATGTCCATGATCGCAAATAACGTCGACGAAGCCGAGATCGCCAAGTTCGAGAAACTGGCCGGGCGCTGGTGGGATCCCACGGGCGAATTCCGGCCGCTGCACGACATCAATCCGCTGCGTCTGGCCTTCATCGATGAACGCGCGGCACTGCGTGGCAAGGACGTGCTCGACGTCGGTTGCGGCGGCGGACTGCTGGCCGAGGGCATGGCCGCACTCGGTGCACGGGTCACCGGTATTGACCTGGGCGACGCCCCGCTGGCGGTGGCCCGCCTGCATCTCAGGGAATCCGGGCAGACGGTCGACTACCGCCACGTCGCGGTCGAGGATCTGGCACAGCAGCAGCCGCAGTCCTTCGACGTGGTCACCTGCCTGGAAATGCTCGAACACGTTCCCGATCCGGCATCGGCAGTCAGTGCCTGCGCGCGCCTGGTCAGGCCGGGCGGACAGGTGTTTTTCTCGACCATCAACCGTAATTCACGCTCCTGGCTGTTCGCGATCGTCGGCGCCGAGTACGTGCTGCGGCTGCTGCCGCGCGGCACCCATGACTACATGAAATTCATCAGGCCCTCGGAACTCGAGGCCATGTGCCGGCACGCCGGTCTCGACCTGAGGGAGCTGACCGGGATGCACTACAGCCCGCTCACAGCGCGCTACACGCTCGGACCGGGCGTGGACGTGAATTATCTTGCCTGGTGCCGGCGCGCGGATGACTGACATTCACACCGTTCTTTTTGATCTTGACGGCACGCTGGCGGACACCGCCCCCGACCTCGGATTTGCCCTGAACGAAGTGCTGCGCGAACACGGGCGCCCGCCCCTGCCCCAGGAGTGCATCCGCCCGGAAGCCTCGCACGGGGCACGGGCACTGCTGCGGCTCGGCTTTGCCGTTGCCCCCGGGGACCGGGACTACGATGCGCTGCGGCGCCGGTTTCTCGACGTGTATGCGGCGAACCTGTGCCGCGAAACACGGCTGTTTCCGGGAATCGGAGCGCTGCTGTCCGCTCTCGCGGACCGCGGGCTGCGCTGGGGCATCGTCACCAACAAGCCCGCGTTCCTGACGCGCCCCCTGGTGCAGCAGCTTGGCCTGGCGGAATCCGCGGCCTGCGTCGTGAGCGGCGACACTACCGCGAATTCCAAACCACATCCCGGGCCGCTGCTTTTCGCCTGCAGCGAGTGCCATGCCGAACCCGGTGACTGCGTGTACGTCGGTGACGCCGCCCGTGACATCGAGGCCGGCCGCACTGCCGGCATGCATACCCTGGTGGCGCTGTTCGGCTACCTGCGCGCAACCGACGACCCGCCCAGCTGGGGTGCCGATGCGCTGGTGCAGTCGCCAGACGAGATCCTGGACTGGATCGATGCCCATCGCTGACCCGGAAGTCATTGCCCTGGTGGCAGCGGTGGCTGCAGCCGCCGGCGTTGCCGGCTGGCTGCTCGGCCGCGGTCACGGCCAGCGGCGCATCACCGAACTGTCCACCACGCTCGATCTGGAACGGCGCCGGACGGCAGAGCAGCAACAGGGACTGGAGCGGACCTTCAACGCCCTGTCGCATGATGCGCTGCAGCGCAACAACGAATCCTTCCTGCAGCTCGCCCAGGAAACCCTCAAACGCTTCCATGTGCAGGCGGCGGCTAATCTCGAACAGAAGGAAAAGGCCGTCGAAAACCTCGTGACTCCGATCAAGGAGGCATTGCAGAAGACCGAGCAGCAGATCCGGCTCATGGAGCATGCACGCCAGGAGGCGTACGGGGCGCTCACGCGCCATCTGCAGACCATGGCACAGGCCCAGGACCAGCTGAAAGCCGAGACCCAGAATCTGGTCAAGTCGCTGCGCCGCCCGGAAGTGCGCGGCAGATGGGGGGAGCTGACGCTCAAGCGCCTGACGGAGCTCGCCGGCATGGTGGAGTACTGCGATTTCACCCAGCAGGAATCAGTCAGCACCGCCGAGGGCACGCTGCGCCCCGACATGATCGTGCGCATGCCGGATGGCCGCGAGATTGTCGTCGACGTGAAAACCCCGCTCGATGCCTATCTGGGTGCGATGGAAGCAACCGATGATGCGGCACGTGCGCGCTTTCTCGAGAACCACGCACGCAATGTGCGCGAGCGCGTGACGGAACTGTCGCGCAAGGCGTACTGGAGCCAGTTCCGCAACACCCCGGACTTTGTCGTTCTGTTCATACCCGGGGAGCAGTTCCTGAGCGCCGCGCTCGATATCGACCGCAATCTGCTCGAGGATGCGCTGCGCCAGAAGGTGATCCTGGCAACCCCCACGAGCTTTGTCGCGCTGCTGCGCGCTGTCGCCTACGGCTGGCGCCAGGAGGCGCTTGCCGCCAATGCGGCCGAAATCCGCGATGCCGGCGAGGAGCTGTATGCGCGTCTTGCAACCTTTTCCGAGCACCTGGCCCGTCTCGGGGCAAGCCTCGACACAAGCATTGGTCATTACAACCGCGCCGTCGGATCCTTTGACAGTAAACTGATGCCCGGCGCGCGCCGCTTCACGGAAATGGGGGTCAGTGCCAGAAAGAGCATCGAGCCCCCGGCGCAGATCGAGAAAGGGGTCCGCCAGACCTCGCGGCCGGAAGGCGACGAACGGACCTGACCCGCGGCGTGCCGGGCCACCCGCACTACCACCCGAAGTGCTATAGTATGAAGTATCCATGGTAACGGTTATATTCTCGTGACCGGACAAGACGTTACATCACAGCTGCTGCCGATGCTGCAACGGGAGTTCGCGGACCCCGGTTTTCGTCCGCGCATCCTGCTTGCCGAGGATTCCCAGACCTCGAAAGCGATGATTTCGCGGAATCTCTCGGAGAGCTACGAGCTTATCGAGGCGCGCGACGGCGAGGAG
>JAJYCY010000054.1 GCA_021778035.1 Pseudomonadota bacterium
CGGCCAGGAAATGGACCGCGATGTAATAGAGAATCAGGGATAGCACCACACCGGAGATGACGGTACCCCACAGGGAATCTAACGGGTTTTTCATGGTTATGCCTCGTTATGGCCAAGCTCAATAGTTGAGCGGATCAGTCGGCGGCTAGGTTAAGACAGGTTCTTCATGATTTCAAGGTAGAAGATGGCGGGTCCGGTTGCGCCGCACCGGATTCGGGCAGCAGCGCATCCGGGCGCAGTCCGGTCGGAAGTCCATCGATGCTGACGAGATTCTTCTGCTCCTGATAGGCAGCAAGCCCTGCTGTCCCCTTCTTCTGTGCCCAGCGCAGATAGGTGTCACGGTCCCCTTCGTAGTGGTAGTGCGGCACGGCGTAGCCACAGGACGTCTGCACCGACTGCACCGCGAGCAGCACGATCTGGCGCACCCCGGGCAGCGCCGCAAACCGCCCGCTGAGAGCCGGCCAGCCTTCATCACCATGGCGCAGCGCGCGGCCGTGCCCGTAGAGCCGCAGGATCAGCGGATCAGGATCGAAACTGCAGAACATCACCGTGAGCCGGCCATCGTCCAGAAGATGTGCGGCGGTCTCGTTGCCGCTTCCGGTGATGTCCTGGTAGGCCACGTGGCGGTCATCGATGACGCGGAAGGTATCCGCGCCCTTGGGAGACAGGTTGATGCGCCCGGACCGCGGCGCGGTGGCAACAAAGAACAGGTGCTGCCGCCGGATGAATTCCTGCAGGGTTTCGTCCAGGCGCTCGTAGAACCTTGCCATGCGATCACCGTCAAACAGGCCTGCAGGGGATGGTACCGCACCCGGCCGCGGCCAGTCACGAACCGGGCTGTACCTCCGTCCCGGCGCCGGGAACGGGTCCGCAGGCCTGCGCAGTTGGCGAATCAGGAAACTTGGGTTATTGTTAAGCGCACACTCGACTTGCCGGCCCATGCGAATAGCACGGCGCCCTGCTTGCAGGGCGCCTTTATGTTTTCTGGCGATAGCAAAACATCATGACCAGTTCCTACCAGATGCCCGTGTTCAGTCCGTTGCCCGTTGCCTTCGAACGCGGCGAGGGAGCATGGCTGTGGGATACGGCCGGGCGCAGATACCTTGATGCCCTGGCAGGGATAGCGGTCTGCGGGCTCGGTCACGCCCACCCGCGCATCACGCAGGCGCTGTGCGATCAGGCGTCAAAAGTGCTGCACACATCGAACTGGTACGAGATTCCGCTGCAGGCGAAGCTGGCCGAGGGACTGTGCCGGCTGTCCGGCATGGACAACGCGTTTTTCTGCAATTCGGGCGCCGAGGCCAACGAGGCGGCAATCAAGATCGCGCGTCTCTACGGTCACCAGCGCAAGATCCTCACGCCCGGCATCATCGTCACCGAAGGCAGTTTCCACGGGCGCACGCTCGCTACCCTGAGCGCAACCGGCAACCGCAAGATCCAGGCGGGATTCGAGCCGCTGGTGCAGGGTTTCTACCGCGTTCCCTACAATGACGCTGCCTCGGTCGCCCAGGTGGGCGAGCGCACGCAGGACATCGTCGCCGTACTGGTGGAGCCGATTACCGGGGAGGGCGGCATCGTCGTGCCCGATTCCGGCTACCTGAAGGAGCTGCGCCGCATCTGCGACGACCACGGCTGGCTGCTCATGTTCGATGAGATCCAGACCGGCATGTGCCGCACAGGCAAGTGGTTTGCCTGCCAGCACGAGCAGGTTGTGCCGGATGTGATGACGCTTGCCAAGGGGCTCGGCAACGGCGTGCCGATCGGTGCCTGCCTGGCGCGCGGCGATGCGGCCGGTGTCTTCCAGCCCGGCAACCACGGCTCTACGTTCAGCGGCAACCCGCTCGTGTGCCGGGTAGCACTCGAGGTCATCGACATACTGCGCAGCGGTAATTTCGACCGGCGCGCCACGGAGCTCGGCGAGCGCATGCTGGCGGGTCTGCACCGCGAACTCGGGTCCGTCGCCGGAATCCGGGAAATCCGCGGCCGCGGACTCATGCTGGCCGTGGAGCTCGACCGGCCCTGCAAGGAACTGACGCGCCTTGCCCTCGATGCCGGCCTGCTCATCAACGTCACGGCCGAGCGGATCGTGCGCCTGCTTCCTCCGCTCGTCATCACGGATGCCGAAGCCGACCAGATCGTCGAGGTGCTCGGCGGCGTGGTGCGGAATTTCCTGGCGTCATCGCAGGACCGGAACGCGGCACCGTGACGCCCCGCCATTTTCTCACCCTGCTTGACCTGAGCAGCGCCGAGCTCAGCCAGCTGATCGCCCGGGCCATCGAGCTCAAGGCGATGCACCGGCGCGGCGAGTCTTATGCGCCATTGTGCCGGCGGACCATGGCGATGATCTTCGAGAAATCCTCGACGCGCACGCGTGTGTCATTCGAGGCCGGCATGTCCCAGCTCGGCGGCAGCAGCCTGTTCCTCTCTCCGCGCGACACGCATCTCGGCCGCGGCGAACCGATCGAGGACACGGCGCGCGTCATGTCACGCATGGTAGACGTGATCGTGATCCGTGCGTACGAGCACGCCATGGTCGAGCGCTTCGCAGAACAATCGTCGGTGCCGGTAATCAACGCGCTTACCGACCGCCATCATCCCTGCCAGCTGCTGGCGGACATCCAGACTTACGTCGAGGCACGCGGCGCCATCAGCGGCAGGACCGCGGCATGGATCGGGGACGGCAACAACGTCTGCCATTCATGGATCAATGCTGCCAGGCGTTTCGGATTCAGACTGGTCATTGCCACGCCTGCAGGCTACGAACCCGACGCCGGGGTGGTTGCCGCGGCCGGCGAGTGCGTCAGCCTGACGCAGGATCCACGCGCCGCGGTCCATGGAGCGGACATTGTCGTTACGGACACCTGGGCGAGCATGGGCCAGGAGGACGAAAAGGCACAGCGTCTGAAGGACTTTTCCGGATATATGGTGGACCAGCCGCTCATGCGGCTCGCCCGCAGTGACGCCGTGTTCATGCACTGCCTGCCCGCGTACCGCGGATACGAGGTGGATGCCGCCGTGATCGATGGACCGCAGAGCGTGGTATGGGACGAGGCCGAGAACCGCATGCACGCCCAGAAGGCGCTGCTCGAATTCCTGCTTGTCAAAAACGCCGGCGACGCAGGCCGCTGAACCGGCCGCGGGGCACCGCTCAGAGCGCCCCGGGAAACGAAGTGCCAATCCCCTGAATGATGAATTCCACCGCGATGGCAAGCAGCAGCATGCCCATGATGCGGGTGAGAATGCGGGTGCCGGTGACCCCAAGGCGGCTGAACAGCGGGTGGGCAAGGCGGAACACGGGATAGAGAATGAGCGTTGACAGCATAATCAGCGCGCTCAGCGCGAAGTCACCGCGCAACCCGTGCTGCTGCTGCGACAGCAGGATCACGGTGGTGATCGCTCCGGGACCCGAAAGCATCGGAATGGCCAGCGGCACGATCGAAAAGTCCTCCTTTTCCATGGTCTCGGCCCCTTCGGTGCGGCTGGTCTGGGTGCGCGACAGATTGGCGTGCAGCATCGACCAGGCTACCGATGCGATGATCAAGCCGCCGGCAATCTGGAAACTCGGCAGTGCCACCCCCAGCACCCGGAACAGGTACAGGCCGCTCCACTGGAAGAACAGCAGCGTCGTCAGTACCGCCGTCAGGGTCCGCACCAGGGCGCGCTCGCGCGCCTGGTGCGGCATGCCCACGGTCAGCGTCACATACACCGGCAGGACATTGAACGGGGTCAGGATCGTGAGCAGGGAGACGAGCTCCTTGCCGAGCGCGAGAAGGTCCATTGTGTCTATTCTGGTGGGGTTGCCATGCCGGGGTCAATCACGCCTGCCGGGCCAGGCACACGTGCCGGCAGGCAGCCGCGGCCTGTGTTATAATTCCCGTGTGATCCCTGCAAAACTGCAGGGATCCTCCCTGCGAGGCCGCTTCACCGGAGGCTCCCCGCCGTAGGTACTCAGCCCCGCGCCGCCTAGCCAGGACGCCCCGTAACGTGAGGTCGATGCATTGGACAAGAAACTGCTCCACGTCTTGATCATCGATGACTCCCCGGACGACGCGCAGCTTGTCGTCGAGACGCTCCGGCACGCCGGTTACATCGTCAAAAGCCAGCGGGTCCAGGACATGGCCGGCCTGCTGACGGCGACCGGGGGTGAAAACTGGGAGGTCGCGATCACCGAGACTGACGTTCCCGGCCTCACTGTTCCCGCCGCCATCGGCGCCATGCACCGCGCGGGCCACGATATACCCTGCATCATCATGACCCGCACGGTCAGCGACGGGGACACGGCTGAACTCATGGCGGCCGGCGCACGGGACATCGTCTTCAAGAACCAGACGTCGCGCCTGGCACCGGTGATCGAGCGCGAGCTGGCCGTAGCGCACATGAGTACCGAGCTCGCACAGACGCGTGAGCAGCTGTCGCAGCTGCAGCATCGCTACCGCGCCCTGATGGACGGTTCGCTTGAGGCAATCTGCTACAGCCAGGACGGCATGCACACCAGCGCCAATCCTGCCTATCTGCGGCTGTTCGGCTACGACGACGCCAAGGAACTCGATGAAATCCCGGTGCTCAACCTGATCAACAAGTCCGATCACGCACGCGTGAAAGAGTGGTTCCGCAAGACCGGACGCAATCCGCAGGACATGCAGGCCGGAGAGATCACGGTGGTGAAGAAGGACGGCACCCGGTTCCCTGCCGAGGTGACAATTTCGGCCATCCAGATGAATGGCGAGAACTGGCACCAGATCAGCGTGACCGACATCTCGCACCGGAAGAACATCGAGGACCAGCTCCAGTTCACGCATGATCACGACCCGCTGACGGGACTGTACAACCGGAGCTATTTCCTGCAGGTACTCGGCGAGGCCACAGCAGCGGCGCAGGCCGGCAAGCAGATTATGGTTCTGCTGCATCTTGACCTCCAGCGGCTGCGGGAAATCAACGATGCCCACGGATACTCTACCGGCGACCGGCTGATCACGCGCGTGGCCGATCTGCTGCGCAAATCCCTCGGCGACCACGACATCCTCGCGCGGTTCGGCGGTGACGAGTTTACGGCCCTGCTGCCCGATAGCACCGAACGGCCGGCCATGGATGCCGCAGCCGCAATCCGCCGCATGCTCACCGAAACGAACCTGAGCGAAGAGGGAAAGACGTTCGTCTGCCACTGGACCCTCAGCACAACCGTGATCGATGCCTCCGTCGCAGGCGCAGAACAGGCGATTGCGCTTGCCTACCGGGGCCATGCCGAACGGGAACCCCGACCAGCCGTGGCGATTTCGGCCGCCCCGTCCGCTCCCCGGGAGGAGGTGGCGGCTGCTTCGGCCAGCGCCCCGGCCGCACGGCCTTCTGCCACGGTCCATCACATCGATCGCGCAACAAACATGGCCAGGTCGATCGAAGCGGCGCTGCGCACAGAAAGCTTCCAGCTGCTGTACCAGCCGATCGTCAACCTGCATGGGGATGCCGCGGAAAACTACGAGGCGCTGTTGCGCATGTCGGGCAGCAGTGGCGAACTGATTGCCGCCGCCGAGTTTATGCCAGTCGCCCGGGAGGCCGGATTGTCCCGGGAACTTGACCGCATGGTGGTGAAGCGGGTAATCGCCGCGCTGCGCGACCTGCGTGCAGCCGGCCGCCAGCCAACGCTGTTCGTGAATCTTTCGCAGACCGCGCTCGACGACGAGGAGCTTCCGATCCTCATCCTCGAATCGCTGCGCAGCTCCGGCGTAAAGGGGAAATCGCTGGTATTCGAGATCAACGAATCGATCCTGTCCGCCAGGACGGACGAGACCTCGGCATTCATCACCTCGCAGCGCAAGATCGGATGCCGGTTCGCGGCCGATGATTTCGGCCGCAAGGGCATCACCGCGATGCCCCGGCAGGCGGTCGATTTCATCAAGGTCGACAATGAACTGCTGCGCCCGCTGGTCAGCGACAAGGCCGGACAGGCGATCGTGAAGGGACTGTTCGCCGCTGCCAGCCGTGACAATCGCCGGATCATCGTCAAGAATGTCGAGGATGCAGCCAGCCTGTCGGCACTGTGGGCCTACGGCATCGAATACGTGCAGGGCAACTATTTCCAGGCGCCCGACGCCTCGCTCAGCTACGAGTTTGCCAGCGAATCGATCGATTCCGACCAAGCCACCGCCGGCTGGACACGGCAGGATCACTGAGCACGCGCTGCGTTGCAGGGCGCGCTTGCCACAGGTGCCAGCCAGATAGTACCCTCTAGCGCCTCAGCTGCGCGGTTTCCGGCTATTTCTAATCCAGACAGGGCGTCATGTCACAGCAATACATCTACACAATGCACCGCGTCGGCAAGGTCGTGCCGCCGAAGCGGGAAATCCTGAAGGACATATCGCTGTCGTTCTTCCCCGGGGCGAAAATCGGCGTTCTTGGCCTCAACGGTTCGGGAAAATCGACGCTGCTGCGCATCATGGCCGGCGTCGACAAGGACTTCAACGGCGAGGCAAGGCCGGCGTCGAACATCAAGGTGGGATACCTGCCGCAGGAACCGCAGCTGGATCCGCAGAAGGATGTGCGCGGCAACGTCGAGGAGGCGGTCGCGGCAACCAAGGCGCTGCTCGACAAGTTCAACGAGATCTCGATGAAGTTTGCCGAACCCATGAGCGATGAGCAGATGAACCAGCTCATGGAGGAGCAGGCGCGGCTGCAGGGCGAGATCGACGCCGCTGGGGCGTGGGAACTCGACCGCCGGCTGGAAATCGCGGCCGATGCCCTGCGCCTTCCGCCCTGGGATGCGAAGGTGGACAGGCTGTCCGGAGGCGAGCGCCGGCGTGTGGCGCTGTGCAAGCTGCTGCTGTCGCAGCCCGACATGCTGCTGCTCGACGAACCGACCAACCATCTCGACGCCGAGTCGATAGCCTGGCTCGAGCGCTTTCTCAAGGAATATGCCGGCACCGTGGTGGCCGTGACCCACGACCGGTACTTTCTCGACAACGTGGCCGGCTGGATACTCGAGCTTGACCGCGGCCATGGCATTCCGTGGCAGGGCAACTATTCGTCCTGGCTGGAGCAGAAGGAGAAGCGGCTGGAGACCGAGGAAAAGCAGGAAAATGCCCGCATGCGCGCGATGAAGCGCGAGCTCGAATGGGTACGCACGGCTCCCAAGGGCCGTCACGCGAAAAGCAAGGCGCGTCTGGCGGCGTTCGAGGATCTGGCATCCCAGGAGTCCCAGGCACGCAACGAGACCAAGGAGATCTTCATCCCCGCCGGACCGCGCCTGGGGGATCTTGTGGTCGAGGCACAGGCGATCTGCAAGAGTTTCGGCGACCGGCTGCTGATCGACAACCTGAGCTTCAGTCTGCCGCGTGGCGGCATCGTCGGCATCATCGGGGCCAACGGTGCGGGCAAGACCACGCTGTTCCGCATGATCACCGGCCAGGAGAAACCCGACTCGGGCAGCCTGCGCATCGGTCCTACTGTCGAGCTTGCGTACGTCGACCAGTCGCGCGACACACTCGACGGATCAAAAACCGCGTGGCAGGAGATATCCGGCGGACACGACAACATCCTTCTGGGCAAGGTGGAGGTGTCCTCGCGGGCCTACGTCGGACGCTTCAACTTCAAGGGCCCGGACCAGCAGAAGCTGGTGAAGGATCTCTCGGGCGGTGAACGCAACCGCGTGCACCTGGCCAAACTGCTCAAGAGCGGCGGGAACCTGCTGCTGCTGGACGAGCCGACCAACGATCTGGACGTCGAGACCCTGCGTGCCCTCGAGGATGCGCTGCTCGATTTCGCCGGCTGCGCCGTGGTGATCTCCCATGACCGCTGGTTCCTCGACCGCATCGCGACCCACATGCTCGCCTTCGAGGGCGAAAGCAAGGTGGTCTGGTTCGAAGGCAACTACGCGGACTACGAGGCCGACCGCCACCGCCGGTTCGGCACCGACGCCGACCAGCCGCACCGCATCAAGTACCGCAAACTGGCCCACTAGGCATCACGGCACTCCCGCAGCAGACGTTCTGCCGACCGCCCTGCCGCACAGGCCCGGAACGTTCTGCTGCCCCCCGCCCTGCCGGTCCCGGGCTGATTCGGCCTCTTGCAGGACACGCTCTCAATCACTGCGATCCTGATCTCGCAGCCAATGTGGCCTATTCCGGACCGGATCGCGGGTCGGCCCTGCCGGAGTCCCCGGCATCGGCACTGCCCTGCGCGGCGATGGCACCGGCAAGGGTCGGCTTTCCCTTGAGGAGCCATTCAAAAACAACGCCGATCAGGGCGCCTGCCAGGGGTCCGACCAGGTAGATCCAGGTGGTCGCAAAATCCCCGCGCACCAGATCTGGCGCCAGTGACCGCACCGGGTTCATGGAAGCCCCGCTCACCGGCCCCGCCCACAGACCAGCCAGAACAATGTATCCTCCGACGGCAATGGCGCCGTTGGTGCCGATGTTGCGCGCCCCGGATGCCGTGCCCAGGATCGTATTCACCAGCCCGGCAGTAAGCACGATCTCCATGACCAGTGCCGTGCCGGCACTGAACCCCTTGCCAGGCACGGTGGCACCGAGGGCGCCGGCATCGCCGAACAGGGCACGCAGAAGCAGCGCCGCCCCGACGCCACCGACACACTGCGCGAGAACATATCCCGGCACCCGGTGCCAGGGGAAATTGCGGCGCGCGGCAAACGCCAAGGTCACCGCCGGATTGAGATGGGCACCGCTCACCGCGCCCATGAAGTAGATGATCGCCATCACCATCAGTCCGGGTGCCACCGCGATGGCGTCCGGGCTGACCGTGCCGCCGGCGCGGGCAGCCACCGTCGCGCCACCTGCGGCGACCAGCACGAGCAGGAACGTGCCCCAGGTCTCGGCAAACAGACGCCGCCATTCCAGTGCCGGATCCAGGAAATCCGGGGGCCGCTGCCGGTGCACCATGCGCCGCCTCATCACCGCCCTGCCCGTCTCTTTGCGTGTTGCCATCGCCCGGCCTCCGTCTGTTCACGCCCTGCTGCGCACCGGGTCCCCGGCGCTACTTCTGAAGCTGCCTGCGCATTGCCAGCAGTTCCTGCCGGCGCTTTCTGCCCGCCCGCGGATAGCTCAGCCCGAGATTTTCGAAGGCATCGAGGATCACCTGCGAAATGATGAGCCGGGCATTGTCCTTGTCGTCTGCCGGAACCACGTACCACGGCGCCCGGTTCGTGCTGGTCGCACTGAGACAGTCCCCATAAGCCTCCATGTAGGCATCCCAGTATTTCCGCTCCTCGATGTCGGCGGCGCTGAATTTCCAGTTCTTCTGCGGATTGTCGATGCGGTCGAGCAGCCGCTTGCGCTGCTCCTCCTTGGAGATATGCAGAAAGAACTTGATGATGCGCGTGCCGTTGCGCACCAGATGCCGCTCCAGGTCATTGATGGAACGGTAGCGGTGGTGCCAGAAGGACTTGCCGCCGGACCGCCCGTCCGGGATCTCCTCGCCTCGCAGGATCTCGGGGTGCACCCGCACGATCAGCACTTCCTCGTAGTACGAACGGTTGAAAATGCCGATCCGTCCGCGCTCAGGCAGGGACCGGGTGGTGCGCCAGAGAAAATCATGCTCGAGCTCGGTCGCGCTGGGGTGCTTGAAGCTGAATACCTGGCAGCCCTGCGGGTTGACGCCGGACATGACATGCCGGATCGCGCCATCCTTTCCGGCGGCATCCATGGCCTGGAAAATGATCAGCAGCGCATAGCGGTTGCAGGCATAATGCAGCTGCTGCAGGTCGCTCAGCCGGCTGACGTGTCCGTCGAGCAGCCGGCGGTACTCCTCGCCGGACCGGTAGACCGGCCTGACGCGTGTCGGCCAGCGCTCGAGCCTCACCTTCTCGCCCTCGCTGACGCGGAACTTCCGGGCATCGATTTTCATGTGAGCAGCATCCTGCGTGGCGTCACCGGCTGGGAATTGCCCCGTGATCGCTATCTTGCCGCGTTGCGCCACGCAGTCAACCTCCGGATGCACCTGCCGCCGGGGCGGGGCCGGGACCTCCCGCGGCACACCCTGGCCGTGGGCGCGGCCGGGCAGCCGCAATTTCCCTACTTTCGGCAGGCTGTGAATACCGGCCAATTCCGGAGAATTGGCCGCGCAGACCCCGCGAAGGTTAGAATTGTCACAAAACCGGGCCTCCCTGACCATGCGCATCACTCATACCGGAAAACCACCGACCAACCGCGACGATTGGAAGACAATCCGCACGCTGCTCCCCTACCTCTGGGAGTTCCGCGGCCGTGTCGCGCTGTCCCTCTCGTTCCTGATCGTGGCGAAGCTCGCGACCGTTGCCGTTCCGCTGGTCATGAAGAGCATCGTCGACTCCCTGAACCATCCGCAAGCGGTACTGGTGCTGCCGCTGTCCCTGCTTGTGGCCTACGGTGCGCTGCGTCTCGGCAACACCCTGTTCGGCGAGCTGCGGGACGTGATATTTGCCAAGGTGCTGCAACGGTCGATACGCCGGGTGGCGCTCAAGGTGTTCTGCCATCTGCACGCGCTTGCGCTGCGCTTCCACCTCGAACGGCATACAGGCGGCGTGTCGCGCGACATCGAACGCGGCACCGCCGGAATCCGTTTCCTGCTGAACTTCATGCTGTTCAACATCCTGCCCACGCTCTTCGAGATGGGCCTGGTCATGATCATCCTGCTGGTCAAGTACGACCCCTGGTTCTGCATCGTGACGCTGATCACACTGGTTGCGTACGTCATCTACACCCTGGCCATCACGGAATGGCGGATGGTGTTCCGCCGCACGATGAACGACATGGACTCCAAGGCCAACACGCGCGCCATCGACAGCCTGCTCAACTATGAGACCGTCAAGTATTTCGGCAACGAGGGCTACGAGGCACAGCGTTACGATTCCACCCTCGCAACCTGGGAGGGTGCGGCTGTACGCAACCAGACCTCCCTGTCCGTGCTCAACATCGGACAGGGGGCGATCATCGCTGCGGGTGTGACCGCGCTGATGACCATGGCTGCTCGCGGCGTCACGCAGGGCAAGATGACGATCGGCGATCTTGTTCTGGTCAATTCGTTCCTGATCCAGCTTTACATGCCGCTGCATTTTCTCGGCTTCGTCTACCGCGAGATCCGCCATTCCCTGGCTGACATGGAACGCATGTTCAACCTGCTGGAACAGTCACCGGAGGTGCGCGACAAGCCCGATGCCCCAGACCTCGATGTACGCAATGGCACCATACGCTTCGAGCACGTGAGCTTCGGCTACGACTCCCGGCGCCAGGTGCTCGTGGATGTCGACTTCCAGGTGCCGGCCGGACACAAGGTCGCAGTGGTCGGCGCAAGCGGTGCCGGAAAATCGACGCTCTCACGGCTGCTGTTCCGCTTCTACGACGCCGGCAGCGGACGCATCCTGATCGATGGCCAGGACATCCGCGATGTCACGCAGCGCAGCGTACGCGCCGCCATCGGCATCGTTCCGCAGGATACGGTGCTGTTCAATGACACGATCTACTACAACATCGCCTACGGCCGGCCGGACGCGACGCACGCCGAAATCATGCAGGTGGCGCGCGCCGCCCATATCCACCAGTTCATCGGCTCACTGCCGGACAAGTACGACACCATCGTGGGCGAGCGCGGACTGAAGTTGTCGGGCGGGGAGAAGCAGCGCGTGGCCATTGCCCGTACCCTGCTCAAGAATCCGCGCATACTGGTGTTCGACGAGGCCACTTCGGCTCTGGATTCCAAGACCGAACGCGCGATCCAGTCGGAACTGCAGGATATCGCCCGCAACCACACGACCCTGGTCATCGCCCACCGGCTGTCAACCGTAATGGACGCTGACCAGATCCTGGTGATGGATCATGGCCAGATCGTGGAGCGCGGCTCGCATGCTGAGCTCATCGCACGTGCCGGTGTGTACGCGCACCTGTGGACGCTGCAGCAGCAGGAAGACCATGAGGTACCGCTGCGGGCGGCGACAGGCACCGGGCTTGCGCCGGCACGCTGAGCAGCTCTGCCTCAGGCGGGAAACTGGCCGATGATTTCCGGGAGCACGGTGGGCTTTCCGAACAGATTGCCCTGCCCCTCCTCGCAGCCGAGTTCAAGCAGGATACAGCGCTGTTCGTCGGTCTCCACCCCTTCGGCAGCCACCTGTATGTCCAGGCCGCGGGCCATGCCGATGATGCCGGCAACCAGCTGGCGGCTGACGGAGTCCACGGTGACATTACGGACAAGCGCGCCATCGATCTTCACGCGCCGCACGGCCATGCGCTTGAGGCAGGAAAACCGGGAGAATCCGGTGCCAAAATCGTCAACGGCGATCTGCAGACCCCGGCTGCGCAGATCCCCGAGGACCGGTTCGATCGCGCGTCCCCGGCTCATGAGCGTTGATTCGCTCAGCTCAAGTTCGAAATAGCTCAGCGCCAGGCCTGACTGCTCCAGCGCCTGGAGAATGCTGTTTTTGAGCGAGCCGGTCTCGAACAGCTGCGCGGCCGAGATGTTGATGCCGAGACGCATGGGCCTGCGGCGGCAGGCCTCCGCAAGCGCCGCGGCACCGGCTGCGGCTGCATTGAGCGACCAGCAGCCGAATTCCGGCATCAGGCCGGACTCCTCGGCCAGACGTATGAACCGGCCCGGCTCCACGTCCCCCTGCTGCGGGTGACGCCAGCGCGCCAGCGCTTCGAGCCCGACCCACTGGCCGTCGGCAAGCCGCACCTGGGGCTGCCACACCATGTAGAACTGTCCGCTGCGCAGGCCGGACCGCAGGCCACTTTCCATCGACAGCCGCATCTGGACCTGCTCATTGAGCTCACCGGTAAAGAAGCGGTAGCGGTTGCGTCCTTCTCTCTTGGCCTGGTACATGGCCGTGTCGGCACAGCGCAGCAGTGTATCGATATCCTCTGCGTCCTCCGGATAACGTGCGATGCCGACGCTTGCCGTCAGCGGCACCGTGCGGCCGTCCACATCCAGCCCGGACTCGCCGGACTGCAGGATTTTTGCCGCGGTCGCCGCGGCATAGCGCTCCGAGCCGGCCTCCTCGAGCAGCACCGTGAATTCATCCCCGCCCAGACGCGAGACCGTATCCGTTTCCCGCACCGCCTGGCGGATCCGGGAGGCAGCCGCCTGCAGCAGCCGGTCGCCGAAACTATGGCCGAAACTGTCGTTGATTTCCTTGAAATGGTCAAAATCGACAAACAGCAGCGCGAACCCGCGTCCGCTGCGTCTGGCATGTGCAATCGCCTGCCCGACGCGATCGCGGAACAGCTGCCGGTTGGGCAATCCGGTGAGGGCGTCGTGATAGGCGAGCCGGTGCAGCTGGTGCTGGAGGCGCTGTTCGCTGCTGATATCGGCGAAGACCCCGACGTAATGCGTGACCAGGCCGGCATTGTTGCGCACGGCGTTGATGCGCAGCCACTCCGGGTAGATCTCACCGCTTTTTCTCCGGTTCCAGATCTCGCCACTCCACATGCCGGTGTCGCGCAGCGATTGCCACATGGACTGGTAGAATTCTTCCCCGTGATGCCCGGAACTGAGGATACTGGGACGATGGCCGCGTACGTCCTCCAGGGTATAGCCGGTGGCCGTAGTAAACGCGCGGTTCACGAGCAGGATCGATGCCGAGGCATCGGTCACGACAATGCCGTCGCCCGTGCTGTCGAAGACCGCCGCCGCGATTTCGTGATGCTGGATTATCGATTCGCATCGCGCCGTCACCGCCGCGAACAGGGAAAGCTGTGACACCGCGCCAAGGAACCGTCCGTCGTCGTCGACCACGGGGACATGTTCGTCCTGCGTATCGCGCAGACGACGGATCGCCTGTTCGGCAGAAGTATTTGCGGGCATCGGTTCTATGTGGCGCAGGTTGGCGCCCAAGAAGCCATCCGGAGACTGGGCTGCCTCACTGCGGGGGATGAGGCCGAGAAACTGGTCAACGTTGAATACTGCAAAAACCTCCACACCATCGCCGTGGCGTGCGACGTCGCAATAGCGCTGGCCAGCCTGTACCGGCATCACACCCGGATTAAGCAGTTCCTCAAGGGCAAGACCCGTCACGTACCCC
>JAJYCY010000055.1 GCA_021778035.1 Pseudomonadota bacterium
TGGCCGTGTTCCTGCTGGCTTCACCGCTGGTTTATTTCGTCCATGTCCTGGTTTTGTTTATGCTCGACACCTTTGCCGGCGACCGCGCGATGCTGAACGAGTACTTCGTCCGGCATCTGCGCCGAAAGCTGGTGCTGGACATCATCGCCGGAGGCCTGCATGCCCTGCCGCTGCTTTATGCAGGAAGCGCCGTACTGCTCGTCGTGGTCATCCCGGTGGTTCGCTGGTCGTATCGATGGGGAGTGATCCTGGGTGGATTGGCCGGGCTGGCGGCCGGGATCCTGCTTTCCGTCCGGCTCTTTGGGCATGAATCCGGCGCTATGGTGCCGTTCGGCACGTCGGGTCTGCTTATGGGGGTCACCGTCGGACTGGTTGCCTGCTGTATCCCCCGGCCCCCGGTACACTGACATGCGCGCATGGGCTCTCTGGCTTGTTGGGCTGCTGCTGATTTCACCGGCAGCATCGGCTGCCGACTACGTCTGGGTAATCGGAGGCGGGCCGACGCCCGCCGAGTCGCAGGCCCAGATCGAGGCGAACGTCAACTGGGTAGTCAGAGTCCTGAAGGCATACCCGGGCAAACGCCGGATACGGGTTTTTTTCGCGGAAGGGCGGAAGCCCGGCAAGGATGTCGTCGCGTGGAAGCCGCGCGGGGAATCCAAAGCCAGCATGCAGCCGCTTGCGCGTGTTTTTGGCGAGCAGATGGCCAACGATGACCATTATTACGAGCAGGATGTTCCCGGCGTGATCGGCAGCACCATCGCAGACCATCTTGAAAAACGGCTGGCGAGAGAGTTTTCGCGGCTCAAGCCCGGCGACAGGGCGCTCATCATCTACAACGGGCACGGCTCGATCAATTACCCGAGCGATACCGCGCGGAACGCGCTCAGGCTCTGGGATAATTCGCATATTTCCGTTCGCACCATGTACCGCATCATGAACAACATCAATCCTGCGGTGCCTGTGCGCTTCGTATTCACGCAGTGTTTCGCCGGCGGGTTCGGGCGGCTCGTGCATCCGGGCGCGTCTGATACGCTCAGACTGACCAAGGCTGACCGCTGCGGATTCTTTGCGGTAGCGCAGGACAAGGAGTCCGAGGGATGTTCTCCGAGCGTCAATATCGGGGATTACCGGGACTACACCACCTATTTTTTTGCCGCGCTGCATGGACGTACCCGTACAGGAAAGCCGCTGCCGGTGAATCCGCACCTTCTTCACGGGGACGGCAGGGTATCGTTGTACGAGGCCCACCTCTACGCACTGTCGGAGGCACACAGCACCGACATGCCGCGTTCGACGAGCGAGATGTTCCTCGAACGCTGGCAGCCGTGGTACGTGCGCTGGGTCGATACCGGGGCCGAGCCCGACAATGTCTACAGCCGGCTTGCACGGAGGGTCGCGAAGGAGAACGGGCTGCCGCCGTCCGGACGCGCCCTCATTCGCGCAATCGGTGTGCGGCGGCGTGTCCTTGAGCAGCGACGCCATGAACTGCGCCGCGAGAAGCACAACCTGAAGCGGAGAATCCAGGCAAACCAGAACCAGATCCGGGAGGCCATCGGGATGCGGTGGCCGGGCGCGCTGGCCCCGTACACCCTGAATTTCGCACGTTTTTTGAAGACAGACCTGAATGCCGCGCAGGAATTCATCCTTGCCCAGCCCGGATACGGCAGTCTCGTGGCGATGGAGAACCGGGTTGTGGCCATCGATGATCAGCAGCTGCATGTCAAACGTGACATCACGCAGCTCGACAAGGTCCTGCGCCTGCGCCGGCTGGCGCGCCTGCGGTACGACTTTCACCTGGATGCCAGCGCCCGCGACAGGGCAGCGTACCACCGGCTTCTGTCCTGCGAAAAGCTGCCGCTGTAACCGCTGCGGTGGCGCGGGTGACCGACCCGCGCGCCGGCGCGTGACCGTGGGGTCTTTTCAGCTCCGGTAGTACTCCCTGTACCAGCTGACGAACCGCGCAATGCCCACCTCCACCGGTGTCGCTGGCTTGAAACCGACTGCTGCCTCGAGCGCACTTACATCGGAGACAGTCGACGGCACATCGCCGTCCTGGAGGGGAAGCAGTTCCATCACTGCCTTTTTGCCGAGTTGCTCCTCGAGAATGTGGATGTAGCGCATCAGCTCGACCGGACGGCTGTTGCCAATATTGAATATGCGGTATGGCGCGTTGCTGGTGGCCGGATCCGGATTATCTCCCGACCATGAGGAATCGGGCTGGGCCGGATGGTCGATGACCCGGATCACTCCCTCGATGATATCGTCGATGTAGGTGAAGTCGCGAACCATGCGGCCATGATTGAATACCCGTATCGGCGTGTTGGCGAGAATTCCCTTGGTGAAGAGAAACAACGCCATGTCGGGGCGGCCCCACGGGCCGTAGACAGTGAAGAACCGCAGCCCGGTGCAGGGCAGCCTGAACAGGTGAGCGTAACTGTGGGCAATGAGCTCATTGGCTTTCTTGCTGGCCGCGTAGAGCGAAACCGGATGGTCCACGTTGTCGTGCTCGGAAAAGGGCTGCCTCGTGTTGGCGCCATAGACCGAACTTGAAGAGGCAAAGACGAAATGCCCCACTCCCGACTGGCGGCAGCCCTCGAGCAGGTTCACGAAGCCTACCAGGTTGGCGTCAACGTAGGCGTGCGGGTTTTCAAGCGAATAGCGGACGCCCGCCTGGGCAGCGAGATTCATCACGGCGTCGAACCGGTTCTCGCGGAACAGGCGCGCCACTCCCTCGCGATCCGAGATATCAAGCTTCTCGAACCGGAATTGCGGATGAGCACCGATGCGGCCAAGGCGTGATTCCTTGAGCGCGACCGAATAGTAGTCGTTCATGTTGTCGATGCCGTACACTGAATCACCGCGATCGAGAAGCCTCAGGGCGAGTCCCGATCCGATGAATCCGGCCACACCGGTAATCAAAATGCGCATTATTCCGTCCTTTTCCAGCCGTGCTGTTATGGATGTTCACGATACCGGGACGGGCACGAGGCCGGCCGGCATGCGCGTGCGGCTACAGGCGCCAGAATGCAAGATTCTCGGCATGCAGCGCGCGCGGGTCGAACTGTGATTTCACGTCAATGAAACAGCCCCGGGCGGTAAGCTTGCTCCTGTAATCGGCGAGGTTGCGTTCCAGGAACTGGCGGTGGGCGACCGCGATGATGATCGCGTCGGCAGCCGGCAGTGCGTCGAAATCGACCAGGTCGAGACCGTACTCGTGCTTTGCTTCCGCGGCATGCGGCACCGGATCATGAACGTGGACCTCGACGCCATAGGATCTCAGTTCCTCGATCACGTCGATGACCCGGGAATTGCGCAGGTCGGGGCAGTTTTCCTTGAAGGTCAGTCCGAGCACATTGACCCTCGCACCCTTGATCGGACTGCCAAGCCGGATCATCTGCTTGATGGTCTGTTCGGCGATGAATTTGCCCATGTAATCGTTGATCCGCCGGCCGGCCAGGATCACTTCGGGGTGATAGCCGATCATTTCCGCCTTGTGGGTGAGGTAGTAGGGGTCAACACCGATGCAGTGGCCGCCGACCAGGCCGGGGCGAAACGGCAGGAAGTTCCACTTGGTACCGGCCGCGGTGAGCACTTCGAGGGTATCGATGCCGAGCCTGTCGAAGATGATGGCCAATTCATTCATCAGCGCGATATTAAGATCACGCTGGGTATTTTCGATCACCTTTGCGGCCTCGGCCACCTTGATGCTCGATGCGCGGTGCACACCGGCGGCGATGACCGAGCCATAGAGCCCTGCGACCGCGTCGAGCGTGGGCGCATCGTCTCCCGAGACCACCTTGACGATGCGCGAGAGGGTATGCTCGTGATCACCAGGGTTGATGCGTTCGGGCGAATAGCCCACATGGAAATCCTTGCGCCACTTCATGCCCGAGGCATGTTCGAGCACCGGCACGCAGATCTCCTCGGTTGCCCCCGGATAAACAGTGGACTCGTAGATCACGGTCGCGCCGCGCTTCATGTGCCGGCCGACCGTTTCGCTTGCACCTACCAGTGGCGAGAAGTCCGGCTGGCGAGCCTGGTCTATCGGGGTAGGTACGGCAACGATGATGAAGTCGGCCTCCGCAAGAGCTGCAGGATCGGTGGTGGGGCGCAGTGTCGCCGCTGCCCGCAGTTCGGCGCCTGACAGTTCGCCGGTAGGATCGACGAACTGCCGGTAGCTCGCGACCTTGGCTGCGCTCAGGTCGAATCCGATGGTGGGGTATTTCTTTCCGAATTCGACAGCAAGTGGCAGCCCGACATACCCGAGACCGACGACTGCAACAACGCTCATGGTTCTTCTCTCCAGGTGGCCGCGACGAATTTCACTGTATCCAGCGCGGAGTACGGAAACGTACAGCATGAGGAGGAACAGCGGATGTATACGCCCGGAAACATATTGGACAGCTGTGTCACTGCGCGATGCCGGATCGTGACCGTACCGATCTTGCAGGCGCTGATGCCCCTCTTTTGTTATTCCAGCCGGACGCTATAATCGCACAAAGACGGGCCGTGATTCCACGCTGACCCGTGGCTGGAGGCCCGGGAAGGGGCGGCGGCGCGCCAGCGTATGCAGCCGGCCCTGCGCCGGAACGGAACAAGAGGGAGAAAGAACCCGCCATGAAGGTGCTCATTACGGGAGGGGCAGGATTCATTGGATCCCACCTCGCCGACCATCTGCTTGCTGCCGGCAGGGAAGTTGTGGTTTTGGACAATCTTTCCACCGGCAAACGCGAAAATCTTCCGGATCGCGCGCCGCGGTTCCGGTTCGTCGAAGGCGATATCCGCAGCCTGGACACGGCGAGGGACTGCATGGAAGGCGTCGGCGCGGTGGTGCACCTGGCGGCTGTCGCGTCCGTCCAGGCGAGCATTGATGATCCGATCGCGACCCATCAGACGAACTTTGACGGAACGCTGAATCTTCTGGAGGCCGCACGGGCGGCAGGAGTGCGGCGCTTCCTCTATGCCAGCTCCGCGGCGGTCTATGGGGACAACGCCGAGCTGCCGGTTGCCGAATCCACCCGCCCGCAGCCGCTGTCGCCCTACGCTGCCGACAAGCTTGCCGGCGAGCATTATCTGAACTATTACGCGAGCAAGCACGGGCTTGCGACCACGGCGTTCCGCTTTTTCAATATCTACGGGCCGCGCCAGGATCCCTCTTCTCCGTATTCGGGCGTGATCAGCATCTTTGTCGACCGGGTGCGTGCCGGCATGCCGGTCACGGTTTTTGGCGACGGATGCCAGACACGCGACTTTGTTTTTGTCGGTGATTTGGTTGCCCTGCTTGCGTCGGCGCTGGAGCGCGACAGCCTGACGGGCGTTACGGTCAATGTCGGCACCGGTGTGGAATGTTCGCTGCTGCAGCTGCTTGCCGCGCTCGAGAATCTCGTGGGCCGTCCGATCGTGCGCAGGCACCAGGATGCGCGCGTCGGAGACATTGTCAGGTCCTGCGCAGACATCGGGCATCTGCGGAACTGTTTCGACGCGGTTCCCTCCACCCCTATCCGCGAGGGACTGCGCACGCTGGTGGCCTAGGCAGCAACGGGCCTGCGCCGGGCCCGCGGTGTCGGCTTGCGATTGGATATCGGAGTCTGGCTTATGGCACGGAACAAGAAACGTCCGGTGTATCTCAATCTGCTGCAGATCCGCCTGCCGGTGGGGGGAGTGGTGTCGATCGTGCACCGGATCAGCGGTGTGCTGCTCGCGATCCTGCTTCCGGTGTCGGTCTACCTGCTGCAGCGTCTGCTCGCCGACCAGGCGACCTTTGACCGGATCGTTGCCGATGCCCGCCGTCCGGTGGCGAGAGCCGTGGAACTGGCCGTTCTGTGGCTGTTCGGGCAGCATTTCTTCGCCGGGATCCGCCATCTGTTGATGGATCTGGATATTGGCACAAGCCGGCGGGCTGGCCGGATCGGGGCATGGCTGGTGTTTGCTGCCAGCGTGGCGGTGGTGGGGTATGCCGGGGCGAGGCTGCTGTGAGCCGGTTCCGGCAGACAGGCAGCGCACACGGCGGACTCGGCGAGTGGGTCCTGCAGCGTCTCAGCGCCATTTACATGGCCGGGTTTGTCGTCGTGCTGTCGCTGCGCTGGATCGCCGCGCCCGTCTGCGGTTACGGGATGTGGAAACAGTGGATGGCCGGTATCGCGCTGCGTGTCTCGGCGACGCTGTTTTTCGCGAGTGCGGTAATCCATGTCTGGATCGGCATGCGCAGCGTCTTCATGGACTATCTGCATCCGTCCCGGCTGCGGCTGACCGCGACCATTGTGACGGCCATGGCGCTGGCGGCGATACTTGCCTGGTCGATCGGTGTGCTGTGGGGGGTTGCAGGATGAGCATTGCGCGGCGGCGCTTCGACTGTCTCGTGATCGGTGCCGGCGGCGGCGGTCTGCGGGCGGCACTGCAGCTTGCGCAGGCCGATGCGCATGTTGCGGTGGTGTCGAAGGTCTTTCCCACGCGTTCCCACACCGTGGCGGCCCAGGGCGGCATGAATGCCGCTCTTGGGAACGTGCTTCCCGACAGCTGGCTGTGGCACATGTACGACACCGTCAAGGGTGGTGACTACCTGGGGGACCAGGATGCGATCGAGTACATGTGCCAGGAGGCGCCGCGCCTGGTGATCGAACTCGAGCATTACGGGGTTCCGTTTACGCGGCTGGATGATGGCCGGATCTACCAGCGCAAATTCGGCGGCCAGAGCCAGAATTTCGGGGGCGAGCAGGCGGCGCGTACCTGTGCGGCGGCCGACCGCACCGGTCACGCGATCCTGCATGCGCTCTATCAGCAGAACATCCGCGTGCGCACCCATTTTTTCGACGAGTATTTCGCCGTGGACCTGCTGCGTGATGAGGAGGGCTACGTGCTGGGTGCGCTGGTGCTGGAGATCGAGACCGGTGAAGCGCTCATCATCGAGGCCCGCACAACGCTGATCGCCACCGGTGGTGCCGGCCGCATCTACCGTACCGGCACGAACGCGCTGATCAACACCGGCGACGGGATGGCGATGGCGCTGCGTGCCGGCATCCCGCTCGAGGACATGGAATTCATCCAGTTCCATCCGACCGGCATCGCCGGATTCGGCATGCTGATCACGGAGGGAGCCAGGGGGGAGGGCGGATACCTCGTCAATGCTGCGGGCGAACGTTTCATGGAGCGCTATGCCCCGCATGCGAAAGACCTGGCGAGCCGGGACGTCGTCAGCCGGGCGATCGCGATCGAGATACGCGAGGGCCGGGGCTGCGGACCGCGCAAGGACCACGTGCTGCTCAGGCTCGACCATCTTCCGGCGGAAGTCATCAAGGCCCGTCTTCCCGGAATACGGGAGACCGCCATGCGGTTTGCGCATGTCGATCCGGTCGAGAAGCCGATTCCGGTGTCTCCGTCGCTGCATTACATGATGGGCGGAATTCCCACCAACCGGTTCGGTCAGGTCGTGGTGCCGGAACACCACGGACCCGAGGAGCCGGTTCCGGGGCTGTACGCCGCGGGAGAGTGTGCCTGCGTGTCCATACACGGTGCCAACCGTCTTGGCGGGAATTCGCTGCTGGACATCGTGGTATTCGGCCGGGCGGCCGGCGAGCGCATGGTGGAATACCTGGCCGAAAACCCGTATCACCGTCCGCTCGATGCGCAGAGCGTCGAACGGGCGATGGATCGTCTCACCCGCTGGGATCTTCCCGGGGACGGCGAGGCGGTGGATGTGCTGGGGGAAGAGCTGCGCCGGACGATGGAACAGTACTGCGGTGTGTTCCGTACCCAGGACGTGCTGGACGAAGGCGTGCGCAGGGTCGTTGCGATCAGCGAGCGGCTTGCCGACGCTCGTCTGGCTGACCGTAGCAGGGTGTTCAATACTGCCCGGATCGAAGCCATGGAGCTCGAGAACCTGGTGGAGGTGGCGCTGGCGACCGTGGTGTCGGCAGCGGCCCGTACCGAGAGCCGGGGTGCCCACAGCCGCGAGGATTATCCGCAGCGCGACGATCTGCGCTGGCTCAGGCACAGTCTCTATTACCGGAGTGGACGGCGCATGGACTACAAGCCGGTGCGCATGAAACCGCTGACCGTCGACAGTTTTCCGCCGAAGCAGCGGATTTACTGATTCGCAGCCAGGTGAAAAGGAGCGGCGCCATGAAATTCTCCATCTACCGCTACAATCCGCAGACCGATGCCGCCGCGTACATGCAGGATTACAAACTCGACGAAGATCACGGAGCGGTGATGCTTCTCGATGCGCTGCTGCTGCTCAAGGCGCAGGACAGCAGCCTCAGCTTCCGCCGCTCCTGCCGCGAGGGCGTGTGCGGTTCCGATGCCATGAACATCAACGGCCGCAACGGACTCGCCTGTATCACACCGCTGCAGGCGCTGGCACAACCGGTCGTGCTGCGTCCACTTCCCGGACTGCCGGTCATCCGGGATCTGGTCGTCGATCTGAGCCAGTTCTACCGGCAGTACCGGGAAGTGAAACCCTGGCTCGTCAATCACGATCCGGAGCCGGAGATTGAACGGCTGCAGACCCCCGAAGAGCGCGATCGGCTGGATGGTCTCTATGAGTGCATCCTGTGTGCCTGCTGCTCGACGGCCTGTCCTTCATTCTGGTGGAATCCGGACCGGTTTCTGGGGCCGGCGGCGCTGCTGCAGGCGTGGCGTTTCATTGCCGACAGCCGCGACCAGGCGACAGGTCAGCGGCTGGACGATCTTGAGGACCCGTACCGCCTGTTCCGCTGCCACACGATCATGAACTGTACTGATGTCTGTCCGAAGGGGCTCAATCCCAGCCGCGCGATCGGTCATATCCGGCAGATGCTTCTCGGGCGCATTCTGTGATGGCCTGCGCCCGAGGCAATCGCGTGCGATGGCGGTGCCGCAGGGGATCCCTCGAGCTTGATACGATTCTCGGCAATTTTTTCGCGCGCTGTTATGCCGGGCTTTCCGAGGTGGAGCGGGATGATTTCGAGCGCCTGCTGGCGCAGCCCGATTACCGGCTCAGCGAATGGCTGGAGCACCAGGTTCCGCCGCCGGAGGACCTGAGAAACATCGTGGCAAGGATCATCTAGCGGCAGTGCCGGCAGGTGCGTGCTTCAGGCGCCTGTGGCCGGAGCCGGCACGAGCACCGTGTCCTTTGCCCAGGCGGTGTTGGAGCCGGGATAATCCCGGGTATAGTGCAGACCGCGGCTTTCATGGCGGGCGAGCGCTGAGCGGATGATGAGCTCCGCCACCACCGCCAGGTTGCGCAGTTCCACCAGGTCCGCATGGATGCGGAAGTTGCTGTAATACTCCCGGATCTCGTCCTGCAGCAGGTTGGCCCGGTGGAGGGCGCGTTCCAGGCGCTTGGTGGTGCGTACGATTCCGACGTAGTCCCACATGAAGTGACGCAGTTCATCCCAGTTGTGCGATACGACGACCAGCTCATCGGGATCCGAGACGCGGCTTTCGTCCCAGGGCGGAAGGTTCCGCAGCGCGGGCGGTGATGCGGCAAGCTGTGCGGCAATATCGTCGGCGGCCGCAGCCGCGAATACCACGCATTCGAGCAGTGAATTGCTGGCCAGCCGGTTGGCGCCGTGCAGGCCGGTGAATGCGCATTCACCCACCGCATACAGTGCATCGAGATCGGTTCTGGCCCTGAGGTCAGTCATGACGCCGCCGCAGGTGTAATGTGCGGCGGGTACGACCGGAATCGGCCCGCGGGTCATGTCGAAGCCGAGCTCAAGGCAGCGCTGGTAGATATTGGGAAAGTGGCTGCGGATGAAGTCAGCCGGCTTGTGGCTGATGTCGAGATAGACGCAGTCTAGGCCGCGCCGCTTCATCTCGAAGTCGATGGCACGGGCCACGATATCGCGCGGCGCCAGTTCTGCGCGTTCGTCGTGCCGGTCCATGAAGCGGCTGCCGTCGGGCAGCACCAGTTTGCCGCCTTCGCCACGCACCGCCTCCGAGATCAGGAAGGATTTGGCGTGTGGATGGTAGAGGCAGGTGGGATGGAACTGGATGAATTCCATGTTCGCCACCCGGCATCCGGCGCGCCAGGCCATGGCGATGCCGTCCCCAGTCGAGGTGTCGGGATTGCTCGTGTACAGGTACACCTTGCAGGCACCGCCGGTGGCAAGGATGACGAAGCGGGCACTGAACACCCGGATCTCGCCCGTTTTCTTGTCGAGGACGTAGGCACCCAGGCAGCGGTTCGGGCCCGGGTGGCCCAGTTTGTTGCGGGTGATCAGGTCGATGGCAATATGGTGTTCGTAGATCCGGATGCCGGGGTGGTGGCGGGCGTGTGACTCCAGGGTGGTTTCCATGGCCCGCCCGGTGGCATCGGCCGCATGGATTACCCGCCGGTGGCTGTGCCCCCCCTCCCGGGTCAGGTGGTAGGGACTTCCGGCAAGGCCTGCCTCACGGGTGAAATCGACCCCCTGGCTGGCCAGCCAGCTGATGGCCTGCGGCCCCTGCTGGACCACGAGCTCCACGGTGTCCGGGTGGCACAGACCGGCTCCTGCCTCCAGCGTATCTGCGATATGGGAGGCGTAGGAATCACTGCTGTTGACGACTGCCGCCACGCCGCCCTGGGCGTACAGGCTTGAGCCCAGGGTCAGGTCGGCCTTGGCGATGATGGCAACCCGGGCTGACGGGGCGATCCGCAATGCGACACCGAGACCGGCCATTCCGGCACCCAGGACCAGGATATCCGTCGTGATTTCCCGGGATCCGGGAGCAGGTTCAGGGCACATTAGGAGCCATCCGCGTCAGCCATGTCCTTCCGGAAGGGCGCCGACCGTAGTTTTGCGTTATCATGCTGCGCAATTCCAGTCTGGCGGGATATGCCCGCAGCCACTGATTTTTATAGACAACTATAACCATGATTGGCGTTCCAACGCGAACTTTATTTTGCGCCGATGGTCTCTATGGGTGACGCGCTGCGTTTGCCTTCAAGGTAAAGGGGTAGTCCTGGCATGGTCGAGCGCAGTGTCGATCAGGAACTGGTGGTGCGGGTTCAGAAGGGGGAAAAGGCCGCCTTCGATCTGCTGGTGAGGAAATACCAGCACCGCATCGCCAAGCTTGTATCGAGGTACGTGTCGGACCGGGCGGAAGTCGAGGATGTCACTCAGGAGGCCTTTATCAAGGCGTTCCGTGCCATCGGCGGATTCCGGGGTGAAAGCGCGTTCTATACTTGGCTGTACAGGATCGCCATCAATACCGCAAAGAACTATCTGGTGTCGCAGGGACGACGACCGCCGGCATCGGACATGGAGACCGAGGAAGCGGAATTGACGGAGGGCGGAGCGGGTCTGCGTGATGTGACGACCCCCGAGCGGCATATGCTGGCCGACGAGATTGCCCGCACCGTCGAACGGGCGATCGATGCACTGCCGGAAGACCTGCGCACGGCCATTACGCTGCGGGAAATCGACGGGCTGACCTACGACGAGATCGCCGTAGTGATGGACTGTCCGATCGGCACTGTACGGTCGCGGATATTCAGGGCACGCGAGGCCATCGATGTGGAGTTGCGGCCGTTGCTTGAGGGATAACCGGGGATTATCGTGGCCGGGGTGGTCCCGGCGCGGGTCACAAATGACAGGCAGAGAGCAATGGTGGAGCAGATTCTGAAACATCTGGAGCACCAATGAAGCAGAAAATCTCGGAATTGCTGGACGATGAGCTTTCCACAAGCGACAGTCGCGTGGTACTGGAAGGCATCATGGAAGACCGCGAGCTGCGCGGTGTCTGGGAACGCTATCACCTGATCCGTGCGGCAATGCACAGGGAGCTGGACGTCATCATGCGTCCGGCGATCGCGGACCGGATTGGTGCAGTGGTCGCGTCTGCAAATGTTGTGTCAATGCCG
Organism: Pseudomonadota bacterium; assembly: GCA_021778035.1. Classification (GTDB taxonomy): domain Bacteria; phylum Pseudomonadota; class Gammaproteobacteria; order Acidiferrobacterales; family UBA6901; genus JAJYCY01. Next base: position 11,825 of record JAJYCY010000055.1, read on the forward strand.
CGGGCGATGGCCTACAGACGGGCAATGCCGCGCATGGCCCGGCTTGCAGCCGGGCTGGCCATCGCCGCATCGGTAGCGACGGTGGCAATCGTCAGTCTGCAGCCTCCGAAGGAGGGCAGCAGGACCGCTGTCCAGGCCCGGGCCAGCGCCGGTCGGGCAGCCGACCGGCGGCTGGCGGCGGCATCTCTGGCTGCGGGTGTGCGGCAGTCACCAGCCGGGGCGCGTACCGAACGTGCGTCCTACCAGGATGCGCTCAATGCATTTTTGGTGGAGCACGGCGAGGTGACCCCGCCCGCCGGGATGAACGGCATGATGTCTTTTGTGCGCGTCGTCGGATACCGTAACGAAAATTCCCGTCGATGAGGTCGATGAGTATTAGGCCGCTGTCCCTGCGCTGGGCGCCGCTCGTTCTGCTGCTGGCTATACGCATTGCCAGTGCCGCTTCCGGCACTGTCGAAAGTGCCCAGAACCTGCTTCATGCGATGAGCGAAGCCGCCCATACGCTCAACTACGAGGGCACGTTTATCTACGAGCATGGTGGCCAGATTGACACCATGCGCATCTTCCACCGGATGGAAAATGGCAAGGCACGCGAACGGCTCGTTTCGCTCAATGGCGCCGCCCGCGAGGTGATCCGCGATCACCGGGAAGTTGAATGCTATCTGCCCGACGAGAAGTCGGTGCTGATCGAGCACCGCAGCCTCAGTATGCGCAGTTTTCCGGCAGTCATCCCCCATTCGCTGGATCAACTGAGGCAGTACTACGCCATCGAGCGCGCCGGAGGCGGTCGGGTGGCAGGGCATGATGTGCGGGCCGTGCTGATCAGCCCCAAGGATTCCTACCGGTACGGCTACCAGCTCTGGGCTGACCGCAGCACCAATCTTCTGCTCAAGTCGACGCTGTTCGACCACAATAACCGCGTCATCGAGCGCTTCATGTTCACCAACGTGAAGATCGGCGGCCCGATCCCGGACAGGGCGCTTAGGCCGGAAAAGCCTGGCAAGGGCACGGTCTGGTACCGCGAGGCCAGTGGTGTCGAAGAGCCCATCAGCGGGAGGCTCGGCTGGCAGGCCAGGCAGCTGCCACCCGGTTTTGCGCTGTCACTGCGCATGGTGCGTGCGCGCAGACACGGGCCACGGATCCAGCATTACGTCTATTCGGACGGCTTGGCCGTTGTTTCGGTGTTTGTCCAGAAGATCGGTCCGCAGCCCACTGCGGAACGGATTCACGGGCTGATGCACGTCGGCGCCGTCCATGTGTTCGGCAGGGTCATCGGGGATCACCAGATTACCGTCGTGGGAGAAGTGCCGGCAAAAACAGTTGACATGATCGGCACATCGTTCGGCCCTGCCCGCTAGACGGGTGACATCAGCGGTTCCCGGCCCGGATTTCGGGTTTTCCCGGGACCGCGCCGTCCCGGGCGCGGTGGCGGGTGTCACGCGTTTCCCCTGTCCACGCAAAAAAGGGTATCATTTGCACGATAAGCCGCCGGAAATCGCAGCCGGCGCGATCAGCCGGAGTCATGAAACGGGCGCCAAAGGCGCCCTTTTGCTGCTTGCTCCGGAAAAGGGTATGTACCGATCGGTGGGCAGGCAAGAGAACATCTAATGGCGGCATGGGACAGGCACCTGATCCGGAATTTTTCGATCATTGCTCATATCGATCACGGAAAATCGACGCTGGCAGACCGCTTTATCCAGCTGTGCGGTGGCCTGGAGGCGCGCGAAATGGAAGAGCAAGTGCTCGATTCCATGGATCTCGAGCGTGAGCGCGGAATCACGATCAAATCCCAGACCGTGGCCCTCGACTACCGTGCCCGCGACGGCAGGACCTATCGGCTGAACCTGATCGATACCCCCGGGCATGTGGATTTTTCGTATGAGGTGTCGCGCTCACTGACGGCCTGCGAGGGGGCGCTGCTGGTGGTGGATGTCGCCCAGGGCGTCCAGGCCCA
>JAJYCY010000056.1 GCA_021778035.1 Pseudomonadota bacterium
CCGCCGAGCGTCACCGCGGCAATGACCAGTGCCACGCGCTCGCGCGGCTGCAACGCACGCCAGCGCGCCAGATGGGGTTCGAGAAAAGCCGGAACCTGCCATTTCATGGGGATAACTCCGGTTTGATCCGGATGCGGCCCTCCACGGCCCCGTGATGACTGGCAGCGTCCATCACCTTGGCGCGCAATCCGCGCGCAGCGAGCGCGCCGCGCAGGGTCTCGATCGCCTGGTAGTCCGCCACACGCAGATCAAGCGTAAGGATGGAATCCGAATAGTTGAGGCCACGCAGGTGCGTCGCGGATTCCGCCTGGATCGCGGGTGCTGCCTGCGCCAGCAACGGCAGAAAGTCTCCCGGCACGGGGCGCCCGCTTCCCGACTGCAGCGAAGCCAGCTCGCGAGCCATCTGCAGCGGCGGATCGACGATGTTGTGGGCGTCCGGAAAACTGCGCCGGAACAGCTCGAACATCTCGTGCCGCTGGACAGCCTCGACACGCTTCAGGTGCCACAGCGTGCCGAGATCGACTCCGAATCCGGCGATGATCCACAGCAGTAGCAAGATGCCTGCCGGCCGCAGTGCTCCAAATAGCTCACGCACCGGCTCGGTCGGAGAAAACTCCTCCTGCAGCAGGCTGAACCCGGACGCGCCCAGGGTCTGCGCCCAGCACTCCCGCTTCTCGGTCCGCACCGGCAGCTGCAGTGCAGCGGACCAGAGATCGGGGTCTGTCCCGGCGGGCGGATTGCAGAAAACAAGCGCGTCGGGCGGCGATGCGCCGGCCCGTGCTTCCCGCAGCGCAATCGCGAGCACCTCCGGCACTTCGGACGTCCCCGCCAGGTCGCAGCTGAACCCCGACCAGGGGCCCGTGCGCACGATCAGCTCACCGTCCTCCGGTGTCATCGACCAGTCCCGTCCATCCCAGGGAAGCGCCAGTATCGCCGGAGACAGTACGGCAGGCTCAATGCCCGCCGACCTGAGCGCGTCAATCCAGGACCGCAGACGTGACCGCTCCGTAACTCCCACCGCCAGGTTTCCGCCACCCTGGGCACGATAGGCGAAATGCAGGCTTTCCGGTTCACCGAGCAGCTGGTCTTCGAGCGCATAGGGCAGCGCCTGCGCGATGCGGGCGCGCGAACTTGTCGGCAGCGTCACCTGTGCAAGCATCGTGTCAGCTGCCGGGGTCCATACCCAGACGCGCCCGCCACGCAGCGCCATCGGCAACTCCCCGAGCTGCATGACCACTCCATGGCGCATGTCTTTCTGAGCACCGCACCACCACCAGGAAACCGGCTGGGCATTCTCCGGCCAGCCAGCCGGCAGCCGCAGGCTCAGGACCCCGCGGTCCTGGACAGTGAAGCCCAAGGCATCATCTTTCGTCGCTGCGTTCATGATGGAAGAATGACGGGGTAGTTCCGGTCCTTCTGCTTGTCGATATCACGCAATCGGCGCAGCACTGGTGTCTGCCCATGCCCGCCGATCCGCCCGGGAAAGATGCGCACAGTGTAACCGCTATGTCCCGCTCTGATCCAATGGCGGCTGCGACTGCAGTGTTGCGGCCGCATTTGCCGGAAGGCTGGCCCTGAGCACCCCGGACTGCCATAGTACAGTGGAAGGCTGGCCACCGCCCGGGCTTGACACAAGCGCCCGGCTGTCGGTGAAAATGCGGCCAAAGCTCGTCTGGATGTCGACGACAAAATACGATGTCTTCACATCACACGTCTGCGGGTTCATCGGCGGCTGGGCGGCCCGCGCCTGCAGATCGGCCACGCTGCTGAAAGGATCCGGCGTACTGTCCCGCTGCTGAACCAGGCTCCTGGCTGTCTGCTGCGGCATCGACAGAAACAGCGCGCTCAGGTCCGTGGCGCCGGCCGTATTGATGTTGACCGCGGTCGGCAGCGGCAGCGCCACGACGTAGGGCCGCAACAGCTCGACAGTCTTGGCCGTAAAACCCCGTACCAGCCGCAACTCCTCGACGCTCTCGAACGGCTGGTTGGCGGCACGATACGGCGGGCTGAGCGTGAGGTAGTAGTCGCTCTCAGCGCCGTCCGGACGCGCCTGTCCGGGTGGTCCGATCCAATCGAGCAGGGCGTCGGTGACCGCAGGATCGATGCCCAGAAAACGCAGCAGATTCTGGAACACAGCGATGTCCGGCTGGCTGGGCATGTTTCCGCGCATGAGGCTGTTGAGATTGAACCGTGCCTGCGCATCGTAGATCCTGACCGCAACCGATCCGTTCGCTACCGGCATCGGCGGCAGGGCACGTGCCCACTGCTGGGTGAGATTGTCCGTGGGATTGTTCTGTTTGGCATTCTGGTCCAGAACCTTGAGCGCCAGCGCCAGCGCTCCGGCACGCACCTCGTCTGCCTGCGAACGGTCGGACAGATTCTCCACCTGGCGTACCCATACATCCTGATTGAGACTGAGATAGGCGGCGATCGCCGCGACGATCGCAACGACCAGGAGCGCGGTGACCAGCGCCAGTCCGCGCTGCTCCGCCAGACCGCCACTCTTTCCGCGCGTCCTAGCCATTGACCAGAAACAGCCACTTGAATCGGCCACGGCCGCGTACTGACAGATTCACCTCGACTCCGCGCGGAAGCGGATTGACCACCGTCGTCACTGAAGCTGCCACCGGAAGAGGCGGCCATATGTCGGACCACAGTTTGTCAGGTGTAAATACATGCACGCGGAAACGCGTGACATTGTGCAGCACCGCTTCCTTGACCGGAACCGTGTCCGGCGCGCGGTCCAGCACTGGCCAGCTCATGCGCCACAGCACGTGATGCCGCAGCGCATAACCAACGCGCTCAAGATCGCTCGACATGGCATTGCCTACCACCAGGACTCCGCCGCGGGTAAGCTCAAGCTCGGGAGCATCGCGGGTACGCATGTCCTGCGGCCGGACGATGAATGCCGCCAGGGTCTGGCCATCATCATCAATGATCGTGCGCGGCCGTGCCTGGGACAGATCGTCATGAAGCTGCGCAAAACACATGGCCAGGCCGGTCCAAAACCTGCGCTCATCGGTAACCCGGTCACGGACGCGCAGGATCTGGTCAAGCGCCACGAACGTCATGACCGACAGCAGCGCAAAAACCGCGATCGCCACCAGCATCTCCAGCAGCGTCAGGCCCTTCGCGCGCAGAGCACCTGGCGCCCGGGTCATTGCGGCTGCCTCAGAAAGCCGATGATCCGCCCGTCGACTGGCGCGTGGCGGCCCGTGCGCACCTCGATGGTTACACGGCGGAACCCGGCAATTGGCGTGGCCGATACCTGCTCACGCCAGTACCATTTCCGGTCATTGAACTCCGTGGTGCCGCTGGTGGTGTCCGTGGATAGCCAGTCACCGCGCAGCTGGTGCTTGGTCATGCGATTTTCGGCCACCCACTGCGCCTCTAGATGGTTGCGCAGGATGATGCTGGTCTTGATCGACTGCGCGGCCACGCGCATGACGGCAGCGAGCACAATAGCCAGCACTGCCAGCGCTATCAGCACTTCCAGCAACGTGAAACCGCGCGCGGCGCTACGCATTTTTCCGCACCGCCCGCACCCCTCCGTCGGGACTGCCTTCGACACGCCAGCTGATTCCGGCATACACAATCACCACCTCGAACGCCGGCATCTCGCCAGTCGGAAGCAGGATCAGCTCCGGACGGCTTCCGGCGTTTGCGCCGTTGATCGTGACGGAACTGATGACCATGTTGGCCGGAAGCTGGCGCGGCCGCAGAATCGTGTCCGACCGGACCGGCTCGAAACGGCTCTTGCGGTTGTTGAGGACGAGAAACCGGTAGCCGCCAGGTGCAAATGCCACCGCGTAGACTTTTCCTTCAAGAATCGACTCCTGGCGTGCGGTGCGCACCAGCAGCGCCAGCCGCGCCGCTTCCTGCTGGACAGTTCTCGAATCGCTGCCGCCGAGCCCCAGGCCCACTGTGCCGATCACGATCACGATCAACAGCACGACGACCAGCAATTCGATCAGGGTAAACCCCCGCCCCCGCCGGAACGCTGCTGGCGATCGCAACAGGTCGCAGGGGGTAGAGCACATCGGCGCCATGTAATTGGTCCCGTACCGGGCCTAGCCGGCTCAACGGTTCAGATTCCAGTTTCCGATTTCACCGCTACTGCTGCCGTCGGACGATGGACCGTTCGGTCCGTAGCTGAAAACATCGATCTCGCCGTGCACCCCGGGATTGAGATACTGGTACGGATGCCCCCACGGGTCTACAGGCAGATGATCCAGGTAGCCACCGGATCTCCAGTTCTGGGGGATATTGCCGCTGTCGGGCTTATGTACGAGCGCCGCCAGCCCCTGCTCCGTGCTCGGATAGGTGCCGTTATCCAGACGGTACAGCTCGAGCGCGCTGACAATCGCGCGCACATCGTTCTTGGCTGCCACCACCCGCGCCTGCTCGGGGCGGTCCATGATACGCGGGACAATAATGGCCGCCAGGATTCCAAGAATCACCATCACCACCAGCACCTCGATGAGCGTGAATCCCGAATGGCCTCTGTTTCTGTTCATTGCAAACCTCACTTGATCAACTGGTTCATGTCGATTATCGGCAGCATGATCGCCAGGACGATGAAAAGCACGATGCCACCCATTACAAGAATCAGCGCCGGCTCAAGCAGCGCCGTCAGTGCGGAAACCCAGTTCTCCAGCTCCCGGGTCTGTGCCTCGGCGGCCCGCACCAGCATGACGTCCAGACTGCCGCTCGCCTCGCCGCTCGCGATCAGGTGGATCACGAGCGGCGGGAACAATTTTGCCTTTCCGAGCGAGCGCGACAGGCTGCCGCCCTCACGCACCTGGCGCAGTGCATCCTCGACAGCCGCCCGCATCGGCAGATTGCTGACGACCTGGACCGCTGACTGCATTGCGCTGAGCAGAGGAATGCCGCTCGCGGTCAGGATTCCGAGTGTGCTCGTCAGACGGGCGGCATTGATCCCGCGCACCAGCCTGCCGAACAGCGGAACGCGCAGCAGGGTGCGGTGCCAGCGGGCACGCAGCCTCGGTTCACGCAGCACCATGCGCGCCCCGAAAAACAGCGCCGCCGCACCGACCAGCCACCAGATGCCGACTGCGCGCACGAAACCGCTGACACCGATCAGCACCCGGGTCGGCATCGGCAGCGCCTGCCCGCTGTTGACGAATACGCGCGTCACCTGCGGAACCACATAGATCAGCAGTCCGGCCACCACAGACAGCGCGACGACCGTAACGAGCGCCGGGTAGATGAATGCAAGCATCACCTTGTTCTGCAGCGCCTGACGATCCTCGGTATAGGTCGCGAGCCGTTCGAGCACTTCATCCAGCCGCCCTGACTGCTCACCGGCATCGACCATGTTGCGGTAGATGTCCGGAAAAGCCTCCGGGAAATCCTTCATGCTCCTCGCGAGTGCCTTGCCCTCCAGCACCTGGCCCCGCACACCCGCCAGCACCGTACGGATATGCACCGACTCCGTCTGTTCGACCAGCGCGTTAAGACATTCCTCGATGGTCAGCCCCGCCCGCACCAGTGTTGCGAACTGCCGCGTGAGCAGCGCCAGCTCACGACCGGATATTCCCCGCCGCCACAGCCTGCGCGGCGCCCCGCTGGCATTCTCGTCGGTACGCGCGACGTGGATGGGCTCGACGCGCATCGGCGTGAGTCCGCGTTCGCGCAGAACGGCGCGCACCTGGCGCTCGGCATCACCCTCCAGCACACCTCGGACCGCCCGCCCCTGGGCATCCAGCGCCTGGTATTCAAACGCGGCCATGAGCCACTCCGCCCGTCTGTCCGGGCACACCGCTGCCCTGGGCAGGCAGTCTCATCCCCTCATCCATGGCTAGTCCTCGCGCGAAACGCGCAGCACCTCTTCAAGACTGGTCTCGCCGGCGCACACCCACCTCAGACCGTCCTCGCGCAGGCTCTGCATGCCCTGGGCCTTGCCATATTCGCGGATGCGGCCCTCTGCGGCACGGTCGTGGATCAGCCCGCGCAGCGCTTCGTTCACGGACAGAAGTTCGTAGATTCCGGTACGGCCCTGGTAGCCGGTGTTCCCGCAGGCAGGACAGCCGATTGCACGGTAGACCGTAGTCTCCGCTGCCGTCTCCGTGGTCACCTCCAGAAGTCGGGCTTCCGCTGCCGAGGGTACGTGTGCCTGGCGGCACTGCGGACAGAGTCTGCGCACGAGACGCTGCGCCAGAACGCCCAGGAGGCTGGAGGCCACGAGAAACGGCTCCACACCCATGTCGACCAGGCGCGTAACCGCCCCCGCAGCATCATTGGTGTGCAGCGTCGCAAGCACCAGATGGCCGGTAAGACTCGCCTGCACGGCGATCTGGGCGGTCTCCAGATCCCGGATCTCTCCGATCATTATGATATCCGGATCCTGCCGCAGGATCGCGCGCAGTGCACGTGCAAACGTCAGATCGATCTTCGTGTTCACGTGCGTCTGGCCAATGCCATCGAGATCATATTCGATGGGATCCTCGACCGTCACGATGTTGTACCGCTTCGCATCAAGCTGCGACAGCGCAGCATAGAGCGTCGTGGTCTTGCCCGAACCCGTCGGACCGGTAACCAGTATGATTCCGTGAGGCTGGTGGATCAGGTGGTCAAGGAGGGAAAGCGTCCTGTCGGACATCCCCAGACCGGGCAGATTCAGACGCCCCACCTGCTTGTCGAGCAGTCGCAGCACGACCCGCTCGCCGTGCCCGGTCGGCAGCGTCGAGACACGTACGTCCACCGGCCGGCCCGCCAGACGCAGTGTGATACGGCCGTCCTGGGGAAGCCGCTTTTCGGCAATGTCCAGACGGGCCATGATCTTGATGCGCGACACAATTACGCCGTGCAGAACCGGCTGCGGTTCGACGATATCGCGCAGCACGCCATCGAGACGGAAGCGGACCACCGAGCGCGTCTCGAAAGGCTCAACGTGGATGTCCGACGCGCCCTCACGCACCGCCTGGGTCAGAAGTGCGTTGATGAGCCGCACGATCGGAGCATCATCCTCGCTCTCCAGCAGGTCTTCGGCCCGCGGCAGGCTGTGCGCGAGGTCAGCAAGATCCATGTCGTCGCCGAGATCATCGACGATCTGCACGGCCTGACTCATGCTGCGCTCGTAGGCGCGGTTCAGAGCCGAATCGAAGTCCTCAGACCTGAGCTCGTGCACGCGCAGCGGCATGCCCAGGGCACGTCGCAACTCGGCGATGATTGACGTCGAAACACCCGGGCGGGACCACACCTCTACCGCGCCATCGACCTGGCGCGCGCTAATCACGCCATGCCGCTTGGCAAAATGATAGGGCAGGCGCTGGCACACCCCGGGATCCAGTTCCTGCAAATCGAAAACCACGCTCATTCCCCGTGAAACCCTAGTGTCCGCCCGCGGCGGCGGGTGGCGCCGATCCTGAATTGATGGGCGTGTCGGGAGGCATCGGCGGTCCGAGCAGCTCGCCTGATGCGCCCTTGACCGCCTTCGCGCGGGTCTTGACCGGGGGATTTCTGGCCGGATTAAACCTGCCGAGCAGCGCCAGCTGTGCCGGCGTAAGCGGTTGTTGCCCGGAGATGTAGGCGTAGCGGTCGGCCGTGAATCCTTCGGCATCGGCGACGCTGCGTACGATCACAGGACGCAGGAAAATCATGAGATTCGTCTTGACCTTTTCGTGGTCGCGGTACCGGAAAAGCCAGCCAACCAGCGGCAGACGGCCAAGCACCGGCACCGATTCGTCATTGACGTTGATGCTGTTCTGGATCAGGCCTCCCAGCACGACAGTATTGCCATCGTCAACCACCACAGTCGTATCCAGCGCGCGCTTGTTGGTGCTCTCGGTGAGCGGGTTGGAAGACGGCACGACGCTCGATACCTCTTCCTGGATGCGCAGCTTTACGGTATTGCCTTCGGAGATCTGCGGCTTCACCTTGAGGGTCAGGCCGACGTCCTTGCGTTCTATGGTCTGGAACGGATTGACCACACCCGATGTCGTGGTGGCCTGGGCATATTCCCCGGTGAGGAACGGCACATTCTGAGCCACGACGATCTTGGCCTGGGCGTTGTCCAGGGTGAGCAGATCCGGCGCCGAGAGAATGTTGGCGTTGTCATCAGTCTCGAGCGCTCGCGCCAGCGCCCCGAGCCCGCGGGTCACAGTGCCATCGGGCAGCACGATTTCCGGCCCCACGAAACCGATTGAAAGCCCGTCGGCAGCACCCAGGGTGGTGATCGGATCAGCGACGGCATTGATGATGCCGGGCGCCGCCGAATAGTTGGTCACGGCACCGATACCACCGGAACCCGCGCCCGTCAGACCCGCCCACTGGATGCCGAACTGAGACGCGCGGTCGCTCGACACCTCCGCGATCAGCGCCTCGACAAAAACCTGCGCGCGCCGGATGTCGAGCTTGGCGATCACACTGCGCAGGCTGTTATAGACCGAATCGGGGGCATCGATGATCAGGGCGTTGGCTGATTCGTCGGCCTGGATCCGCGATGCCGCAGCCTGCTTGTTTCCAGCCGGAGCCCTCAGGGTCGTCGCGCCGCTGACGCTCGGGGTTATCGAGGAGGATTGCGCTTCGCCGGAAAGCAGGCCGCGCAGTATCTGGGCAAGCTTGGTTGCATCGGCGTTGCGAAGATAGACCACGTGTGTCCTGCCTCCGGGCTGTGCCGGAACATCCAGCTTGGCGACGAGCGCACGCAGCTCCGCAAGACGTCCCGGATTGTCAGCGCGTACAAGCAGGCTGTTGGTGCGCACATCCGGCACCACGACAAGCCGGTTGCCACCGGAGGCCGCCCCCGGCCCGACCCCGGGCAGGCCCGGCTGACCCGCCACACTTGCCCCATAGATAAACCGGCTGATGACGGGAGCGACATCCAGCACCGAGGCATGCTTCAGGGTGATCACCGTCACCCCGGAGTTTCCCGGCTGGTCGAGCCGGCTGATGATACGTAGCACATTGCGCACACTCTGCGCCGAATCGGTGATAATGAGCGCATTGGCCGGGGCATATACAGAAAGCATCGCCGTCGGCGACATCAACGGTCTCAGCAGCGGCACCAGCTGCGGCGCGGAAGCGTGCTGGACCACCACGACATGCGTAGTCCACTGGTCACTCCTCGGCGCCGTCAGCCCGAAGCTCACGCTGGCATCGGGCTTTGCCTCGGCCTCGGGAATGATCTTGACGATACCGTCAGGCCCATTGACCGCGGTAAAGCCCTGAGCCTTGAGCGCGGAGATGAAAATCTGGTAGGCGGCCGCCTTCGACACCGGCGTCGACGAGATGATCGTCACCTTGCCCTTGACGCGCGGGTCGACAAGGAAGTTGCGCCCGGTAATCTCCGATACGGTCTTGATAACCGCCCGGATGTCGGCATCCTGGAAGTTGAACAGCATCTGTCCCGGGCGCAGAGGCTTGGTCGTCACCGGGACATAGCCCGGCGAGGCCGTCGCGGGCAGCTCCGGTTGCGGTAGCGGTGGCGCAGCGGGTGATTGCGTGGTCACCGGCGGACCGAGCGGTTGCGCCTCCTGCGCCTGCGGCGGAGGAGGAATCTCTCCGCGGGTTGCAATCGGCACCATCTGCACCGCCAATGCGCCGGAACAGGTCACGGCCAGACCGGCAGCAGACAGCCACAGCAGGGTACTCCGGAGAAGACGACGCTTCATGGAAAGATCATCGGTCGAGGCCTGACGGCGTGCACATCATGGTAGAGTCACCGGACCTGGTACTGCAGGATTTCCGGCCGGCCGTTGCGGACAATCTGCAGCTGGACCGTGCTCATATTAAGTGACTGCTGGTAAACACGCATGGCCTCCTGCATGTTGTTCACCGGCTGGCCATTGACGCTGCGGATGACATCACCAACGTGCAGTCCGAGCTTCTGGTAGACGCTGTTCGGATCAATCGCGCGGACGAGGAATCCGCCGCCCGGATCAGGCACCATCAGTGCCTGGGTCAGCAGCTTCTGCGGCTGATGGAGCTCGGCGTTGATGGCGCTGCGCGGCACAACATATACGCCGGCCCCCTCCTCCCGGATCCCGGAAAGCACCGAACCCTGGATCGCTGATGTCGGCGATCCAGGTCCGGAGGTGGATTCATTCACTCCTTTCAGCATCAGACTTTCAGTGACCCCGTTGCGGATAAGCAGAGCACGGTCGGGATACACCGCCTTGAGTATTGCCCCCGCCGTGACTACCTGACCGATTGCAAATGGCTCCTGCGGACGCCCATCGACGCTGATCAGCGCAAAACTTGCGCCACCCGCCGCCACGACCCCCGCCAGGACCAGATTGAGGCCGCTGATGGGAATGGCGCTCACCGATCCGCCGGCACCCGCCGCCAGGGGCGACATGCCGAAAATCTGCGCATCCAGCAGCGGTCGAATATTAAGCGTCTGGCCCGAAGCCGCGGCGGTATCGTCAGAAATTATCTGGGGCAACGCGGGAGTGGCGAGCATCCACGTCCAGTTCGCCATTCCTGCCGCAAAAACAGCGAGCGCGATGATATTGACAAAAGCAGGCAGCCACCGTCGGACTCGCGGCGACGTCGATCTCCCCCAAAACCTGGCCAGTAGTTCTCGCCCGGCGCCCATGAACTGCCCCGGTGCTGTCGTACTCATATTCTGCATTATATCTACCTGTCCGTAAAAAACTAACCATATCCCATGGCTTAGAGGCGACAGTTAATCCGGTGCCAGCGGGACTGCCGGCGGATTTCCATGGCTGGCCGCCGGCAGGCCGCAGCGTCGCCCGACGAGCCGGCGGCGGACATCAGAACCGGAGCAGAAGCTTCCTCACTCCGACCAAAGCAGGTACAATCCGTCGCTTGCGCCCGCCGCATCCAGCGGACGGATTCCAGAAGGTTTCTGCGCACGGGGCGGTAGCTCAGCTGGGAGAGCGTCGCGTTCGCAATGCGAAGGTCCGGGGTTCGATCCCCCGCCGCTCCACCATTTAATCAATAACTTACAAACTACGTCCCGTAGTCTGCGCCTGGCGCCATAATCTTGCGTGATCCGCAATGATATGGTTCCAAAACCAAAGCCGGATTGGGATGAAGCGCGGCTGCAGCAGATTCCGGACCGGCAAGCACACGCGCGGTGAGCGCAGCGGCCCTCGTGCAAGCCAGGCAATCGCTGCATGAACGGATCGCTTTTCACCGCCGGTTCGGTCCGCTCCTTATCCTTATCGAAGGATCGCGCCGTTTAGATTCGGTGACAGTGCGATGGCCGGAATTCATGGTATGCGTTCCCCCTTTTTTTCGACGATATCAAGCGCTTAGTTCCACAATCTGCTGTTCATGGCAGCATGTGCGGCCCACGGCACCTGATCCGGAAAACCGGTGTATCGGGCTGTGGCATACCTTAGCTCATGCCATTTCCAGGTGATCATGATAAGGAGCACGGCACACCGATCACTTACAGATTCGCGGTCCGGCGCAATATTTTCTCTTTCGGGAAGGGCGACCTCCAGCGTGCGGTACACGCGGACACCGCTGCGCGCGACGCCCAGGGACGCAAGTCCACCGCGCAGCGGCAACTTGCGTGTGATTCAGCGTTCTTGACAACGGGGTCGTGACTGCTTCAGGCAGCATGCGATCCGAGAGGCTGCTTGAATGTTCAGGTGGTATGCCGCAGCACAATCTGGCGGCCGAGTTGCTTCAGAAACTGCTCAAAGGCGAAACCAAGAACCGCTCCCGGCCCAAGCGGCGCGTCGGTCCCGCTATGGGTGTCAGCCGGTACCGAGCAGAATATGCAGATCGTGGCCGATGGCAGCGGCCGTGTCCGAACTGGTGGCGAGCAGACGCGCATGGCCGCTGCGGCCGAAGATGAATACTCCGCTGCTGTGGGTCACCTCGTAATCGCCGTGGGCGTCGGGCTTCTGGCGTCTGTACACCACACGGTATCGCCTCGCCAGCACCTCCAGGGCATGGTTGCTGCCACGCAGTCCGACAAATTCAGGTCCGAATGCGCGGACGTAACGATGCAGAACTGTCGCCGTATCCCGCGCCGGATCGACCGTCACAAACAGCACACGGACACCAGCGCCGGCAGGCCCGACACTGCGGATCGCCTGCCCGAGCTTCGCCAGGGTATCAGGACAGACATCCACGCAATGGGTATAGCCGAAATAGAGCATCGTCACCTTGCCGTAATAGTGGGACTGGTCCACCACGTGGCCGGAGTCGTCCGTCAGCCGGAACCTGAGCGGCCGCACAAGCCCGGAAATGTTGTCAAGCATCCAAGGCCCTGGCCGGCTGCACCCGCCCATGAAAACCGCTAGCAACCCCAGCATCGGCATCAGGCGCCGGCGCGGACGCCGCGTTCCGCCACAGGAAAAAATCATTCGCAGTCCGCTCCGTCTGTCCTCAAAATCGTCCGCATCGGTCCCTGCCCAGCAAAGCCCGGTGTCGCCGGCACGTGTTCACCGGTGCACAGTCACCGCAACGATGGGATGGAAAGGCCGTCCGGGACCACTCTGGACCGGAAACCGGGTCAACGCTCGCCCTGCGGACTGCCGCCGGACTGGTATGCGCTTCAGTTACCGGCTGCATTGGCGACCGCGGACCGGGCTGCCTCCGGAGTGCCCGGGTCATGCATCACGAAGCGCACATTGATCAGGAAGGCAATTGCCGACATCATCGATGGCGGAATCCACAGCAGCAACCCGCCGATCTGCTGGTCGGTCATCGGGCTGATCGACCAGGCGCGTCCACAGATACCGTAGACGTTATAAAGTATCGATCCGTGGAATGTGATGTATGCACCCAGAATGATCTGCGTCACCATCACGCAAAAAAGCATCACGATGCGCCGCAGATAGCCCAGGCCATGTCGCGTCCGGCCGGTCAGCGGCGTGATGACAAGGGGCCAGAACAGCAGACCGTCCACGGCCATTCCCCAGGTCATGGCGCGGTACCGATGCACGTCCAGCATTGCCGTAAAATGAATGGCGGGCACAAGCCAGAAATAGATCATGCCGACAAACAATACCGGCGCAACCAGCGGGTCGCGGACAAATCCGTACACAGACTGCACCATCCGGCTGCGCAACAGAGGCCCCACCACGCGGTCGCGCAAAAGAGGCGGCGTGCCACGCGCCACGGTATCCCAAGGCATGGCCAGTGTGATCAGAAACGGTCCGAGATGGTGCAGAAACATCTGCTGCAGACAGTGCATCCAGAACATGTGCTGGGCGAGAAAGTCGACATAGGTCTGCAGTGCGGTATAGATGAGGCCAAAGCCGATGAAAAACGCAGCGGGCCGCCAGAACCCGGTCTGCTCTCCGGCCCGCCTTGCGACCATCATGCCGCGCGCATAGGCGGTGACCGGCAGGGCACAGGCAAGCAGCACGGTCGGGGAGAACTGCCAGGGCTCGACATAATACAGGATCGGCTGCATGCGCTTAGAGTCCCCGGCGGAGGCATCCCGCAGCCAGTCGGCCACGAAGCGGCAGACGGGTCACTGCACACCTTCGCCTTTGAAGTCCGGCCCCTGCGTTTGCCGAAAAAACCACGAATCCTGTCCCCTGCCTGTCCACGCTGCGGCAATCCGCCCGGAGCATGGTCCTGCAACCGGGCAT
>JAJYCY010000009.1:0-10478 GCA_021778035.1 Pseudomonadota bacterium
AGTGCTCCCCGATGCCACACTTAAGACGATGAACGTCGGCAGAAGCAGTAAACAAATTCCTGTGTTTTGGATGTCGGAGTCGCGTGCAGCTCAGTCGTGTGTGAAATCAGTTCGTAGCCGGCGCCGAATTCACCATGCAGGGTCTGCGCTGTATAGCGGCGCACGTCCAGGTCGGAACACCGCAGTGGCCCGTTGGGGCCAAAAGTGGCCATAATAACGTACCCGCCCGGCCGCACGGCTCTTGAGACCTGCTCGACATAGCGTTTACGGTCTTGTTCGTGCGTCAGAAAGTGGAATACCGCCCGATCGTGCCAGATGTCATAGGCCGCTGAGGGCAGTTCGATGTTCCGGATATCGCCAGCCAGCCAATTCACCTGTTCCGCCCGTTTATCCAGCCGGGCGCGACTGACTGCAAGCGCGGAGACGGAAATGTCGAGCACCGTGACGTGGCGGTAGCCCGCATCAAGCAGATCATCGACGAGCACGGAAGCCCCCCCACCGACATCAATGATACGGGCCTCTTCGGGTTTCAATCCGGTTTGACGGATAATGTTTAGCGAACGCTCGGCGTGCTCCTGAAACCAGCTTACCTGATTAACCGCCTTTGTCCGGTACACATTTTCCCAATGCTCAGTGTTGTTCACTTGGTTCTCATGCATGGTGATCAAACGTCACTGTCGCGTAAGGTCATTCTAGGATAACCCTGACGGCAACGCAAAACATGGCACAATCCCGCTTTCACGCATGCAATTTCCATTGAGCTGAATGGGCTGGTGCAGCCGATCGTCATACGCACAGAATACGGAACCCTGTGCTCGTCCCGGGCAGAACAACGGAGTCCCGCGGGGGTGCGCAGAAGACCGCATGGCCTGTTGCGGTGGGTGAGCGGATGCACGGGCTACGGTAACCGCGCCGGTGAACCACATACTCGTGCCGGCAGCCGGCGCCGCGTTCGCGACGTCGGCTGCGCGGGTTTGCCTGATCAAGAGATTGCCGGGCTCATCCTTTGGCGGATCGGGCGGATTTCCGGATCACGAAGCGGAATTTCCCGGCCGCTTCCGTGCTTTCCAGCAGTATGTGGCCGGTTTGTTTGCTCCATGCGGCGATATCCTTGACCGAACCCGGATCGGTCGCGACAAGCTCAAGGGTTTCGCCAGCGTTGATACCGTCGATGGCCTTCTTTACCCTCAGGATCGGCAGGGGGCAGTTGAGTCCGGTGCAGTCAATGGTCGGGGTGCTCATGGTTTTGCTCCTGGTTGAAAGTGGGATGGGGACGCCGTGACCGGTTGCTCCGGCCTGACTTGCTTCGGGAAGGGGCGTCCGGAGTCCCTCCCAAGGCTGGATATTCACATCTGCGCGCCAGGAATCTGACATACCCCTGCGCGGGCCAGCGACGATCGGCTCGCGGATTTCGCGAATGACGCTCCCGCCCGCGGTGTACCCCGCCTAGCGCACGGGCCATCACGGCTTCATTCGCCCCGTGTCCATCAGTTGCCTTCCATCGCCGTGCCAGATCACGGTTGTTGATCGCGGTGTAGAAGGTGATCACGGCCGGCACCGGGGCTCGTGCCCCATGTAGCAATTCCGGCCACTGATGACGGCGAGCGACGGCGCACTCACGGTTTTTCTCCGTTGCTGGTTTGCAGTCCTTTCAGAAACAACGCGACGTGGGTTGTCGCCGCCGAGCGCGCGTCATCGTGTGCGTAATCGGAATCGCGCACAACGCTGCGCAGGGTGATCAGACCGAGGAGCCCCGCGAAGAAACTGCGCGCGTAGGCCTTGGGTTCGCCCGGTCGAAATCGCCCGATGGCCTGGCCCTCGGCGATTTCGTAGGCGACGTAATCGATGATGCGCTGAAAGTGCTCACGCGTGAGGTCGGCGGTCGCATCGTCCTGCTCCAGGGCGGCGTAGAGAATCAGGCGCAGCCAGGCGGGTTCGGTTTCGGTGCGGTCCAGAACCCAGACCGACAGCCGGGTCAGCACGTCCTCGACGTCGTACTGCGGCTCGTAGTAGAGGAGCTGCTCGACCTCCGTGAAATGCCTGCGTGCGCAGAGTTCATCGAGAATGGCGTCATAGAGGTCGCGCTTGGTGGGGAAATGCTGGAAAACCAGGGCATCGCTGGTGCCCACCTTGTCGGCGATGTCCTTGACCCGAGTGGCCCGGAATCCCTGCTCGGCAAACAGCGCGATCGCCTGCCGAACAATCAGCTCGCGACGTTCCTCGGCCGTCAGTCGTTTGCGTTTCTTAGTCATAACTAACTTAGTATCAGCTAAGTGAGGTCTTGTCAAGCAGGTTCAGTCGTACAATCCCCTCCAACCTCCGGTTTCCGGTCGGCTTTTTCGGGCTTTTACGCGGAGTTGCACCGGTTGCGTGCGGTAGAGATGCTCTGGCAAGCGATGCGACTGCCAGACCGCCCTGACGCCCCGTGCCAGGGGTCGCTAGCCGCCCCCGAGGTGTCCGGTGTCCCCGGGTCCCGGCCGCGCGTTGCGGTAGTGAGCGGGTGGAGCGTGTTCCGGTCTGAATGACGAAATGAGCGGCTGGTCCTTTCCAATAATGCAACGCTCAGCGCAGGAACCAGCACAGTTCGGATCGGGGTTTGTGGACCCGCAGGATCGGCGGCGAGCGCGGTGCGCCGGAAGCTGTTCCAGGCGCCGGTCAATGAGGTCGGAAAGCCCCGCTTGCTCGAACCGATGGATGTAACGGCGGAACATCCGCGCACCGGCTCCAGACAACTTGCTTCATTCGCCTCCTCCCGGTGCCTGATAAAACGGGACAAATCGCGTGCGACAACTCTGGATATTGATGTGCTTGCTGCGATTGCCGGTCCCGCCCTTGAAACCGCGTCGCCCACTGTGTACGCTACGTAGATAACAATACAGATATAGATCCGTTGCTCATTGCGGTTCCGTCTAACTCTAAAAGAGAGAGGAACAACGGCATGACAAACGAGTCGACCAGTCGTGGCAGCAAGCTCTGGTACCTGTTGCTGATCATTCCCTACATCGGCGTACTCTGGGTGCCATTCTTCAACTCTATCCAGCCTGAATTCAACGGTATACCGTTTTTCTATTGGTACCAGTTTCTCTGGGTCATCATCAGTGCGGTCCTGACCTGGATTGTGTATCGCGCGACGGGCTAGCCCGGTGCCGCTGGATCGCCGTTATTCCGCGATTGGGCAGGGAAGCAGGATCCACGATGTTTCAATAACATCCAGGAGGCCTCTGTGAACTGGACTGCATTGACCGTATTCATCCTGCTGTTTGCGATCGTTACCGTACTGGGATTCGTGGCGGCGCGCTGGCGTCAGGGCAATCTCGATCAGCTGCACGAGTGGGGGTTAGCGGGCAGGCGGTTTGGCACAGTCATCACGTGGTTTCTGCTGGGCGGCGACCTCTATACGGCCTACACCTTCATCGCGGTGCCGGCGCTGATGTTCGGGGCCGGCGCCATCGGATTGTTCGCGCTGCCCTACACCATCGTGGTGTATCCGTTCGTACTGATGGTTTTCCCGAGACTCTGGTCGGTGGCGCACAAGCGCGGCTACATCACCGCCGCCGATTTCGTCCATGGGCGCTACGATAGCCCAGTACTGGCCCTGCTGATTGCATTGACCGGCATACTGGCGACGATGCCTTACATCGCGCTGCAGCTTGTCGGCATCCAGGTAGTGATCGGTGCGATGGGATTCCATGGCACCGGAATCATCGGCGACCTGCCACTGATCATCGCGTTCGCGATCCTTGCCGCCTACACCTACACGAGCGGTCTGCGGGCACCCGCCATCATCGCCGTGGTAAAGGATGCACTCATCTACATTACGGTCATCGCTGCCGTCATCATCATCCCGCAGCAGCTCGGTGGTTTTGCGCACATCTTCTCGAGCATACCGGAGAAGAAACTGCTGCTCCCGGTTCCGCCGGCCGGCAGCCTGGGGGCGTACAGTGCCTATGCCACGCTCGCGTTCGGATCAGCGCTGACGCTCTTTCTCTACCCGCACTCGGTGACGGGTGTCCTGAGCGCGAGCAGCCGCAAGGTCATCCGGCGCAACACAGCATTGCTGCCTGCCTATACGTTTCTGCTTGGCCTGATCGCGCTGCTCGGATACATGGCGCTTGTGGCCGGCGTGCATGACATGCCCGCCTATGCGCCGTACTTCAAGCAGTACGGACCCAATTTTGCGGTTCCGGCACTGATACTGCATTCATTTCCGGCATGGTTTGCCGGCTTCGCGTTCGGCGCGATCGCGATCGGCGCGCTGGTGCCCGCGGCCATCATGTCCATTGCCGCGGCCAATCTGTTCACCCGCAACATATACCGTCCGTATGTGCGCCCCAACTGCACCGACAAGCAGGAATCCAGCATGGCCAAGCTCATATCGCTGGTCGTCAAGGTCGGGGCTCTGGCCTTCATCATCTTCCTGCCGCTGAAATACGCGATTCAGCTGCAGCTCCTGGGCGGTGTATGGATCATCCAGACGCTGCCTGCCATCGTGATCGGCCTGTTCAGCCGCTGGCTGCACCGCTGGGCCCTGGTGCTCGGCTGGCTGGCGGGCATGGTGAGCGGGACATGGATGGTGGCGTCGCTGCAGTTCAAGGGCACGGTCTATCCGCTGCACCTCAGCGGACTGACCATTCCGGGCTATGCCGCCCTGTATGCGCTGGTCATCAATCTGGTGGTGGCCGCAGTATTCACGGTCGTTTTCAATGTGCTGGGTGTGTCTTCGGGCAAAGACCACACTGCGCAAGACGATTACGAGGCTGACAGTGACGCGTCAGCCTGAAAGAAAGGCGCGCCCGGCTTCGAGGGAGGCGCCGTCGCTGCGCAGCGAAGAGGGCTGAGGATGGCCTGACTGTTTTCCGGCGGTTTGCCGCTCCGGACTGGAGTCGTAAGCAGTTCGCGCAACGGCTGCTGCCCACGCGCTGCGGTGGGGTCGCACCGGTTTAAAGCAGCCATAACGCCCGTGTGTGGCCACCGGCCCGCCTGGCAGCAGGGCTGGAGCTGCAGGACCCGGATGGTGCGGGAAGCCTTTGCTGATTCCGCCCGCGGCCGGTGCAAATTTGATCCAGCGCAGCATCTGGCTCCGGCTGTCGCGGTACTCTTGCACTAATCTTTAGGTTTCGCGCAGCGGTGGTGCAGGCCAGACCGATGAACAACGGAATTCTGCATACGTGCAGGCATCGTGCGATGCCCGCGGACCTGACCGGTAAATCCGGAAGCAGGGATACGCTCGGCGGTTCCGGTTCCGGCCAAACCGGGACGCTGACGGACGGTGTCCGGGATTCCGGATGGCGGGCGTGCGCCGCGGGGCAGGGTATTGTTCCTGCCCGGGCGTCGTGTCGCCACCAGACCACCTGAATGGCCAGGATCTCCCGCAAACGCCTCGTGCTCGTGATGCTTGCTGCGCTCATCGCAGCCGGACTGCTGCTCTACAGGCCGCTGGTGCACCTGTTGTTCGGATCGCAGTCCGGACCGGCAACGATCACGGTGTCGGGAAACATCGAAGCCCATCAGAGCGTATTGAGCTTCAACCAGATCCAGGCTCCCATTGTCTTTCTGCCCTTTGACGAGGGCCAGTACGTCAAGGCCGGTACGGTTCTGGCGCGCGTCGATGACCGCTATTATCTGCAGCAGCTGCAGATCGACCGCGCCAATCTGGATGTGGCGCGCGCGCAGGTTGCCGTGGCCCGGAAAAACCTGGCCGCCGCCTACAGTACGGTTGCCAGTGACCGCTATGATCTGGCGCAGAAGCGGCTGGACCTTGCCCGCGACAAGGATCAGCTCAAATATGGCGCGATATCGCGGCAGGCCTATGACCAGGCCGTGACCGCCAGGGACCAGGCGGTGGCGGTGCTGCAGCGTGATCAGGCGCTCGTCGGTGTGGCGAAAGAGAACATCCGGCTGGCGCGCGCCAGTGTCGCGACAAGCCGCGCAAAGGTGCAGCTCGACCAGGTGACGGTGTCCTATGCGACCCTGCGGGCTCCGTTCAGCGGGGTGCTGGCCGTGCGCGAGGCCGAGCCCGGCGAGCTCGCGGCGCCGGGTGTGGCGATCTTCACGCTGGACGACCTCGACCACGTATGGCTTCGCGCCTACGTCAACGAAACCAATCTTGGCGAGGTCCGTCTCGGGGAGGCGGTTACCGTCTCCACGGATACCTATCCCGGAAAGGTCTATCACGGGCGCATCGCATTCATCGCTTCGCAGGCCGAGTTTACCCCGAAGACCGTACAGACCCATGCCGAACGGGTTTCCCTTGTCTACCGGATTCGCATCGATATCGCCAATCCCACCCACGAGCTGCTTCCGGGCATGCCGGCGGATTCAGTGATCCCGCTGCTGCCCGCGGGGAAATGATGGCAGCGCCGGACGGGGCCGCCATCCGGGTCCACGGGCTCACCAAAAGTTTCGGCCCGGTGCAGGCGGTGCGTGAAGTCGGTTTCGATGTATCGCGCGGCGAGATCTTCGGCCTCGTCGGGCCGGATGGCGCAGGCAAGACCACCACCATGCGGATGCTCGCGGCGGTGCTGCAGCCTGACCAGGGCGAGATCGCAGTGGATGGTGTGGACGTTGCGGCCGATCCGGAGCGCGCAAAACTGCACCTGAGCTACATGCCGCAGCGCTTCGGACTGTACGAGGATCTTACGGTAGGGGAGAACATTTTCTTCTATGCCGAGCTTTTCGGGGTCCCGCGGCGGGAACGCGCAGCGCGCAGCGAGCAGCTGCTGGGCGCGGCTGGAATGCTGCCTTTCCGGCGCCGTCTCGCCGGGCAGCTGTCCGGAGGCATGAAGCAGAAGCTCGGCCTGGTCTGTGCCCTGATCCACACCCCGAAGGTGCTGCTGCTGGATGAGCCGACGACGGGCGTGGATCCGGTATCGCGGCGCGATTTCTGGGCGATCCTCTATGATCTGCGCGAGAGCGGCGTGACCATCGTGCTTTCCACCGCCTACATGGACGAGGCCGAACGCTGTTCGAGGCTCGCGCTGCTGCATGCCGGAGCTGTGCGGTACTGTGATACGCCGGCACGGCTCAAGGCGATGATGCCCGGCGCGCTGCTGGCCATTCCGGCGACCGACCCCCGCGGGGTGCGCGATGTGCTCGCCGGCACGCCGGGTGTACTGGGGATCCTGCTCATGGGTGACCGCGTACATGTGCGGGTGGACGACGCGCCGAGGCGCATTCCCGAGCTGCAGGCGCTGCTCCGCGAACGCGGCGTTCCGCAGCTGCGGATCGATCCGGCGGAACCTGGCATCGAGGACGTCTTTGTCGCCCTTCTGGGGCAGGACAGGCAGCCGTGACGCGGCGACAACAGCTGCGGGATGCGGGTCGCAGTTCTGCCGGCCCGGATGGGCCGCGATGAACGCTGGCGAAGACATGCCGGCGGTCCTGGCGGAGGGCCTGACCAAGAGGTTTGGAGATTTTGTTGCGGTTGACCACCTTGACCTGCGGATCGGAAAAGGCCAGGTCGTGGGATTCATCGGCCCGAACGGCGCCGGAAAGTCGACCACCATAAGGATGCTGTGCGGCCTGCTGGTTCCTTCAGCCGGCCGGGCATCGGTATCAGGGTTCGATGTCGGCCGGGAACCGGAAGCGGTGCGCGCGCATATCGGCTACATGTCGCAGAAATTTTCGCTCTACGGGGACATGACCGTGCGCGAGAACCTGCGGTTTTTCGGCGGCATCTACCGCGTACCGAAGGCTCAGTCCGCAGAGCGCATGCGCTTTGCCATTTCCATGGCGGGCCTGGAAGGTCGCGAGGATGCGCTGGTGCGTACGCTCGCCGGCGGGTGGAAACAGCGTCTGGCACTTGGTTGCGCCATTCTGCACCGGCCTCCGGTGCTGTTCCTGGACGAACCGACGTCGGGCGTCGAGCCGCAGGCACGGCGGCAGTTCTGGGATCTCATCCATGAGCTGGCCGCCGAACACGTTACGATCCTGGTTTCGACGCATTACATGGACGAGGCCGAATACTGCAACCAGGTGGCGTTGATCGACCGCGGAAAGCTTGTCGCCATCGGTACACCCGGGGAGCTGCGCGGGCATCATCTGCGGGGAAAGCTCTATGAGGTGCGCTGCATGCCGCTCGGTGGCGCGCTGAAAGCGCTGGCCGGCATGGCCGGGGTCGCCGAAGCCGCAATCTTCGGTGACAGACTGCATGTGGTCATGACGGAAAACGGCCCGGACGCCACACAGCTCAGCCGCCTGCTTGCCGATCATGGCGTGCAGGCCGATTCGGTACGCGAGATCCTGCCAAGCCTGGAAGATGTCTTCGTGCAGCTGGTGGCGCGCGGGGCTGAGCGGAGGGTGACATCGTGAACATCCGCAGACTGCTGGCGATGGCATTCAAGGAGACTCTCCAGGTATGGCGTGACCCGCGCAGCCTCGCCGTGGCGCTGCTGATGCCGGTGATGCAGATGGCCATTCTCGGTTACGGGGTGAGTCTTGATATCCGTCACGTGCCGCTATGCGTGTACGACCAGGAAAACAGCCAGGCGAGCCGCGCGGTGGCCGAGCGCTTCGTGTCGTCGGGCTGGTTTTCCGTGAGCCACGTCATCTCGCGGTATTCCGGAATTGCGCGGGCGATGGACCGTAGCGAATGCATTGCCGCGATCGTGATTCCCGCAAACTTCTCGCGCACGCTTGCATCTACCGGCAGCGCGCCGGTGCAGGCGATCTTCGACGCCACCGACGTCAATACCACCAATATCGCTCTCGGTTACGCGCAGGGTGTGGTGGCGCAGGCCAATGCGCAGATCTCCGCGCAGTGGGATGCGGCGCACGGGGTGCATCCATCGCAGGTAGGGACTGTCGAGCTCGATCCCAGCGTGTGGTTCAACGAGACTCTCGACAGCCGCTATTTCATCATCCCCGGGGTGGTGGCGGTGATCCTGGCGCTGGTAGGGGCGCAGCTTACCTCGCTCACCATCTCCCGGGAGTGGGAGCGCGGGACGATGGAGCAGCTTATTTCGACACCGGTGAGCGCGCTGGAGGTGATGCTCGGCAAGCTGATCCCCTATTTTGTCATCGGCCTGCTCGATGCTGCGTTCTGTCTCGCGGCAGCCATATTCTGGTTCAAAGTCCCGTTTCGGGGCAACGTGGCGGCGCTGTTCCTGACGACTGCGCTGTTCAATCTGGTGGTGCTCGGGATCGGTTATCTCATCTCGGTGCGCATACGCAGCCAGCTCGGGGCGAGCCAGATCGCACTGATGGTGACAATGCTCCCGACCACGCTTCTCTCCGGATACACGTTTCCGATAGACCAGATGCCGGCCGCGATCCGTGCCCTGACCTACGTCGTCTATCCGCGCTACTACGTCACCATCCTGCGCGGAATCTTTCTCAAGGGCAGCGGGCTTGCCGACCTGTGGGCGCCGATGCTCGGGCTTTCGGTATATGCCGTCGTCATCATCTGGCTTGCTTCCCGCGCGTTTGAAAAACGGCTCTAATCCATGTTCGAACGCCTGTCAGTGATGCTGATGAAGGAATTTCTCCAGCTTCGGCGCGACCGCTGGATGATGTTCCGGCTGATCGTTCCGCTCGTCATTCAGATGGTGGTCTTCGGGTATGCCGCGACTTTCACGGTGCGTCACGTGGCCACCACGGTTCTCGACCTGGATCAGAGCCGCGCGAGCCGCAGCCTGATTTCGCATTTCGTCGCCACCTCGCGGTTCAATATTGTCGATATGGCGCGCAGCCGGCGCGAAGTCACGAGCGACATTATCCATGACCGGGCGGTCATCGCGATCGTCATCCAGGCCGGGTTCAGCCGCGACCTTCAGGACGGACGCGGCGCGCCGCTGCAGGTCATCGTCGATGGGACCAATTCCAACACTGCACTGATCGCCCTTGGGTACATCAGCCAGATCTCGGCAGATTTTTCGTCCGAATGGGCGGCGCGGGCGGCTCCGCGGGGCGGCGGGCCGGCGGTGCCGGTGGCCGGCATCAGGCTCGAACCGCAGCCGTGGTTCAACCAGGGGCTCAACGAGCGCTGGTTTTTCATTCCCGGGGTGATCGGAACGCTGACGCTGCTTCAGGTGGTGAGTCTGACCGCCTTCGCCGTGGTGCGTGAGCGCGAGGTTGGAACCCTCGAGCAGATCATGGTGAGTCCGATCCGTCCGTTCGAATTCATTCTCGGAAAGACGGTGCCGTTTTTCCTGATCGGGTTCGGCGACATCGTCCTTGTCAGCGCCTTCGGCATTCTGTGGTTTCATGTGCCATTTGTGGGCAACCCGCTGGTAATGGTGGCGGGCGCGTCGCTGTTTTTGATGGCCGCAGTCGGCATGGGACTGCTTCTTTCCACGTTTTCGCGCACCCAGCAGCAGGCATTCGCCCTCAATTTCTTTCTGCTGAACCCGTTTTTCATTCTCTCGGGGTTCGCCTTTCCCATTGCGGCCATGCCGAAGGCATTGCAGTGGTTCACGATGATCAATCCGCTGCGCTATTTTCTGGTCATTATCCGGGCCGTGTTCCTGAAAGGTGTCGGG
>JAJYCY010000009.1:10578-53225 GCA_021778035.1 Pseudomonadota bacterium
GTCGTCGCGTTTACCCGGACAACCCGGACAGGTAGACTATGCCATTGCCGTGGCGTCCGGCAGACTGCTGGCGGACTGGCAGACAGGACATTGCTACTCGTTATCAGCGGTCACGGCGGCGACGGTCGGTCCCTCCGCGACGAAGGATTGTGAACCCGGTCAGGTCCGGAAGGAAGCAGCCGCAGCAGTCACTTCGGGTGCGGAGTGCGGCCGGCCGGAGCCGCCACCCATATTTTTTTCCGGATTCGGGCAGATTTGAATGTCCAGGAACGTTCAGGCATGAGCTACCAGGTGCTGGCACGCAGGTGGCGTCCGCGCCAGTTTGCCGATCTGGTCGGCCAGGAGCATGTGGTCCGTGCGCTTGTCAACGGCCTCGACAGCAACCGTCTGCACCATGCTTTTCTTTTCACGGGTACGCGTGGTGTCGGCAAGACCACGATCGCCCGCATTCTGGCGAAATCACTGAACTGCGAGAGCGGTGTAAGCTCCAGACCCTGCGGCAGGTGCAAGGCCTGCACAGAGGTAGACGAGGGCCGGTTCGTTGACCTGATCGAGGTCGACGCCGCGTCGCGCACCAAGGTTGATGATACACGCGAGCTGCTTGAGAACGTCCAGTACGCGCCGACCCGCGGCCGCTTCAAGGTGTACCTCATCGACGAGGTGCACATGCTTTCGACCCACAGCTTCAATGCGCTGCTCAAGACGCTCGAGGAACCTCCGCCGCACGTCAAGTTCCTGCTCGCGACCACGGATCCACAGAAGCTTCCGGTCACCGTGCTGTCGCGCTGCCTGCAGTTCAATCTCAGGCGGTTGTCGCCGGAGCTGATCGAGGCGCAGCTGGCGCATATAGTGGATGCGGAGGGAATCGCTGCGGAAGCACCGGCGCTCGCACTGCTGGCGCATGCCGCGGACGGGAGCATGCGCGATGCGCTGAGTCTGCTGGATCAGGCCATCGCCTACTGCGGCGGACGGGTCGCCGAACACGAAGTGCGGGACATGCTGGGCACGATCGACAGCGCGGTGATCGAGCGCCTGCTTGGCGCGCTCGCCGCCGGTGATGCCGGCGGCGTGCTGGCGGCAGTTGCGGATTCGTCCGCGCACGGCATGGATTGCGACGGTGTACTGCGCGAGCTGCTGGCCCGGCTGCATCGCATTGCGCTGGCACAGGTGGCGCCGGAAGTGATCGATCCGGGTGCACCGGACGCGGAGCAGCTGCAGGCGCAGGCACGTGCCATGACTCCGGAGGATGTGCAGCTCTATTACCAGATCGGCGTTGCCGGCCGGCGCGATCTGCCACAGGCGGCGGACGCCCGCAGTGGCCTGGAGATGACGCTGCTCAGGATGCTTGCATTCCGGCCAGTGCCGGCAGCCGCCGGGACTGGCACGGTCCGGGAAGAGGTTGCGCAGGAGGGCACGGGAGCTTCCGCACTCCAGGGACGGGCACCTGCGGCCAGGAATCCGTCCGGCGAGACGGCTGCGCCGGCGGCCGGCGGTGTGCGGCCGGCCGGTAGCGGCAGCTGGCCGGATATTGTCGCGCAGCTGAAACTCTCGGGACTGATGCGCGAACTCGCGAGTCACACGACTCTGGATTCGGACAGCGGCGATACGTTTATTCTGACGCTGGACCAGGGCATGGGACACCTGCTTAACAAGGACCGTGAAGGGGCGCTGCGGCAGGCGCTCGAGGAGCACCTGGGACGTACAGTGAGCCTGCGTGTGCAGGTGGGTGTACCGGCCTCGGAAACACCGGCACGGACCAGAAGCCGGGTGAGCGAGGAGCGCATCCAGGCCGCGACGCGCGCCATCGACGGCGATCCCAACGTGCGGGTGCTGGAAGAGACATTCAATGCGCGTGTCAGTCCGGGATCGGTCCGTTCCAAGCTCTGAGATCACGCAAAAATGACTGGAGGTAGACGTCGATGAAAGGTGGATTGGGCAATCTCATGAAGCAGGCTCAGGTGATGCAGGAAAGCCTGCGCAAGGCGCAGGAGCAGCTCGCCCAGATCGAGGTCACCGGCAATGCCGGCGGCGGCATGGTGACGGTGACGATGACCTGCCGCCACGATGTGCGACGCGTGCAGATCGATCCGTCGCTGATGAAGGATGATCGCGAAGTGCTGGAGGATCTTGTAGCGGCGGCAATGAACGACGCGGTGCGCAAAGCCGAGCAGACGAGCCAGGAGAAGATGGCGGGTCTGACCGCCGGTTTCAATATCCCCGGGCTGAATCTGCCGTTCTGATACAGACGATGTCTGACTCTCCGGCAATCGAGGATCTCAAGCAGGCGCTGCGGCGCCTGCCCGGTGTGGGGCCGAAGACCGCCCAGCGCATGGCGTTCCATCTCCTGGAGCGTGACCGCGACGGCGCCCGGCTCATCATGCAAGCGCTGGGAAGCGCGATAGAGCGGGTCCGGCGGTGCGGGCGCTGCAACAACCTGAGCGAGCAGGAAATCTGCACGCTCTGTTCCTCCGTGCGCCGTGATCCGGGTCTGCTGTGCGTGGTCGAATCTCCGGCTGATCTTGCGTCGCTGGAGCAGTCCGGTGCCTACAATGGGCGCTACTTCGTGCTGATGGGTCATCTGTCGCCGCTTGACGGGATCGGCCCCGAGGAGCTGGGCATTCCGCGCCTTGAAGCCCTGCTCGATGCGGGCGGTGTCAGGGAGGTCATACTGGCGACCAATCTTACCGTGGAAGGTGAGGCGACCGCCCACTATATCGGTGAGCTTGCGCGCGAACGCAGGATCTATGTCACCCGCATCGCGCACGGCGTGCCGCTTGGCGGGGAGCTTGAATACACCGACCGCGGTACGCTGGCACGGGCATTCAGCGGCCGGCGCGAAGCCTGAAGTTCGTGCCGCTGCCCGGCGGCGCCCCCGTTAGCGGTCATCCAATGCCAGATTCCCGGGATCCCTCTCCAGCCGCAGCAGCCCCTCGCCGCCCGCCCGCGGCCATACGGCAGATCGCGCCGATCCTCGGCTTTCTGCGGCCGTACCGCGCAAGGGTGGTTGTGGCGTCAGTGGCGCTGGTCATTGCAGCCGGCACTGTGCTCGCCGTAGGCCAGGGACTGCGGCTCCTGGTTGACCGCGGATTTGCCGCGGGCAATCCCGCGGTGCTGGACCACATGCTGATCGCACTGCTTGCGGTGGTGGTCATGATGTCCGTGGCCACCGGTGTGCGCTTCTATCTGGTGTCCTGGATCGGGGAGCGGGTGAGCGCCGATATCCGCGAAGCGGTTTTCAGCCATGTGCTTGGCCTCAGTCCGGGATTTTTCGAGGTGGCGCGCACCGGAGAAATCCTGTCGCGCCTGATCGCGGATACCACGCTGCTCGAGACGGTTGTCGGGTCGTCGGCGTCGCTTGCGCTGCGCAACGTACTGCTGTTCGTCGGTGGCACGGTCATGCTTGCCGTGACCAGTCCGGCACTGACCGGTCTGGTGATGGTCGGAGTGCCGCTGGTCGTGGTTCCCATCCTGGTCTTCGGCAGACGGGTGCGCCGCCTGTCGCGGGCCAGTCAGGACCGCATCGCCGACGTCGGAGCCTATGGCGAGGAAGCGATCCATGCGATCCGGACCGTGCAGGCATTCGGCCATGAGGACCTCGACCGCAGCCGGTTCCGCGATTGCGTGGAGGCAGCCTTTTCCACGGCGACCCGTCGCATCCGACAGCGCGCCCTGCTCACGGCATTCGTGATCCTGATCGTGTTCACGGCAGTCGGTGTGATCCTGTGGTTCGGCGGCCGGGAAGTGATTGCCGGGCATCTTACGGCTGGTGACCTTTCGGCGTTCGTTTTCTACTCAGTGCTGGTTGCAGGCTCCGTCGGCGCGATCAGCGAGGTGGTCGGCGACCTGCAGCGCGCGGCAGGTGCCGCCGAACGCCTGCTGGAGCTGCTGTCCACGCGCCCGGACATCGTCGCACCTTCCCCGGTCCGGCCCCTGCCGCAGCCGCCGCGCGGAGAGATCGAATTTGACCAGGTCACCTTTTATTACCCGACGCGCCCGCAACTGGCGGCGCTCGATGCATTCAGCCTGCACGTGCACCCCGGCGAACGCGTGGCGCTGGTCGGTCCGTCCGGCGCGGGCAAGACCACCGTATTCCAGCTGCTGCTGCGGTTCTACGATCCGCAGACCGGGCAGGTGCGGCTCGATGGTGTCAATGTCCGCGACGCGGATCCGGCCGTCCTGCGCAGCCGCGTCGGGTTTGTGCCCCAGGATGCAGTGATATTCGCGGCGAATGCCTGGGAGAATATCCGTTACGGGCGTCCCGCCGCGAGCGACCAGGAGGTACGGGCAGCAGCGGAGGCGGCACATGCAACAGAGTTCCTGAACAGACTGCCGCAGGGATTCGACAGCGACCTCGGGGAGCGCGGCGTACGCCTGTCGGGCGGGCAGCGCCAGCGCATCGCCATCGCCCGCGCCATCCTGCGTGACCCGGCTGTGCTGCTTCTGGACGAAGCGACCAGCGCGCTTGATGCCGAGAGCGAACGCATGGTGCAGGAAGCCCTCGATCGGCTGATGGCGGGGCGCACCACTCTTATCATCGCCCACCGTCTGGCAACGGTGCTCAAGGCCGACCGCATCGTGGTACTGCTCGACGGACGCGTCAATGCCAGCGGCAGGCATGAGCAGCTGATTGCAGAGGGCGGGCTGTACGCGCGGCTGGCGGCGCTGCAGTTCGGCATGATGTCGGGCCATGTGGCGCAGCCGGCAGCGGCGCAGTAACGGGCGGAAGGAGGGCACGATGACGGACGGACGGGTGAGTTGCGAAAGTGATGCCGAACGGCACCGCCTGGCGGAAGCCGTGAAGGCGGCCTGCATTGCAGCGGCTGTTTCAGGTTATGAACAGGCCGGTATCAGTGGCCTGTGCCAGGAAGGGGCCCTGGAATGTGCCCTGGATGCGATACGCATGCTGGACGTGCAGCCGGTAATCGACCGCGTGCGGGAACTCCGATCAGGCGGCGGCCCCGCTGCGGTGTAGGCCTTGCGGCGGGCATCTGTATCCTTCGCTACCCGTCGAGCAGGCGGTTGATCCTGGCCGCGCAGATGAAATCGTTCTCGGTAAGCCCGCCTGCCGAATGGGTGCTATAGCGCACCTGGCAGTGGTTGTAGCCGACTTCCATATCCGGATGGTGGTCTTCGCGGTGTGCGATCCAGGCGAGTGCATTCACAAACGCCATGGTCTTGTAGTAATCGGCAAACCGGAAATCGCGCGTGATGGATCCCGCGGTTTCATCCAGAATCCAGCCGGGAACCTGTGCAAGCAGCGCCCTGGCCTCGTCGTGGCCAAGCGCCCGGGTGCCCGGTGCATGGGGCCGGCAGTGTCTGCTGCTGAGATCGGTGGTGTCCATACACTCCGGTGGTTGTGAAACGGAACAGCCGTCAGGATGCCAGGGCCTCGAGGTGCGCAATGCGCACCGGTGCTGGCGGATGCGAATCATAGAACGCCGAATACACCGGATCGGGAGTAAGCGTGCTGGCGTTTTCCCGGTACAGTTTCACCAGCGCGGTGACCATGGCCTGCACATCGGCCTGTTCGGCAGCATAGGAGTCGGCCTCGAATTCGTGGCGCCGCGAGCTCCAGGCGTGCAGCGGCTGGAGAAAGAATGCAAATACCGGTCCGGCCATGAGAAACAGCGCCAGCGCGGCGTAGACCGAGGGCCGTGATACCCCGAGCCCATGGTAGAACCATGTCTGGTGCATGAGCCAGGCGAGCAGATACAGTCCGGCGAGCCCCAGACCGAAGACCGTGAACAGGCGCTTGCGGATGTGATGGCGGCGGAAGTGCCCGAGTTCGTGGGCCAGTACGGCCTCGATCTCCCGTTCGCCGAGCGTCTTGAGCAGCGTGTCGAAAAAGACGATGCGCTTGTTTCTGCCGAAGCCGGTGAAATAGGCATTGCCATGGGCGGAGCGTCGCGATCCGTCCATGACAAAGATGCCGTTGCTGCGGAAGCCGGTGCGGTCGAGCAGCGCCTGGATCCGGCTCCTCACGGCCGCGTCGGCAAGTGGCGAAAACCGGTTGAACAGCGGCGCGATGAGTACCGGGTAGGCCCAGGTCATGGCGAGGGTGAACCCGACCCACAGCGCCCAGACGTACAGCCACCACAAGCCGCCCATGGCGTGCATGAGCCACAGCGCCGCCATGACGAGCGGTGTACCGATCACCGCCAGGAGCAGTGTCTGTCTGGCCAGATCGGCGATGAACACTCCGGCAGTCGTACGGTTGAACCCGAAGCGTTCCTCGATGACAAAAGTCTGGTAGACCGAAAACGGCAGGTTCAGCGCCCCCATCGCCAGAAACAGGCTCAGTATGACCAGGGTTCCGGTTACGACCGGCCCCTGGCCGAGGCCATGCCACAGACGGTCGAGAAGATTGAGCCCGCCTCCGAGCGTCCACAGCACGAGCAGCACCGCGCCGGCAGCATCGTCAATCAGGCCGAAGCGGGTGGTGGCGACGGTATAATCGGCCGCCTTGCGGTGATCGGCGAGCGGGATGCGATCGCTGAATGCGGGCGGGACCTTGTCGCGATGCGAACGCACGTGGCGCATGTGCCGCCAGCCCAGCCAGATCTGGGTCAGGAGCATGGCGGACAGTGCGCACAGGAAAAGTACGGAAAACGCGTTCATCGGCCGGGCGGTGCTATCATTGATCGGCCAAGCAGTGTAGCACCAGCCCAACCCGGAGAAAACGTATGCCGCAGGACCCCAATGCTCTGGTCTGGATAGACCTGGAAATGACAGGACTGCGTCCGGAATCAGACCGCATCATCGAGATCGCAACACTCATCACGGACAGCAATCTCGAGATCATTGAGCAGGGTCCGGTGCTTGCCATATACCAGCCCGATGAGGTGCTTGGCTCCATGGACGAATGGAACACGCGCACGCACAACGCCAGCGGGCTGGTCGAGCGTGCGCGCACCTCGGGGCTCACCGAGTCCGAGGCCGAAAAGCAGACGCTTGCTTTCATCCGCAAGCATGTTCCGAAGAACCGTTCGCCATTGTGCGGCAACAGCATCTGCCAGGACCGCCGGTTCCTGGCGCGCTTCATGCCACAGCTCGAGAGCTGGCTGCATTACCGCAATCTGGACGTAAGCTCCATCAAGGAACTGGTGAGGCGCTGGCGACCCGCCCTCTACAGCGGTTTCGAGAAAAAGAACACGCACAAGGCCCTGGACGACATCCTGGAGTCGGTGGCGGAGCTGCGCTACTACCGTGAGCATTTCCTGCGCCTGACGTGATTGCGGTGCTGGAGTGCCGGCTCAGGCCGCAGTCGATGCGGGTGCGTGCTGCTGGCGTTCGAGTGCCCAGTGTACGTGTTCGCGCACGAGCGCTGACGGATTGCGCGCGCAAACGGTGAGCGCCGCCACTGCAGCCGGATCGTGCGGGGCGTTGCCGAGGGCAACGGCAATGTTGCGCAGCCAGCACTCGTAGCCGATGCGCCGGAGGGCGGAGCCTTCGGTGCGGTGCAGGAATTCCTCTTCGCTCCAGCCCAGCAGCTCCGCCAGCGCGGGTGCGTCCAGTCCGTGACGGGGTGTGAAAGCGGCAGGGGCGCCGGTTGGCGCGAAGCGGTTCCAGGGACAGACAGCCTGGCAGTCGTCGCAGCCGAAGATGCGGTTGCCGATCAATGGCCGCAGCTCGACCGGGATGGACGTGCGCAGCTCGATGGTCAGGTAGGCGATGCAGCGGCGTGCATCGAGTTCGTAGGGCGCCACGATGGCGCCGGTCGGACAGGCATCGATGCAGCGCCGGCAGCGGCCACAGTGGTCCGTTGCGGGAGCATCAGGTGGCAGTGGCAGGTCGGTATACAGCTCGCCGAGGAAAAACCAGGACCCGGCGTCACGGCTGACGAGGTTGGTGTGTTTCCCGATCCATCCCAGCCCGGCGTTGCGCGCGAGCGGTTTTTCGAGAACCGGGGCGCTGTCGGCAAAGGCCCGGTAGCCGAAGGCCCCGGTCACTGATTCGATGTGCCGGGCGAGTGCCTGCAGCCGGGTGCGCATCAGGCGGTGGTAATCGCGCCCGAGGGCATAGCGGGCGATGTATCCGAGCGCAGGATCGGCCAGTACCGATTCCATTACGGCCGCATCCCGCGGCAGGTAGTTCATGCGCACCGAGATTACCCGCAGCGTCCCGGCAACCAGGTCCGCCGGCCGGCTGCGGCGGGTACCATGCTGCTCCATGTAGTGCATGGCCCCGTGCCGTCCCTGCGCCAGCCAGTCGAGCAGCCGCCGCTCATCATCAGCGAGATCAATACCGGTGATGCCGACCTGGTCGAAGCCGAGCGACCGCCCCCACGTCCGTATGTCCCGGACCAGGCGGTGGAAATCGACCGTCTGCGTTGGAGCCATGGCCATTAGTCCCCTATGATACCCGTATGGAGGAACTGCCCGAAGCCCTGTTCAGTACCGCGCAGGTACTGGACATCGAGCGCCGCGCCACGTCCGGCCCGGTGACCGAACCACTCATGGAACGTGCCGGCCGCTCGGTGTTGACGCTGCTGCGCGGCCGCTGGCCGCGTGCCAGACGGGTCACGGTCATCTGCGGCCCGGGCAACAACGGTGGCGACGGCTACGTGGCAGCGCGCCTGGCGCGGGAGGCGGGCATGGCGGTGCAGGTGCTCAGTCCGGCGCCGCATGTGCGGTTGCAGGGCGATGCGGCGCATGCCCGCGGACGGCTGCTCGCCGCTGGCGTGGCAGTCGAACCGTTCAGTGCCGGAGCCCTCGGGGCTGCCGACGTGGTGGTGGATGCGCTGTTCGGTACCGGCCTGCAGCGTCCGGTCGAAGGCGAATGGCTCGCGGCGGTCCGCGCCATCAATGCCTGCGGTGTGCCGGTGCTGTCGGTGGACCTGCCGTCCGGACTGGACGCTGACAGTGGCCGGATCCTCGGCGAGGCCGTGCGCGCGGATGTCACCCAGTGCATGATCGTTCTCAAGCCCGGACTGTTCACCGGTTTCGGGCGTGAATGCTGCGGAGAGATCTGCCATGCCGGCCTCGATGTGCCGGCCGGGATTTCCGCGGCGGTGATGCCGGCTGCGCGGCGCATCGTGCCGGCCAACCTGCGCCATCTGCTGCATCCGCGGCCGCGGCATGCCCACAAGGGAGGCGCTGGCCGCGTGCTGGTGGTCGGCGGCGGTCCGGGCATGGGCGGGGCAGCGCATCTGGCGGGCGTGGCCGCCTACCGGGCAGGGGCCGGACTGGTGACGGTCGCGACCCATCCTGCGCATGCCGCGTGCCTCGCCCAGGGGCGGCCCGAACTCATCGTCCATGGAGTGGACGGACCAGCCGGTCTGGAGGTCCTGCTGGAACGGGCCGATGTCATTGCTGCCGGCCCCGGGCTCGGACAGGATCGCTGGGCGCAGGAACTGTGGGCGGTGCTGCGCACGGTCGAACGGCCGCTGGTGGTGGATGCGGACGCGCTGAATCTGCTCGCTGCCACGGCGTTTGTGCGTCAGGACTGGATTCTCACGCCACACCCCGGCGAGGCGGCGCGTCTGCTCGGGTGGTCCGCGGCAGATGTGCAGAACGACCGGTTTGCGGCGCTACGGCAAATCACCCGGCGCTATGGCGGCACATGCATCCTCAAGGGGTCGGGCAGCCTGGTGTGGGGCGGGGGAGATGAGCCGGTGTGGCTGTGCGACCGTGGCAATCCGGGCATGGCAAGCGGTGGCATGGGTGACGTGCTGACCGGGATTATCGCCGGCCTGCAGGCCCAGGGACTTCCGGCACTGCACGCCGCACGTATGGGTGTCTGGTGCCATGCGGCGGCGGCCGACGCGGCTGTCCGGCGTGATGGCGAGCGCGGACTGCTGGCGCTCGACCTGTTGCCCCGGGTGCGGGTGCTGGTAAATGAGCTGGCCCGCGCATGAGCATTGTGCGCCGCGTGGACGATGAACGGGGCATGGAAGCGCTGGGGGCGGCGCTCGCGGCGCGGCTGATGCCGGCTGCGGTGATATTCCTGCACGGGGAGCTTGGCGCGGGCAAGACCACGCTGGTGCGCGGCCTGCTGCGCGCACTCGGGTACGCAGGTGCGGTGAAAAGCCCCACCTATACGCTGGTCGAGCCGTACGATCTTGATTGCGGCCGGCTCTACCATTTCGATCTCTATCGCATGCAGGATCCCGCGGAACTGGAATTTCTCGGATTTCGTGATTATCTTGAAAATCATGCGACATGCATCGTCGAGTGGCCGGAACGCGGCGGCGCGATGCTGCCGGCAGCGGATATTGACGTTTTCATCAGCAGGGTTGATCATGCGCGCAGCGTGCAACTGGTTGCGAACAGTGACGGCGGGGCGGCACTCCTGAGCGGCCTTGAATGAGACCGGTACGCCTCGTCTTCTTTTTTTTCGCTGTTCTTCTGCTAATTCCCGTTCCGGGTCTGGCCCGCGTCGTATCGGTAGAGAATGTGCGCATGTGGCCGGCGCCCGATTATACGCGGCTGGTGTTCGACCTCAGCGGATCAGTCGGTTACCGGCTGTTCACGCTCAGCAATCCCGACCGGGTGGTGATCGACCTGCACGATGCACGGCTCGTGCACCCGTTGCCGGCGCTCGGCAACAACAGCGCGATCGTTGCCGGTCTGCGCAGCGGACCCCGTCCGGGCCACGGTGTGCGGATTGTCGTCGATCTGCGGCTTGCCGCCCAGCCCCGCAGCTTCCTGCTTAGACCCGCTGGCCCCTATGGTCACCGTCTGGTCATCGACCTGTACGACCCGGCCAAGGCGGCGCGCGACCGGGCGCGTCTCAGGGCCATGGAGATAGCGCCGCCGTCGCGCGAATTTGTGGTGGTGATCGACCCTGGACACGGCGGCGATGATCCGGGCGCTACCGGACATATGGGCACGGAAGAAAAGAACGTCGTGCTCGCGATTGCGCGCGATCTTGACCGGCTGGTGTCGGCACAGCCCGGCATGAAGGCCATCATGACCCGTACCGGCGACTACTATGTGCCGCTGGTCACGCGGCGGCGCATGGCGCGCGGGGCGGACGTGTTCATCTCCATCCATGCCGACTCCGATCCTGGCCGCAGTCCGGATGCCCGTGGCGCCTCGGTCTACGCGCTCTCGGAGCGGGGAGCGACCAGCGCGCTGGCAAAAGCGCTGGCCAGCAATGAAAACGGATCCGACTGGATCGGTGGCGTGAATCTGGGGGACGTGGAGAGTGGAGTGGGGCAGGTACTGGGGGATCTCACGAAATCAGCGACCATTGCCGACAGCCTGAGGCTCGGAGATGACATGCTGCCCTATCTCCAGCGGGTGGCACCGCTGCATTCGCGCAAGGTCGAGCAGGCGGGTTTCGTGGTGCTCAAGTCGCCAGTGCCGTCGGTGCTGATTGAGACCGGGTTTATCTCCAATCCCCGCGACGAGCGCAGGCTGCGCAGCCCGGTTTTCCAGGAGGCCACCGCCCGTGCCATATTCAAAGGATTGAGGCGGGCGGAGCCCTGGCTGCTGGCAAGACGCGGCGTTCCGCTCAGGATCGCGCGGGCTCCCGCCGCCCCGCATGAATATACCGTGCGCCCCGGGGATACCCTGATGCGCATTGCGCAGAGCCATGGCACTACCGTCGCGGCGCTGCGTAACGCCAATCGCCTGCGGGGCAGCACGATCTTCAGCGGCATGCAGCTGCGCATCCCGGCAGCCGGCGGGCGCGGCTGAAGGCTGCGGTGGCGGGCGGTACGGCTGCAGGCGGCGGTGCTGTAGCGTCTGCCGGCAGCAACATTTTGCACAATGACAGAAGGGAGGGGAGATGAGCCTGTTACGGACCAAGCCGATCAATGCAGACATGCACTGCGATACCGGCCTGCGACGCTGTCTGACCGCTTTTGACCTGACGCTGCTCGGCATAGGTGCGATCATCGGCGCCGGCATATTCGTGCTGACCGGTATCGCGGCGGCGACGCGGGCGGGCCCGGCAATCGTGCTGTCTTTCGTGGTATCGGGGTTCGCCTGCGCATTTTCGGCCCTGTCCTATGCCGAGCTGGCCTCCAGCATCGGGGGCTGCGGCAGCGCCTACGGCTATGCCTATGCCGGCCTGGGAGAACTGGTTGCCTGGATCATCGGCTGGGATCTCATTCTCGAGTACGGAGTGGCGGTGGCCGTGGTGGCGATCGGCTGGTCAGGATATGCCAACAATGCGTTGACGGCGGCCGGGCTGCACATTCCGGCGGCGCTGCTCAAGGGGCCTATCGATGGCGGAATCGTCAATCTGCCGGCCGCGCTCATCGTGCTCGCGCTGAGCGGGCTGCTTGCGGCCGGTGTGCGCCAGAGCGCGCGGTTCAACGCCATCATGGTTCTGGTGAAGGTGCTGGCGATCGCGACCTTTATCGCGGTGGCGGTGCCCAACGTGCAGCCGCACAACTGGCACCCGTTCATGCCGTTCGGCTGGCATGGCGTGATGGGCGGGGCTGCGCTGATATTCTTTGCCTACATCGGGTTCGATGCGGTATCGACGGCGGCGGAGGAGGCGGTGAATCCGACGCGCGACCTGCCGATCGGCATCCTGGTCTCGCTTGCGGTGTGCACGGTGATCTACATAGTCGTTGCCGGACTGCTTACGGGGATCGTGCCCTACGGCACGCTCAATGTTTCATCGCCCGTTGCCGAGTCGATGCTGCGCCTCGGCTACCGGTGGGCATCGGCGGTGGTTGCGGCCGGCGCCATTGCCGGGCTCACGACGGTCATGCTGGTGCTGTACTATGGACTTACCCGCATCTTCCTTTCGATGTCCCGCGACGGCCTGCTGCCGCCGGTATTTTCGGCGATCCACCCACGCACGCATACGCCCCTGCGGGTGATTCTGGCGAGCGGTCTGCTGATCGCCGCCGTCGCCGGTTTCACACCGATCGGAGATGTGGCGGAGCTCGTCAACATCGGAACGCTGGCCGCGTTCGTGCTGGTGTGCTGCGGCGTCATCGTCCTGCGCCGCACCCGCCCGCAGCTCAAGCGACCCTTCCGGACCCCGTGGAGCCCGGCGATACCGCTGCTGGGGGTAGCGTTCTGCCTCTACCTGATGGCGAGCCTGCCGTTGATCACCTGGATGCGTTTCGTGATCTGGCTTGTCATCGGGCTGGCGATCTACTTCGGGTATTCACGCCGGCACAGCTCGCTGAACGCCTGATCGCGGTCCGCGCGCAGCCGGTCAGAATTCAGTGATCCGGGCGCCGTGCTGTGCCGCATCACCTGCGCTTGCCGGATCCAGGCGCTCCCTGATGCCGGTGTCGAGGCACGCCTGGCGCGCCGGGTCGGTGATCGGCTCGCCATCGCGGTCGACGACGTAGAAGATGTCCTCGGCACGTTCCCCGTAGGTCGCCACCTTGGCAGTCACCAGCCGTGTGCGGCAGTGCTGCAGCGCGAGCGCAATCTGGTACAGCAGGCCGGGCCGGTCCTGCGCGATGACCTCCATCATCGTCTGCTGCCCGCCAGGGGCGGTGGCAAAGCTGACCTTCGTGGCGATCGGAAAATGGCGCAGCAGCCGCGGCAGGCGCGCGTTTTTCAGGTCCCGCCCGGGTTTCGGCGACTGCAGCTGGGCCCGCATCGCGGCTTCAAGCTGTTCCAGCTGCCCGGGGTCGGTGACCGGATTGCCGTTGTGGTCGAGGACGACGAAGGTATCGAGCGCAAAGCCCGATCCGGTGGTATGGATGCGTGCGTCCATGATCGAGAGGTTCAGGCGGTCGAATCCTCCGGTGATCACGGCAAACAGGTCGTCGCGGTCAGGGGTGAACACCAGGAACTCGGTGCCGCCGGCACCCGGGTGGAACCGGGCCGCGACCAGCGGAAGGTCAGAGACCATGGTGGTGGCCATCTTGTCCGCATGCCAGGCGAGCGCTTCGGGCTCGTGGCGCAGGAAGTAGTCGTTGTCCATTCGCGCCCAGTGGCGGCGCACCAGATCAAAGTCTGCGCCCCGGTTTGCGAGGATACGCAGGACCTCTTCCTTGAGGTCGCTGATGCGTTCCTCGAGATCGATCGGCTGTGCGAAGCCGCGGCGCAGCACCCGGGCCGTGGCCGAGTGCAGCTGCGACAGCAGGCGGTCCTTCCACACGTTCCACACGGTGGGGCTCGTCGCGCGCATGTCGGCCACGGTCAGGAGGTAGAGGTTGTCCAGACGTTCCTGGTCTCCAACCTTCTGGGCGAATTCCAGGACTACCCCGGGATCGGTGATGTCCCGGCGCTGCGCGGTCCAGGACATGACCAGGTGATTGCGCACGAGCCAGCTGACGAAGCGCGTGTCGTATTCGCTGAGACCATGGATTTCGCAGAATGCACGCGCTTCTTCCTCGCCGAGGGCGGAATGGTCGCCGCCGCGGCCCTTGGCGATGTCATGGAAAATTCCCGCGATGTACAGCCGCTCAGGCTTGACCAGATTCTGGATCAGCTGGCTTGCCATCGGAAATTCGTCGCGGAACTGCGGTACCGTAAAGCGGCGCAGGTTGCGTACGACGAACAGCGTGTGTTCGTCGACGGTGTAGGCATGGAAAAGATCATGCTGCATCTGTCCGACGATGTGCCCGAATGCCGGTATGTAGGCCGCCAGTACGCCGTAGGCATTCATGCGCCGCAGGGCGTGAGTAATGCCCTGGGGCTGGCGCAGGATTTCCATGAACAGGCCGCGGCAGGCGATGTCCTGGCGGAAACGGCTGTTCACCCGGTGCAGGTTTTCGCGCAGCAGCCGTATGGTCTCGGCGCGCACGCCCCTGAGGGAGGGGTGCTGCTCGAGCACCAGGAACAGCTCGAGGATCGCATACGGAGATTTCTCGAAGACATCCCTGCGGGTTACTTCAAGAAATTCGTCGCGTGCCTGGAAGCGCCGGCTGATCGGTCGCACCGGTTTCCTGCCAGGGCTGAGAATGGCCTCCTGGAAATGCTGCAGGAGGATTTCATTGAGCAGTGACAGCTCCTTCACGGTGCGGTAGTAGTGCTTCATGAACTGCTCGACGGCAAGACTTCCGGGCTGGTCGGCATATCCCGCGTGCCGCGCAAGCGTCGCCTGGTAGTCGAACAGCAGCCGGTCATCGCGGTGTCCGGCTAGGTAGTGGATCCCGCAGCGCAGCTGTGCCAGAAGCTGCCGCCCGCGGGTGAGGGTGCGGTATTCGGACTCGCTCAGGAACTGCAGCGCCACCAGGTCGTGCAGGGTCGCAGTGCCGAACTGGCGCTGCGTCACCCAGGAGATCATCTGGATATCGCGCAGGCCGCCAGGCCCTTCCTTGATGTTCGGCTCGAGCCGGTAGATGGCATCATCGAAATGATGGTGGCGCTCGGTCTGTTCCTGCAGCTTGGCCTGGAAGAACTTCCGGCTGGGCCAGATGCGGTCCGGACCGGTGACCGCGCGCATCTCGTCGAACAGTGCCGCGTCTCCGCAGAGGTATCTCGCTTCCATGAGGTTCGTGGCGACCGTGATGTCCTTGCGCGCTTCGCGTACGCAGTCTTTCAGCGTGCGCACGCTGTGTCCCACCTCAAGACCCATGTCCCAGAGAAACCCGAGCAGCATCCGGGAAAATTCCCTGGCGCCCGGGTGTGTGCTCTTTTCCAGCAGGATGAGCAGGTCTATGTCAGAGGCGGGGTAGAGTTCGCCACGACCGTAGCCGCCGACGGCAGCAAGCGCTGTGCGCCCGCAGCCCTGTGCGAACTGCATGTGCAGCGACCAGACACGGGATAGCAGCTGGTCGACCAGCCAGGCATGGATGTGCAGGATGTCCTGGACTGCAGCGCCAGCGAGATAGCGCTCCCTGAGCAGTGCGCGTCCGGTGCGCAGCGCACCACGGAACAGGGGCAGCGCCCCGGTCGCCGGCCGGCCGTCCGGAAGCGCAGCCAGACTGGCATCAAACTGCCGCGGGTCAAATATATCCTGTCTGTGCAGGGACATGCTGGTCCTGGCCGGCCGTGGGGCCTCAGATCGGTTGATTCCGCCGGTCCGGTACCGGACGACTCCCTCTCCTTTACAGACCGTCTCCCGGGAGCTGGGTGAGCACTTCGTGACCGGTCTCGGTGACGAGGATGGTGTGTTCCCACTGCGCAGACAGGCTATGGTCGCGGGTCACTACCGTCCAGTCGTCCGGCAGCAGCCGCACCTGCCTGCCGCCGGCATTGATCATCGGTTCGATGGTGAGGGTCATGCCCGGTGCGAGCTCCATGCCGGTGCCGGGTTGCCCGAAATGCAGCACCTGCGGCTCCTCGTGGAACTGGCGGCCGATGCCGTGGCCGCAGTATTCACGCACCACCGAGCAGCCGTTCTGTTCGGCATGGGTCTGGATGGCATGCCCGATGTCGCCGAGACGCACGCCCGCCTTGACGATCGCGATGCCCCGGCACATGCATTCATGGCTCACCTGGGTCACCCGGCGGGCCTGGATCGAGGGTTCGCCGACAAAGAACATCTTGCTGGTGTCGCCGTGGTACTGGTCCTTGATCACCGTGATGTCGATATTGACGATGTCCCCTTTCTTGAGCACTCGTTCCCCGGGTATCCCGTGGCAGACCTGGTGGTTTACCGAGGTGCAGATCGACCTGGGGAAACCGTGATAGTTGAGCGGCGCGGGAATGGCATGCTGGACGTTGACGATATGATCATGACAGATGCGGTCGAGTTCGCCGGTGGTTACGCCCGGCTGCACGTGCGGGCCGATCATCTGCAGTACTTCGGCCGCCAGGCGGCCTGCGACACGCATTTTCTCGATTTCTTCGGGACTCTTTATGGTGACGGGCATGTTCTGCGGGTATCCGGATTCCGGGATAAAGCCCCGGGTTGGAATCAGTCGATATAGCGGCACTTTATCACGGACGCCACCAAACCTCCCATTTGTGCGGCCCGCGTGCGCCGGGTTCGGCGCATCCGGCGGAGCGCCCCCGGAACGGGGCAGGGCCGCTGCGGCGGGCGGGGTTGCCCGAGGACCCGCCCCTGAATGGATACACGTTGCCGCTGGACCCATGATTATGGTATAAAGCCGCGTTTTCAGGCAGTTAATCCCGGCCGGGCGATACCGCTCGGTCCGGAAAACACACACGTGATCCGGCCATGGCCATCCGGGTGCCGACCGGCAGAGTTTGCCGGGCGGTTGGATGTTCCTGGATCACGGCGGAAAAACCCGACCGGAGACAATCCATGAGTGAAGTGACGATGCGCCAGATGCTGGAGGCCGGTGTTCATTTCGGCCACCAGACGCGGTTCTGGCATCCCAAAATGCGCCCCTACATCTTCGGTGAGCGCAACAAGGTCCATATCATCAACCTCGAGAAGACCCTGCCGATGTTCAACGAGGCAATGGGTTTCCTGGGCCGGCTCACCTCGAACAAGGGCACTATCCTGTTTGTCGGCACCAAGCGTCAGGCTGGCGACATCATCCGCGAGGAGGCAACGCGCTGCGTCAGCCCCTACGTCGACCATCGCTGGACCGGCGGGATGCTGACGAACTACAAGACGGTGAAGAAGTCCATCGAACGGCTGAAGGCGCTGGAAGCGATGGAACAGGACGGCACGTTCGACAAGCTCAACAAGAAGGAGACGCTGCTGCTGCAGCGCGAACGCGAAAAACTCAATCGCAGCCTGGCCGGCATCAAGAACATGGGCGGACTTCCGGATGCGATGTTCGTGATCGACGTCGGTCACGAATACATTGCGGTCTCCGAGGCCAACAAGCTGAACATTCCGGTCGTTGCCGTGGTGGACTCCAACTGCAAGCCGGACGGGGTGGACTACGTCATCCCGGGCAACGACGACGCGCTGCGCGCGATCCGTCTCTATGCGCGGGCGGCCGCCGACGCCATCATCGAAGGACGCAAGAGCGTGACCATCCCGCTGCCGGCCGATGACGAGGAGTTTGTGGAGATTGCCGAAGAGCCGGCGAAAGTCAAGGTTGCAGCGAAGCGCAAGGCGGCGCCTGCAGCCAGTGAAGGAACGGAGCCGGGACTCGATCCGGAAGACGGTGGTGACACCGGGGGGGCGCCGCCGC
Organism: Pseudomonadota bacterium; assembly: GCA_021778035.1. Taxonomy (GTDB): domain Bacteria; phylum Pseudomonadota; class Gammaproteobacteria; order Acidiferrobacterales; family UBA6901; genus JAJYCY01. The sequence continues at coordinate 28,508 of JAJYCY010000009.1, forward strand.
CCGCCGACGTGCGGCGCCCGGCACGCCCAAGGGGCAAGGCTCCGGCCGCCCGGGGGCGAGGGAAGGCCGGTTAGGGCGGATGAGAAAAAGGGGGCCTCGCCCCCTTTTTCTTAACGCATCGGAAGAAATCGATTCAGCGGGGACGTGTAATGACGATTACTGCAAGTCAGGTGAAGGAGTTGAGAGAGCGCACCGGGCTCGGAATGATGGAGTGCAAGAGCGCCCTGACGGAAACTGGCGGTGACATCGACGCGGCAATAGAGCTGCTGCGCAAGAAAGCCGGAGCCAAGGTGGAGAAGAAAGCTGGCCGCACCGCTGCGGAGGGTGTGGTAGCGGTGTACCTCAGTCCGGACCGGAAGATTGCGGCGATGGTGGAAGTGAACTCGGAAACCGATTTCGTTGCCAAAGGTGATGAGTTCGGTGCATTTGCGGCGGCCGTGGCAGCGTGCGTCGCGGAACGCAATCCTGCGACGGCCGAGGCGCTGGGTGCGCTTCCGCTCGGCGGCGTGAACGCTGCCGGAACGGTTTCGCAGGTACGCGAAGGGCTGGTTGCCAAGCTTGGCGAGAACATCGGGGTGCGGCGTTTCGTGCGCTACGTATCCGGCGGCGGTCACGTCGCCAGCTACATCCATGGTCGCAGGATCGGGGTGCTGGTCGAAACCGCCGGTGGTGACGAAGTGCTCGGACGCGACCTGGCCATGCACGTGGCCGCCAGCCGTCCTGCCTATGTTTCCAGGGACGAGGTGCCGGCAGAGGTCGTCGCCAAGGAGAAGGAGATATTCGTCGCGCAGGCTGCTGGCAGCGGCAAGCCGGCTGATATCGTCGAGAAGATGGTGGTCGGGCGCGTCAACAAGTATCTGGGCGAAATTACCCTGCTTGGCCAGCCCTTCGTCAAGGATCCGGAAGTGACGGTTGACAAGCTGCTCAAGAAGTCGGCAGCCCGGGTGATACGATTCTGCCGCTATGAGGTCGGTGAAGGCATAGAGAAGGGCGGCGGCGATTTTGCCGCAGAGGTCATGGCGCAGGTACGGGGAGGTTAGGGACCTTGGTGAGTCCATCCGCTGCCGGGCACGGCAAGCCTGCATACCGACGTGTCCTGCTCAAGTTGAGCGGCGAGGCGCTGATGGGCGAAGATGCCTATGGCATCAACCGCGAAGTGCTGGCGCGTATTGTCGGTGAAATCAGGCAGGTTGCTGCTGCCGGCGTGCAGCTGGCGATTGTCATCGGCGGCGGCAACATCTTCCGCGGGGTAGCTGCAGGTGCCCGGGGGATGGACCGGGCGACGGCCGACTACATGGGCATGCTGGCGACGGTGATGAATTCTCTGTCGCTGCAGGATGCGCTGCGACAGGCGGGTGTGCCGGCGGTTGTGCTGACGGCACTAGCCATGGATGTCGTCGCCGAGCCCTATTCACGGCGGGCCGCCCTGGACCATCTGGAGGCCGGCCGCGTGGTGATATTCGGAGCTGGTACCGGGAATCCGTTTTTCACCACGGACACGGCGGCGAGTCTGCGGGGAGCAGAGATTGCAGCGGATATCGTGCTCAAGGCGACCAAGGTCGACGGTGTTTACACGAAGGATCCGATGCGCTTTCCGGATGCCAGCCGCTATGATGTCCTGACCTATGACGAGGCGCTGGAAAAGCGGCTCGCAGTGATGGATGCCACGGCGCTTGCGCTGTGCCGCGAGCAGAACATGCAGCTGCGGGTGTTCAGCATCAACGCTGCGGGAAGCCTGGTGCGGATTGTGCAGGGCGGGAACGAAGGTACGCTGGTCAGACGCGGAGATTGACATCATGCAAGAGGTGATCAGCAGGATCAGCCGGGATGCCGAGGCCCGGATGGTGAAGTCGGTCGAAACGCTCAAATCTGCGCTCGAGAAGGTCCGCACCGGCCGAGCCCACGCCGGCCTGCTCGAGCATATCCACGTGGACTATTATGGAAGCCGCACGCCGCTCAACCAGGTCGCGAACATCACCGTGGCGGACGCGCGTTCGCTTGCTGTCGCGCCGTATGACAAAAGCATGGTCCAGGCCATCGAGAAGGCGATCCAGGAGTCCGGTCTCGGTCTCAATCCTGCGGTGGCGGGACAGACCATACGCGTTCCGCTTCCGATGCTCACCGAGGAGCGGCGCCGTGAGCTCGGGAAGGTCGTGCGCACCGAGGGCGAGGACGCGAAGATTGCCATCCGCAATGTGCGCCGCGACGGGTTGACCCATCTCAAGGAGGCCCTGAAGAAGAAGGAGATCTCCGAAGACGATGAGAAGCGCGCGCACGAAGTGATTCAGAAGCTTACCGACCGATTTACCGCGGATGTGGACAAGGTGGTCGCCTCCAAGGAACAGGACCTGATGGCGATCTAGGTGACGGCGCGTGCGGGATGCGCCGTCAGGCTGGTCCGTCCGGTGAACGGACCCAGAATCAGGTTTCAGCGAGATGTCCGAGCCAATCAAATCATCCACGTCGGCGGCGATTCCGCCGCTTTCCGGGGTGCCAGTGCATGTGGCAGTCATCATGGACGGCAACGGGCGCTGGGCCAGGAGCCGCGGACTGCCGCGCTTCGCAGGACACCGCCGTGGTGTCGAGGCGGTGCGCGATCTGGTGGCCGCCTGCGGAGAGAAAGGCATCCGCTATCTGACCCTGTTTGCCTTCAGCAGCGAGAACTGGCGCAGACCCGAGACCGAGGTGCATCTGCTGCTTGACCTGTTCGGGATGGCGCTCGACAAGGAGGTAAAGAAGCTGCACGCGAACAATATCCGCTTTCGCGTGATAGGCGACATCGTGGCGTTCGGCGACAAACTGGTCGAGCGCATCCGCCAGGGCGAGGCGCTTACCCGCGACAATACGGCGCTGACCCTGACCATCGCCGCCAACTACGGTGGCCGCTGGGACATCGCTCAGGCGTGCCGCGAACTTGCGCGCCGCGCCGCATCCGGGCTGGTCGATCCAGCATCCATCACGCCGGACAGTCTGGAGCCGTTTCTCAGCATGGCAAAGGTGCCGGAGCCGGATCTGTTCATCCGCACCGGCGGCGAGCAGCGGGTGAGCAATTTCCTCCTATGGCAGCTGGCGTATACCGAGCTCTATTTCACTCCGGTGCTATGGCCGGATTTCGATCGTGCACAGTTTGAGATTGCGCTGGCATCGTACGCCGGACGGCAGCGCCGCTTCGGTCATACCGGCGAGCAGATAGAGGCCGCTTCATCGGGGAGCACCGGCAAGCGTGCTTAGGCTTCGCGTCTTGACCGCCGCGGTACTGGTGCCGCTGATGGTCTGGGCGACGTTTCATCTGTCCACTCCCGCCCTCGCGCTGCTGTTCGGAGTCTTCTTCGTCGCTGCGGCATGGGAGTGGACCGTACTCTGCGGTTTGCACGCCACGGCGGCACGGGTGCTGTACGTGACCGCGCTGCTTGCAGCCGGAGTGATCCTGTACCGGGCGCCGGCGCTGCCGGTGATGATCGCCGGCGTTGCCTGGTGGATCTGGGAGTTCTCCGAACTCGTCCTTTATCCCGACCTGCGCAAGGGGTTTCTCGCCACGGTTCCTGGCAGGCAGCTCAGTGGTTTCTTCATGCTGGTGCCGGCCTGGATTGCGCCCCTTGCCGTGCACGCCCGGCGCGACGGTGGTCCGGGGCTTACCCTATTTATAATGGTGTTGGTATGGACCGCTGATTCCGGTGCATACTTTATCGGCCGACCCTGGGGGAAGACCAAGATCGCACCACAGGTCAGTCCCGGAAAGAGCCTTGAGGGACTGCTTGGGGGTCTGGTCATGGTCGCGCTGGTCGCGCTGGTGTGCGGGAAGTACATATGGAAATTCGGCACGTTGGCGCTGATGCTGTGGTTGGCAATCGCCGTGATAGCCATGCTGTTTTCGGTGCTGGGTGATCTTGCGGAAAGCCGGGCAAAACGCATTGTCGGGGTCAAGGACAGCGGCCATCTGCTTCCGGGCCACGGCGGAGTACTGGACCGCATTGATGCCTTTACTGCGGCGGCACCGGCGTTTGTGCTCGGGTGGCTGCTGCTGAGGCCACTGCTATGAACATTCTCCAGAGTTCCCCCTCGGTGCCCGGAGGTCCCGGTACCGCAGGGATGCAGGGTGTCACGATACTCGGGTCGACCGGATCGATCGGCATGAATGCCCTGGATGTCCTGGCGCGTCATCCGCAGCGCTTCCGGGTGACCGCCCTCACCGCCAATAAGCAGGTCGACAGGATGTTTGAGCAGTGCCGGCACCATGCGCCGGATGTGGCGGTGATGCGTGACGTGCGCGCCGCCGGCGAGCTGCAGCGCCGGGTCGAGGCTGCCGGGCTGAAGGTCGAGGTGTTGTCGGGCGAAAACGGTCTGGCCAGGGCGGCAGCCCTGGCGCAGAGCAGCATCGTGGTAGCGGCGATCGTCGGGGCGGCGGGACTTCTGCCGACCCTCGAAGCGGTGCGCTGCGGCAAGCGCGTGCTTCTTGCCAACAAGGAGCCGCTGGTCATGTCTGGCCATATCCTGATGCAGGAGGCATGCCGCTCGGGCGCGGAGCTGCTGCCGGTCGACAGTGAACACAACGCCATCTTCCAGTGTCTGCCCGGCGGCTACCGGGCGGGGCTGCCGATCCCCGGTCTGAGCCGGATTCTGCTGACCTGTTCCGGCGGCCCGTTCCGTACCACACCCCTTGCGGAGCTGGCCGGCGTCACGCCGGAGCAGGCTTGTGCGCACCCGCGCTGGGCGATGGGCAGGAAGATTTCGGTCGATTCGGCAACCCTCATGAACAAGGGGCTGGAGATGATCGAGGCCTGCCGGCTGTTTGGCGTATCGCCGCAGCAGATCGAGATCGTTATCCACCCGCAAAGCGTGATACATTCTCTCGTGTCCTACGTGGACGGATCGGTGCTTGCGCAGCTTGGCAATCCGGACATGCGTACGCCGATCGCTCATGCCTTGGCCTGGCCCGAACGCATCGACTCCGGCGTCCGCCCGCTTGACCTGGTGGAAGTCGCGCGGCTTGATTTCGAACGGCCTGATCCGCAGCGCTTTCCCTGTTTGCGGCTCGCCGCGGAAGCGGTTCGCCGGGGAGGCACCGCGCCGGCCATTCTCAATGCGGCCAACGAGGTTGCTGTGGCGGCCTTTCTCGACGAAGCGGTCGGATTCATGGATATCCCGCGGATCATCGAGCATGTACTGTCGCAGGTTCCGGAAAACGAAGAGGCCAAACTCGAGGTGATTCTCGCCGACGACGCGCGTGCCCGCGAGGTGGCGCAGCGCTACATTGCCGGGCACGCGCGCAGCCCCAGACGAGGCGTGCAGTGACGAATTTCCTTATTTCAGCGCTTGCGTTCCTGGTTGCGATCGGGGTGCTGGTGATCGTCCACGAGTTTGGGCATTACTGGGTGGCGCGGCGTCTGGGAATCAAGGTGCTGCGTTTTTCGGTCGGATTCGGCAGACCCCTGTGGTCGCGTCGCATGGGTACCGACGGCACCGAGCTGGTGGTGGCGGCGCTGCCGGTCGGTGGTTACGTCAAGATGCTCGACGAGAACGAGGGAGAAGTGCCGGATGCCGAGCGGCACCGCGCCTTCAACCGCCAGCCACTGGCCAAGCGAGCCGCAGTGGTGCTGGCCGGGCCGGCGTTCAATTTCCTGTTTGCGGTGGTGGTGTACTGGGCGCTGTTTATGGTGGGTTTCAGCGGCATCAAGCCAATTGTCGGGCGGGTAGTTCCCGGCTCCCTTGCCGCGAAGGCCGGTTTCCAGACTGGCGATGACATTCTCGATGTCAACGGCCGGCCTACGCTGAGCTGGGACCAGCAGCGGCTGTACCTGTTTTCGGAAGCGCTTGCAAAGGCGCAGGTGCGGTTCAGGGTGCGTGATCCGCAGGGACAGATCGTGACCCGCATGCTCGACCTGTCGTCACTCTCGGCCCGCAGCCTGAGTTCCGGTATGCTGGAAAGCGCGACCGGACTCTATGGCTATTCGCCGCGGATCATACCGGTCATCGGTACCGTGGTTGCGGACAGTCCGGCAGCCAAGGCCGGACTGCAAATCGGTGACCGGCTGGTCAGCATCGATGGCAGGCCGGTTGATTCGTGGCAGAAAGTGGTCTCCGTCATCAGTGTGAACCCCGGGCACCGCATCACGCTCGGTATCGAGCGTGACGGATCGCCGGTCGATGTGGCACTTACCCCCGAGACCATCGAGCGGCACGGACGGCGGATCGGGCGTATCGGCATCGGCGTCAGGCCGCCGGGCGTGCCGGCCGGCATGCGCGTGATGGTGCGGCTCAATCCCGTGGATGCCATGGTCCAGGGTGTGGATGACACCTGGCTGATGACCTCGGTCACTGTCAGGATGCTCGTGAAGATGCTGGAGCTGAGGGTATCCACCCACGCCATCAGTGGTCCCATTACCATCGCCCGCTATGCCGGATATACGGCACGCATCGGCTTCAGCCGCTTCCTTATGTTTCTGGCGGTGATCAGCGTAAGTCTCGGCGTGCTCAATCTGCTTCCGGTTCCGGTGCTCGACGGCGGGCACCTGCTGGTGTATGTGATCGAGGCCTTCAAGGGAGAGCCGCTGCCGGAACGGGTGCTTTACTGGGGCCAGCAGGTCGGAGTCATACTGCTGGCGGCACTGATGGTGCTCGCGTTCTATAACGACTTTGTCAGACTGCTGCAATAAACCAACCCGCAAATACCACCACCCGACACCTAATAATGAAAGTACTGCCCGCGGTCCTGCTGCTGTGCCTGCTGTCTATCGCTCCTGCATATGGGATCGAATCCTTCGTCGTCAAGGACATCAGTGTCGTCGGGCTGCAGCGCATTTCCGCCGGTACCGTGTTCAACTACCTGCCGATCAAGGTGGGAAGCACCATCACGCCACGCAGGGCACGTGATGCGATCCGGGCGCTGTTCAAAACCGGGTTTTTCCGCGATGTGACCCTTGACCGCAGCGGCGGCACGCTGATCGTGAAGGTTGTCGAAAGACCCTCGATTGCCAGTATCAAGGTCACGGGTGTCAAGGAGCTCGACAAGAAAACGCTCAAGAAGGGCATGGCCCAGGTCGGCCTTGCCGAGGGTCGGGTGCTGAACAAGTCGGTGCTGGACCAGATGGAGCAGGAACTGAAAAGCCAGTATTTCGCCCGTGGCTACTACGCGGTCAAGATCAAGACCACGGTGACACCGCGGCCGCGCAACCGTGTTGCCATCAATGTCGTGGTGTCCGAAGGGCACGTGGCCAAGATCAGGCAGATTACCATTGTCGGCAACCACAGTTTTCCGGAAAAGAGGCTGCTCGGGACATTCAAGCTCGGGACGCCGACGATCTTCAGCTTTCTCACGAAGAATGACCAGTACTCCAAGCAGCAGCTCGCCGGAGACCTGGAAAACCTGCGTACCTTTTATCAGGATCATGGTTTCCTCAACTTCAACATCGATTCCACCGAGGTATCGATCACGCCCGACAGGCGCCAGATCTACATCACCGTGAATATCACCGAGGGTCGCCGCTACAAGGTGGCCGGGTACAGGATCGAGGGCAACCTCATCCTGCCGAAGAAAGTCCTGGATTCGCTCATCAGTATCAAGCCGGGCGATGTGTTCTCGCGGAAGAAAGTGGTCGATAGCAGCAAGCGCATTTCCGGGCGGCTCGGCGATCTCGGTTATGCATTCGCAAATGTCAACGCCGTACCGAAGATCGATCGCAAGAACGCGACTGTATTTTTTACTTTCTATGTTGATCCGGGCAAGCGCGTGTACGTGCGGCGCGTAAATTTTTCCGGCAACAACAGTACCGATGATTACGTGCTGCGGCGGGAGATGCGGCAGTTCGAGGGTGCCTGGTTCTCGGCGTCCAAGATCAAGCTCTCGCGCCAGCGCCTGCAGCGTCTGGGCCTGTTCGACAGCGTGAACGTGCAGACTCCGGCGGTGCCGGGTTCTTCCGACGAGGTCGACATGAACGTCAATGTGAAGGAGCGGCTGGTCAATAACTTCATGGCCGGAATCGGGTATTCCGACGTGGACCATCTGCTGCTAACAGCAAGCATCACATTCCAGAATCTTTTCGGCACCGGCAAGCAGCTCAGCACGAGCGTCGATACCAGCAGCTACGACAAGCATGTCGATGTCACCTATACCAACCCGTACTACACTGAAAATGGAGTAAGCCGCAGCCTGTCTGTCTATGACAGCCAGATCAATGCGGCCGCGGCGTACATTGCTGCCTACAATTCCAGCACCGTCGGTGCGGCAGTGGTCTATGGCATTCCGACCGGGAATTTCCGCACCGTGAGCATCGGTCTGGGCGTGGAACGCGTGGCGCTCAGTGTCAATCCCACCAGCGCGCTCGTGGCCCAGAACTTTGTCGCGCAGTACGGCGGTGACAACAGTGTTGTCAAGGGAACGTTCGGCTGGGAGCGCAATACCCTCGATAATCCCATTTTCCCGCGGAAGGGAACCTACCAGCGCGCGCAGACCGAAGTGTCGGTGCCCGGCAGTAACCTCGAGTACTACCTGGTAAGGCTGAAGACGGGCGGTTATTACCCGCTTAACTCGCGCTATACGCTCGAGGGGCGGGCCGAATACGATTTCGGTGGCGGTTACGGCAATACCGCCGGGCTGCCGTTCTACAAGAACTTCTATGCCGGCGGCAGCAGCACGGTGCGCGGATTCAGTCCCGAATCCCTGGGTCCGAAGGACGTGGGTGGACCGAATCCAACCCTGCCGGTCGGCGGCGACCGGCGGATACTGGGGAATCTCTCGTTCCTGTTTCCGGTTCCGGGCACCGCGTCGGACAACAAGTCAATGCGCTTGAGTGTGTTTACGGATGCCGGTATGGTGTATGGCACCGGGCAGCCGGTGGAACTCGGCCAGCTGCGTTATGCGGCCGGTCTTGCCTTCCACTGGTATTCTCCCGTGGGGCCGCTCAGTCTCAGTGTGGCTGAACCGCTCAACAAGAAGCCGGGAGATAACACCCAGACGTTCCAGTTCACTCTGGGTACGACGTTCCAGTGACGACGGTACCGCTGCGGCGCCAGAGGCGTGCAGCGGCCGGCAGGAGTGCCTGAGCCGGCTCCCGGCGGCCTGCGGGCGCCAGATGTGGGATAATCCGGATCGGCAATGGTGGCGGTGACACTTGAAGAACTTGCGCGGCGATTCCGCGGCCGGGTACACGGGGATGGGGCGCGGGAGATCGACGGCGTGGCGACCCTTGCGGATGCAGGGCCGCGTGATATCGCATTTCTGGCGAATCCGAGCTTCCACAGGTATCTGGATACCACCCGGGCGGCCGCGGTCATCCTGAATGAGGACGACGTCCGCCGGTTTTCGGGCAACGCCCTGGTCGTCGACAACCCGCACCTGTATTTTGCGCGCATCGCTGCACTGCTGAACCCGGATCCGCAGTGGGAGCCCGGTGTACACCGCAGCGCAACCGTGGCTGAAAGCGCCCGGATCGCGGCAACCGCCTGGATCGGGCCGCAGACCGTAGTCGAGGCCGGTGCGGTTATCGGGGAGGGTGTGTTCATCGGACCCGGATGTTTTGTGGACCGCGGTGCGCAGATCGGGGCTGGGAGCCGGCTGGTCGCGCATGTGACGGTATGCCGTGGCTGTGTGGTGGGCAGGCGCTGCATCATCCATCCGGGGGCGGTGATCGGCAGCGACGGATTCGGGTATGCGCGGGACGGGGTGAGCTGGGTGAAGGTACCGCAGCTTGGCCGGGTGGTGCTCGGTGACGATGTCGATGTCGGCGCCAATACCACGATCGACCGCGGCGCGCTGGGCGACACGGTTGTCGCCGATGGCGTCAAGCTGGACAACCTGATCCAAATTGCACACAACGTGCAAATCGGCGAACATACCGCAATGGCTGCGTTCGTCGGTATTGCCGGAAGCGTAGTCATCGGGAAGCGCTGCACTTTCGGCGGGCGGGCGGGTATCGCCGGGCATCTGGAAATTGCCGACGATGTGCATGTTACCGGCACATCGCTGGTTTCGGGGTCGATCACGAAGCCGGGTGTCTATTCATCGGCCATTTCCTGCGAAGAAGCCGGTGCATGGCGCAAGAATGCGGCGCGGATCAGGCAGCTGGACGCGCTGGTACGCCGGGTGAAAGAACTTGAACAGAAGGTGCAGAGGTTAATCGAGGGAGAAGAACTTGACTAGTTTGGATATCTGCGACGTACTGAAACATCTCCCGCATCGTTATCCTATGTTGTTGATCGACCGAGTGCTGGAATACACCCCTGACGAATCTCTGGTGGCGATCAAGAACGTCACCATTAACGAGCCGTTTTTCCAGGGACATTTCCCAAACCGCCCCGTCATGCCCGGGGTGCTGGTGGTTGAGGCGATGGCGCAGGCCTGCGGAGTGCTTTCGTTCAGGACGGAGGAAACCCTGCCGACCCATAACTCGGTGTACCTGTTTGTCGGTATCGACCGGGCGCGTTTTAAGCGCCCGGTAGAGCCTGGAGACCAGTTGCGCATCGAGGTATCGCTTACGCGCAAGATGCGCGGCATATACAAATTCAACGCGGTGGCCAAGGTGGACGGGGAGGTCTGCTGCAGCGCGGAGCTGATGTGCACATACAAGGAATTCGAGTAGGTGATTCATCCGCAGGCAATCATAGACCCCTCCGCAAGTCTGGGAGAGAACGTCCATGTCGGGCCGTTTTCGGTCATTGGTGCGGGGGTGGAAGTTGGTGACGGCACATGGATCGGTCCGCACGTGGTAATCAATGGCCCGACGCGCATTGGTCGGGAGAACCGCATTTACCAGTTTGCGTCGCTCGGTGAGGCCCCGCAGGACCTGAAGTATGCGGGCGAACCGACGCGCCTGGAGGTCGGCGACCGCAACATCGTGCGGGAACACTGCACGTTCAGCCGCGGCACAGTCGCCGGCGGGGGTCTGACGCACATCGGTGACGACAACCTTTTCATGGCCTACGTACACGTCGCCCACGACTGCCATGTTGGCAGCAAGACCGTGTTTGCCAACTGTGCCAGTCTGGCAGGACACGTATCGGTCGGGGACTATGCGATCCTTGGCGGATTTACCGGGATTCACCAGTTCTGCCGCGTTGGTGCGCACTGCATGACCGGTATTGCCACCATTACCTTCAAGGATGTACCGCCGTTCGTGCTGGCCTCGGGAAACACGGCCCGTCCGTACGGGCTCAATCTGCGCGGACTCAAGCGACGCGGTTTTTCCGAGACGGCGATCGAGTCGCTGAGGCGTGCCTACAAGATCGTCTACCGTTCCGGATTGAAGCTGGACCAGGCGCTGCAGGAGCTGGATGTGCTGGCACTGCAGCATGAGGAGGTCCGGCAGCTCGCGGAATTCATCCGGCAGTCGGAACGCGGCATCATACGCTAAGGTAGTCGAGCCGGAATGTCGCAGATCATCCCGCCAGTCCGCATTGGCGTCGTCGCCGGTGAAGTGTCAGGCGACCTGCTGGGTGCCCGCCTGATTGCCGAGCTGCGCAGGCGGCTGCCGGCCGTGCAGTTCGAAGGGATCGGGGGGCCGGAGATGGTGGCGCTCGGCTGCCGGAGCCTGTTTCCAATGGAGCGCCTTTCGGTGCTCGGGCTGACGGAGATTATCGGCAGATACCGCGAGCTGCGCGCGATCCGCGCCAGGCTGCGGCGGCATTTTCTGGAAAATCCGCCGGACCTGTTCATCGGCATTGACTCGCCCGGCTTCAATCTCGGGCTGGAACTTGCGCTGAGGCGCGCCGGGATCCGCACGCTGCATTATGTCAGCCCGCAGGTATGGGCATGGCGCAGCTACCGGGTGCGCAAGATACGCAGGGCCGTCAACCGCATGCTTACCCTGTTTCCGTTCGAGGAGCAGTTCTACCAGAAACATAACGTGCCGGTGGAATTTGTCGGGCATCCGCTTGCCGACGAGATTCCGCCGGAAGTGGACATGCGCCAGATGCGTGCACGGCTGAAGCTGCCACCGGACCGGACCATCGTAGCGCTCCTTCCGGGCAGCCGGGTGAGCGAGCTGCGGGCTCATGCCGACATGTTCGTCAAGACGGCACTGTGGCTGCAGGGCCGTCACCCCGAGATGCAGTTCATACTGCCGTTTGTCAACCGTGCCACTCGCCAGATTTTTGAAGAGGCGGTGAAGCGCAACCGTGCATGGGACCTGCCGATTACGCGCATGCACGGCCACTCGCGTGACGCGCTGGGTGCGGCGGACATTGCGCTGACGGCGTCGGGAACGGCAACACTGGAAACGATGCTCACGCGGCGCCTCATGGTGGTCACCTACCGCATGTCCTGGCTCAGCTACATGCTGATCCGGATTTTTTCGCATATCAAACACTATTCCATGCCGAACAATCTTGCCGGTCGCGCGCTGGTTCCCGAGCTGCTGCAGCGCGATGCGGTACCGGAAAAACTGGGCACCGAAATTGAGGCTCAGCTGGCTGATCCGGTGCACGCCCGCGAGACGTTGCTGGCTTTCGGCCAGATCGGAGAACAGCTGCGGCGCGGCGCCAGCGCGCGGGTCGCGGACGCTGTGCTCCGGGAGCTGGGCCGGGCTCCGGCATGATGGCCCCCGACGCCCTGCTGGTCGCCGGGGTGGACGAAGCTGGCCGCGGCCCGCTGGCCGGCCCGGTCATGGCGGCGGCCGTGATCCTGGATCCAGCCCGGCCTGTGGGCGGGCTCGCTGATTCAAAGACGCTTGAGCCCGCGCGTCGCGAAGAGCTGGCTTCGGCGATCCGCTCCTGCGCCATCGCCTGGGCCGTGGCGAGCGCATCGGTCGAGGAAATCGACCACCTCAATATCCTGCAGGCGAGCCTGCTCGCAATGAGCCGTGCGGTCTGCGCGCTGCAGCCCGTGCCCGGGGAGGCGCTGGTCGACGGCAACCGGCTGCCGCGCCTGCCCTGTGCCGGACGTGCCATCGTGCGTGGGGATGCCACCGAGCCGGCAATCTCTGCCGCTTCGATCCTGGCCAAGGTCGCACGCGATGCAGAGATGTGCCGGCTGGACGGGATCTTTCCGGAATACGGCTTTGCGCGGCATAAGGGCTATCCCACGCCCCAGCATTTGGCGGTGCTGGAACGGCTCGGACCGAGCCGCGTCCACCGGCGCAGCTTCGCCCCGGTGCGCCGCGTCCTGGTGCTGCGCAACGGACGTGCCTGACCCGGCAGCTGCAGTCTGCCTGCCGGTCAGTGGATCACGGTATAGTGTGACCGGAAAGCTTCCCATGATGCCGCCTTTTAGGATGAAATACCGTCCGTGAGTGCTCCATTTGTCCATCTGCGGGTCCATTCCGAGTTTTCTCTCGTGGACGGCATTGTCCGCATCGATGAACTGATTGCGGCAGCCGTGGAGCAGGGCATGCCAGCTGTGGCGCTGACCGACCTGGCCAATGTGTTCGGCATGGTAAAATTTTACCAGGCTGCCCTCGCTGCCGGCGTCAAGCCGGTGATCGGTGCTGATCTGTGGGTGGACCAGGCAGCGGATCACTCCCGGCCCAGCCGGCTCGTGCTCCTATGCCAGGACCTGACCGGCTACCGCAACCTGAGTGAATTGCTGACACTTGCGTACGGCGAGGGCCAGTTTGCCGGGCGGCCGCGCATCCTGAAGGAATGGCTGTGGCCCCGCTGTACTGGCCTCATCGCGCTGTCGGGGGCGGTGGATGGCGATGTCGGCCAGGCGCTTCTGGCGGGCAACCATGAACTGGCCGAAGGGCTGGTCGCGGAATACCTGCAGGGGTTCGGCGACCGCTATTACCTCGAGCTGCAGCGGACCGGCCAGGAACTGCAGGACGAATACAACAGTGCTGCCGTGAGTCTCGCGCAGCGCCGTGGACTCCCGGTCGTGGCGACCAATGCCGTGCAGTTCCTGCGTCCCGGAGATTTCGATGCGCACGAAGTGCGGGTGTGCATCCAGGATGGCCGCATCCTCAGTGACAGCCGCCGTCCGCGGCGTTTTACCGGCCAGCAGTATTTCCGTTCACCCGGCGAAATGGAGGCGCTGTTCCGCGATCTGCCGGAAGCCCTCGAGAATTCCGCCGAAATTGCCCGCCGCTGCAGTCTGCGGCTGGAATTCGGGCACAACTATCTTCCGGATTTCCCGTTGCCCGGCGGACAGAGTGTCGATGAAGCGCTGCGCACCCAGGCGCGCGCCGGTCTTGAGGCGAGATTGGGTTTTATGCCGCCGCAGGTGCGCGAGGCGCGTGCGCACGAATACCTGGGGCGGCTTGATCTCGAGCTTGGCGTGATCGTGCAGATGGGCTTCGCCGGTTACTTCCTGATCGTTGCCGACTTCATCCGGTGGGCGCGCGACAACAGCGTGCCGGTTGGACCTGGCCGTGGTTCAGGCGCCGGATCCCTGGTCGCTTACGCGCTCGGCATCACCGCGCTCGATCCGATCAAGTATGATTTGCTGTTCGAGCGTTTCCTCAATCCGGAGCGTGTCTCGCTTCCGGATTTCGACGTTGACTTCTGCATCGAGGGGCGTGACCGTGTCATTGACTACGTCACCCGGCGCTACGGCAAGGAAAAGGTGTGCCAGATCATCACCCACGGCACCATGGCCGCCAAGGCCGTGGTGCGTGACGTGGGGCGCGTACTGGACCATCCCTACGGCTACGTGGACAAGCTCGCCAAGCTGATTCCCATGGAGCTCGACATGACGCTCGACAAGGCGCTCGAGCGTGAGCCGGTGCTGCGCGAGCGCTATGAAGGCGAGGAGGACGTACGCGAGCTTCTCGATACGGCGCGTGCCCTGGAAGGGCTGGCGCGATCCGCCGGCAAGCATGCAGCCGGCGTAGTGATCGCACCACGCGCGCTGACCGACTTCATGCCGCTCTACTGCGAACAGGGAAGCAAGCAGTTCGTGACGCAGTTCGACATGAAGGATGTCGAGACCATCGGCCTCGTGAAGTTTGATTTTCTCGGGCTGCGCAACCTCACCATCATTGACAAGGCAGTGAGGACCATCAACGCCGCACGTTCCCGGACCGGGGAGCCGCCGCTTCTCATCGAGCAGTTACCGATCGATGATCCGGAAACCTTTACTCTGCTCAAGTCATGCCGCACGACGGCGCTGTTCCAGCTTGAGTCGCGCGGCATGAAGGATCTGATCCAGCGGATCCAGCCCGACAGCTTCGAGGAAATCGTGGCGCTGGTGGCGCTGTTCCGTCCCGGACCACTGCAGTCGGGGATGGTTGACGACTTCATCAATCGCAAGCATGGGCGGGAGCGCATCAGGTATCCGCATCCGAGCCTCGAACCCATCCTGCGGCCGACCTACGGCGTGATCCTCTACCAGGAGCAGGTCATGCAGATCGCCCAGGTCCTGTCGGGCTATACGCTAGGACGTGCTGATCTGCTGCGCCGTGCGATGGGCAAGAAGAAACCGGAGGAGATGGCCAAGCAGCGCGATGTGTTTGTGTCCGGCGCTGCCGGCCGCGGGGTCAGCGAGAAGGTTGCTTCCGACATTTTCAGTCTGATCGAGAAGTTTGCCGGATACGGATTCAACCGGTCGCATTCCGCGGCCTACGCACTGATCGCATACCAGACTGCCTGGCTGAAGGCGCATTATCCGGCGGCTTTCATGGCGGCCGTGCTGTCCGCAGATATGGACAAGACCGACAAGGTCGTCACCATGATTGCCGAGTGCCGCAACATGGGAATCAGACTCCTTCCCCCGGACATCAACCACTGCGACTACGCCTTCGTGCCGCTTGATCGCAGCGGGGCAGACGGAGCCCCGGCAACTGGCGGCGAAAACGGCATGCAGGATCATGGCATGACCATCCTGTACGGGCTCGGCGCAATCAAGGGTCTGGGCGAAACGGCGATCGACGCGGTGCTCGAAGCGCGCCGCGCCGGCGGCGCGTTCCAGGATCTGTTCGATCTGTGCCGGAGGATCGATCTGCGGCGGGTGAACCGGCGTGTGCTCGAGTCGCTCATCCGTGCCGGGGCGCTTGATGAGCTCGGGCCAGACCGTGCCACGATGATGGCATCGCTCAATACCGCGCTGGCCGCTGCCGGTCAGTACAGCAAGAACCGTGATGCCGGACAGGACGACCTGTTTTCCGAGGGAAACAGCCCGGCGGAGGCGCTGCGTTTTGCGCCGACGGCTGCGTGGACCGAAGAAGAGCGTCTGCAGGGGGAGAAGGAAACGCTTGGCCTGTATCTCACCGGTCATCCCATATGCCGCTACGAAGCGGAGCTTGCACACATCACGGACTGCAGCCTGGCGGAGCTGCGGCCGGTCGATGACCGCACCGTGGTGGTGGCAGGTCTGGTAGTAGGGATGCGCGTGCTGAATACCCGGCGTGGTGACCGTATGGCATTCGTGACGCTGGACGACCGTACCGGGCAGCTTGAGCTTGCAGTGTTTTCGGAACAGTTCGAAAGCCACCGGGAGCTTCTCGGAAAGGACAACCTGCTGATCGTGGAGGGGCAGGTGAGCGTGGATGATTTTACCGGGAGATTCCGCATGAGCGCGGAAAGAATCTACGATCTGGACCATGCCCGCGACGCAATGGCGAGCCGTTTGGAAATCGACGTGGATGCGCAGCTGGCCGGGAACGGTTTTGCCGGAGAGCTGCGGGAGATCCTGAAACCGGCCACTCCCGGGCGGTGCCCGGTGCACCTGCAGTACCGCCGCGAGGATGCCGAGGCGCAGATCGTGCTCGGAGAGGAGTGGCGCATCATACCGAGCGGCGTGGTGCTCGAACGCCTGTCGCAGCTTGCAGGGCAGGAGCATGTGCGTTTAATCTACGCCCAAAATTCCGGCCAGGCCAAGCCATGAATCCCAATTATCTCGATTTCGAACAGTCGATCGCCGATCTGGAGGCGAAGATCGAGGCGTTGCGTTTTGCCGACAAGAACAGCGAGCTGAACATCAACGAGGAAATAAACCGGCTGCGCCTGAAGAGCCGCAAGCTCACGGAATCCATATTTACGTCCCTGACCCCCTGGCAGATCTCGCAGCTGGCGCGCCATCCGCAGCGTCCTTATTCGCTCGACTATATCGGACACATTTTCGCCGATTTTCAGGAGATCCACGGCGACCGCACCTTTGCCGATGACCCGGCCATCGTCGCCGGCATCGCGCGGCTCGACGACCACGTGGTGGCAATAATTGGACACCAGAAGGGCCGGGATACGCGCGAGAAGGTGCGGCGCAATTTCGGGATGCCGCGTCCGGAGGGGTACCGCAAGGCGCTGCGTGTGATGAGGCTGGCGGAACGGTTCCGCATGCCGGTCCTTACGTTTATCGACACCCCCGGGGCCTATCCCGGTGTGGGGGCCGAGGAGAGGGGGCAGAGCGAGGCCATTGCCCGCAATCTTCTTACCATGGCGGCGCTGCGCACACCGATCATCGCCACGGTGATTGGCGAGGGCGGGTCGGGCGGGGCGCTTGCGATCGGGGTGGCGGACCGGGTCATGATGCTGCAGTACTCGACCTATTCCGTGATTTCTCCCGAAGGCTGCGCATCAATTCTGTGGAAAAGCGCGGACAAGGCGGCGCTGGCGGCGGAGGCGATGGGAATTACCGCCGACAGCCTGATGAAGCTCGGCCTCATCGACGAGGTGATACCGGAGCCTCTCGGTGGTGCCCACCGCGATGTCGAGGCCATGGCCGCATCGATCAGGCAGGCGCTGGCGGCCAGCCTCGAAAAGCTGGCCGGCATGGAGGCAGACCAGCTGCTTGCTGCGCGCTACGCGCGTCTCATGCAGTACGGCAAGTTTGACGAGACCTGAGCCCCCCTTCTCGGCGGCTTCCCTGGCACAGGTGCTGTTCGGGGACCTGGGCCTGTCAGCGGATACCCCCTTTACAGTCGCCTACAGCGGCGGCCTTGATTCCCACTGTCTCCTGCACGCCCTGGCTTCCCTGCGGGCGGTAGCGCCGCTACGCCTGCAGGCGGTGCATGTCGACCATGCACTGCAGGCAGCGTCGGCAGGCTGGGCGCGCCACTGTCTTGGCACCTGCGCCGCCCTGGACGTCCCCTGCCGTGTGGAGCGGATCGAAGTGCGGCCGTTGCGGGGGGAGGGGGTCGAGGCGGCCGCACGCGAAGCACGCTATGCGGTGCTTATGCGCCACGTGCCGCGGGCGGGTGTTCTCGTAACCGGACACCAGCAGGATGACCAGGCGGAAACCGTGCTGCTGCAGCTGCTCCGGGGTGCGGGACTGCGCGGGCTTGCCGGGATGCCGGGTCTGGCGGTGTTTGGCGATGGCCATATTGCCAGACCCCTTCTCGGCTTCAGCCGGGCCGCGCTGCATGCCTATGCGCTCGCCCAGGGGCTTCCCTGGATCGAGGACCCGAGCAACCAGGAGACGGGTTACCGGCGCAACCTGCTGCGGCAGCAGTTCATCCCCGGACTGCAGCAGTACTGGCCGCAGATGCAAGCCGCGCTCGCGCGCAGTGCGGCACATGCTGCCGAGGCTGCGGAGCTGCTGGACGGGATTGCCGCCCAGGATCTGGCGGGCTGCCGGACATCCGGCGGCCGCACGCAGAGACTGAATCCGGCGCCACTTTCGGTGCCGGCTTTGCTCGGCCTGTCGCAAGCGCGGCGGCGGAACGTTCTGCGGTTCTGGCTGCGGTCGAGGGGATTTCTGGCGCCCAGCTCCACCCATCTGGAGGAGATCGATGCCTGCCTCGTGCGTGACTCGAAGTCCCACCACGTGCGCATTGCGTGGCCGCAGGCGGAGGTGCACCGCTACCGCGGCGAGCTGCATGTCATGCCGCCACTGGCGGCGGTGCCGGCCGACCTATGCCTCGACTGGGATCTTGTCAGTCCGCTGACCATTCCCGGGTCCGGGCGTTGCCTGCGCCCGGTCGGAGCGACCGGACAGGGGCTTGCGCGTGCGCGTCTCGGTGCCGGAAGCGTGCAGGTACGCCTGCGGGCGGGGGGTGAAACCTGCCGGCTTCCGGGACGGATCCACCGGCACCAGCTCAAGAAGCTGCTGCAGGCGGCTGGGATAGAGCCCTGGCTGCGGGAGCGCCTGCCGCTGGTGTACGTGGAAGGCGAGCTTGCGGCCGTGGCGGATCTGTGGGTGTGCGAGCCGTTCGCTGCCCGGAATGAAGAGCCTGCCGTGGCCCTGGTCTGGGAGTTATGCTAACAGGCGCACGGCAGTGTGCCTGGTTGCCCCGGAAGGCGCATTTTCATTGTGTGCGAACACGGCATCTGGTAGGCTGTGATTCCGTTCGGGCTTCACCGGTGCAGCGCCGGATATCCTGAGGAAGCCCCTGCAGAAACGGACTCCATGACCAAATTCATCTTCGTCACCGGCGGCGTCGTGTCCTCGCTCGGCAAGGGCATTGCCTCGGCTTCCCTCGCCGCCATCCTGGAAGCGCGCGGCATCAAGGTCACGCTGCTCAAGCTGGATCCGTACATCAATGTGGATCCCGGCACCATGAGCCCATATCAGCATGGCGAAGTGTTTGTCACGCAGGATGGCGCGGAGACGGATCTTGACCTCGGCCACTACGAGCGTTTTGTGCGTACCACAATGGGACGCAACAACAACTTCACCACCGGCCGCATCTACGAGAATGTGATCCGCAAGGAACGGCGGGGGGACTATCTTGGCGCCACGGTCCAGGTCATTCCGCACATCACCGACGAGATCAAGCGCTGCATCATGCAGGGCGCAGATGGGGCGGATGTCGCCATGGTCGAGATCGGTGGCACCGTCGGTGACATTGAGTCGCTGCCGTTTCTCGAGGCCATCCGCCAGATGGGTGTCGAGCTCGGCCACGACAGCGTCGCATACATGCATCTCACGCTGGTGCCGTATATCGTTGCGGCGGGCGAGATCAAGACCAAACCGACCCAGCATTCAGTCAAGGAGCTGCGTTCCATAGGCATTCAGCCGGATGTGCTGCTGTGTCGGGCCGACCGCAAGCTGCCCGATGACGAGCGGCGCAAGATCGCACTGTTCACGAACGTTCCTGTGAAGGCCGTGATCTCGGCGGTGGATGTCGGGAACATATACAGGATCCCGCTGCTGCTTCATGAGCAGGGGCTCGACGACATCATCGTCGAAAAGCTCCGGCTGGACGCGCATGCCGCCGATCTCGGCGAGTGGCGGCAGGTGGTGGACGCGATGGAGCATCCGACCGGCGAGGTCGAGATTGCGATCGTCGGAAAATACGTCCATCTGACCGAATCATACAAGTCCTTGTCAGAGGCGCTGTCGCACGCCGGACTGCATACCCGTACGCGCGTGAAGATCCGCTATGTCGATTCGGAAGTCATCGAGCGCGAAGGCACCGGAGTTCTGGAGGATGTCGATGCCGTCCTTGTTCCCGGAGGGTTCGGGGAACGGGGCATCGAAGGCAAGATCCGGGCGGCTGGTTTCGCACGCACGCACGGCATTCCTTATCTCGGCATCTGTCTCGGGATGCAGGTGGCGGTGATCGAATTCGCGCGGCAGGTGGCCGGCCTGGAGGGCGCGCACAGTACCGAGTTCGATCTGTCCACTCCGCATCCCGTAATCGCACTGATTACCGAGTGGAAACGCGCCGACGGTGCCGTCGAGGTGCGCAGCGGATCCGGCGATTTGGGTGGCACGATGCGGCTCGGAGGCCAGGAGTGCCACCTTGCACCGGGTACCCGGGTGCGGGAGCTCTACGGAAGGGAGGTCATCATCGAACGGCACCGTCACCGCTACGAGTTCAACAATTACTATCGCGGGATTCTGGAACGGAGCGGCCTCGTGCTTTCGGGCATTTCCGCTGACGGCAACCTCGTGGAAGTGATCGAGATGGCAGATCATCCGTGGTTTGTCGGCGTGCAGTTTCATCCGGAATTCACCTCGACGCCGCGCGATGGCCACCCGCTGTTCAGCGGATACGTGCTGGCTGCCAGGCAGCGCCGCAGTGCCCAGACGCAGCGGCAGGTGGTGGCGCGATGAAGCTGTGCGGATTCAATGTCGGGCTCGATCAGCCGCTGTTTCTCATCGCCGGCCCGTGCGTGGTGGAGTCGGTCGACCTGGCGCACGAGACCGCCGGCCGGCTGAAGGAAATCACCACGCGCCTGAAAATTCCATTTATCTACAAGTCATCGTATGACAAGGCCAACCGGAGTTCGAGTGTGTCGTTCCGTGGTCCAGGCATCGATGGCGGACTGAAGATTCTCGAGAGCGTGCGCCGTGAAATCGGGGTTCCGGTCCTGACCGACGTGCACGAAAAGGACGAAATTGCAGCCGCTTCCGCGGTGGTCGACGTGCTCCAGACACCCGCGTTTCTGTGCCGCCAGACTGATTTCATCCAGGCGGTGGCCGCGTCCGGAAAGCCGGTCAACATCAAGAAGGGCCAGTTTCTGGCGCCTTGGGACATGAAGAATGTTGTCGAAAAGGCCAGCGCCGCCGGGGGCGCCGGACGTATTATGGTGTGCGAACGTGGCGTTTCGTTCGGATATAACAACCTGGTGTCGGACATGCGCTCGCTGGCGGTCATGCGCGAAACCGGCTGTCCCGTGGTCTTTGACGCCACCCACTCCGTGCAGCTTCCGGGTGGCCAGGGGGTCCGCTCGGGAGGCCAGCGGGAACATGTGCCGGTGCTGGCGCGCGCCGCGGTTGCTGTCGGCATCTCGGGACTGTTTATGGAAACACATCCGGATCCGGACCGGGCGCTCAGCGACGGCCCCAATTCATGGCCGCTAGACCGCATGGAGATGCTGCTCTCCACGCTGGTGCAGATCGACGCGGCCGTCAAGCGCGCCGGTCTGGCAGAATTGCAGCTGGCCGGTGGCCGGACGTCGGCGGGATCCGCGGGATAGCAGGATCGGAAAAACCCCGCGACAGGCATGAATCACTACAAGTCAGAATAAAGAGAGAGATGAGCAAGATTACGGAAATACATGCGCGCGAAATCCTTGATTCGCGCGGCAACCCGACAGTTGAGGCCGACGTTGTTCTCGATTCGGGCAAGCGCGGCCGGGCTGCGGTTCCCTCGGGTGCCTCGACCGGTGAACGGGAAGCAGTCGAACTGCGTGACGGCGACCCGAAGCGCTACGGGGGCAAGGGTGTGCTGAAGGCAGTCCGGCACGTGAATGCGGACATACGGCAGGTGTTGCGGGGCCAGGACGTGCGTGACCAGGAAGGGATCGACCGCGCGATGATCAATCTCGACGGCACGCCGAACAAGGGGCGTCTCGGCGCCAATGCGATTCTCGCGGTGTCGCTGGCATGTGCCCGCGCGGCTGCCAGCGATGCCGGGGTGCCACTTTACCGTTATCTCGGAGGAAACCGTGCTCCGGTGATGCCGGTGCCGCAGATGAACATCATCAATGGTGGTGCGCACGCCGACAACAGCGTCGATCTGCAGGAGTTCATGATCCTGCCGGCAGGAGCCAGGAGCTTCAGCGAGGCGCTGCGCTACGGAGCGGAAGTGTTTCACGCACTGCGCAAGGTCCTGCAGGGGATGAAGCTCGGTACCGCCGTGGGCGATGAGGGCGGTTTCGCGCCTGACCTGGCATCGAATGAAGCCGCCATCCAGGTGATATTGCAGGGGATAGGCGAGGCGGGATACCGGGCAGGCACTGACCTGTTTATCGGCATCGATGCCGCGAGCTCCGAATTCAACCGGGACGGAAAATACGTGCTGGCCTCGGAGCATCTCGAACTCAGTGCCGCCCAGTTCATCGACCGGCTCAGTGGCTGGGTGGACCGCTACCCGATCATCACTATCGAAGATGGCATGGGCGAGAATGACTGGGATGGCTGGACCCTGCTTACCCGGACCCTGGGCAACCGGGTACAGCTGGTGGGTGACGACGTGTTCGTCACGAATACGTCAATTTTGAAGCAGGGCATCGAGCGTGGCATCGCGAATTCGGTGTTGATCAAGGTGAACCAGATCGGCACCCTGACAGAGACCCTGGCGGCGATCGAAATGGCCCGTGGTGCCGGGTATACAGCAGTCATGTCGCATCGCTCGGGCGAGACCGAGGATACGTTTATCGCCGATCTTGCGGTGGCGACC
The DNA here is from genome assembly GCA_021778035.1 of Pseudomonadota bacterium. GTDB lineage: Bacteria > Pseudomonadota > Gammaproteobacteria > Acidiferrobacterales > UBA6901 > JAJYCY01. The sequence continues at coordinate 51,439 of JAJYCY010000009.1, forward strand.
GGAATCGGCCAGATCAAGACCGGGTCGATGTCGCGTTCAGACCGCATTGCCAAGTACAACCGGCTGCTGCGCATCGAGGAAGAGCTGGGTGCCGAGGCAGTTTATCCCGGACTGGATGCATTTCCGAAGGCGAGGAATGCGGGGGTGGTGTCGCGGGCCGGATGACCGTTTGCCGGCAGTAACTGGCATATACTTTGAGGCATGCAGCGGGAGCATGTTCCCGGGCAGACCGCCGCAGGGGCGGAAGGAGTCGGAAGATGCAGAATGCAGCCAGCAGGCCCGGCAGGGCGCGCTTCCGCGATATGATCGGCCGTCTTGTTCCGTGGCAGGAAATGCGGATTCCCGGGCTGCGGTCGCACGAGGATACCGCGACAGTCGCGGCGTATGTGGTCGGTTTTCTGCTGCTGGCGCTGCTGCAGTACGCGCTGTGGTTCGGAACCGGCGGTATCCTGAACCTGGTGCGGCTGAAACGCGAGATTGCGGCCCAGCAGACGCAGAATGCAAGCATGCAGACGGGCAACCGTGCGCTCGCCGCCAAGGTGCTTGACCTGAGACAGGGGCTGGCATCAGTGCAGGATCTGGCACGCTCACAGCTCGGCATGGTGAAAAAAGGCGAGACTTTCTACCAGGTGATCCAGCAGCGTGGCGCTGGCGGCGGGATGCACCACTGACCCCTCGCCGCAGTCAGCGTTTCGATGCAGCCGGGTCCGGTTCGATCGTGTAGGGCATCGGCAGCAGCCTCAGAGCACGGCCGGCGGGGCTGTCGAGCTTTAGTTCCCCGTTGTGGATGCTGCTCAGCTGTACGACCGCCAGTACATCAAATCCTCCTTCGGGAGCGGGCCGGGCGTCAACCACGGTGCCCGCCGACTGTCCTGTGAAATCCGGTGCATAGACCGGCGCTCCGGGTCCGGGCTGTGTCCCGGTATCGACCCGGGCGCGGACCATGCGCTGCTTGAGGCGGCCAAGGTAGTGCATGCGGGCTACGATCTCCTGACCGGGATAGCAGCCTTTGTTGAAGCTGATCCCTCCCACGAGATCGAGATTTGCCATCTGGGGAACAAACTGTTCCAGGGTCTGGGGCAGCACAGTGGGGATCGCGGCGGCAATGTCTAGCCATGACCAGACCCCTGCACCTACCGCGGTCAGCCGCGTGCGCAGCCGTTTCCACAGCGGCGCCATCACTTCACCGGCGGCAATGAGCTCGAACCGCGGTACGGGCCCGGCGATGCGCAGGACAGTGACGCCGCGGTCCGTCGCACAGGCATCCGCCGTGTCAGGCGGAACCAGCCCTTCGGCCGACAGAGCCGCCGGAGTGCCTGGCCCCGAAACGCCGATGCGCATCCAGGATCCGCCCGCGTCATCAAGCCGGACCTTTGCGCGCAGGACGAACATCCGCAGCCGTTTGAGAGTCGGTTCCAGCAGACTCGCTGGAACCTGCAGGAAATAGGTGCCATCGCGCATGAAAATCCGGAAAATCGCCAGCATGCGGCCCTGCGGGGTGCAGTACCCGGCGATTTTGCTGTGTGTGGCGCTGACCAGGCGGATATCGTTGCTGAGCTGACCCTGCAGAAAGCTGCCGGCGTCCTCGCCATCGGCGCTGATCAGTGCCAGATGTGACAGATCGGCAATGATATCGCCCTCGCCGGCAGTGCGGCGTTCCAGTACGGGATCTCCGAAGTGGCTGACTTCGCCGTCAACCTGGACTGCACCTTCGGTCTGTAGAAAATCCTGCCATTCCTGACCTGATCGCATGAAACCATCCTGCATTTCTGCTGCGGTGCATCGGC
>JAJYCY010000057.1 GCA_021778035.1 Pseudomonadota bacterium
GATATGCAACCATTGTGCCTGCATGCCAACGCCGCTGACCGATCCGTTCAACCGGCGCATCGAGTACCTGAGGGTCTCGGTGACCGACCGCTGCGATCTTCGCTGCACGTACTGTATTCCGAAGGGTTTTTCCGGTTTCGAGGAACCTGCGCACTGGCTCACCTTTGATGAGCTGGAACGCGTGGTGCGCGCCTTCGTGGAACTGGGCGTAGGCCGTGTGCGCCTGACCGGCGGTGAACCGCTGTCGCGCGGAAAACTGCCGGACCTCGCTGCCCGCCTGGTACAGATCAGTGGACTGGATGACCTTTCGGTCAGCACCAACGGCACACGCCTGCGCAAGCTTGCAGTGTCGCTGCGGCAGGCGGGGGTTGCCCGCCTCAATGTCAGCCTGGATACCCTGGATCCGGAACGCTTCGCCGCGATCACGGGCGGCGGCCGGCTTGAGCAGGTGATCGACGGCCTGATGGCCGCGGCCGCTGCGGGCTTTGATCCTGTCAAGATTAATATGGTGGTGATGAAGGGTGTGAACGACGGCGAGATTTTCGACATGGTCGACTTCTGCATCCGCCACGGTTTCACCCTGCGCCTGATCGAGACCATGCCGATGGGCAGCACCGGACGCGATGCCACGGAACATTATATGGATCTACAGGAGGTGAGGCGCGCCCTCGAAACCCAGTACGAACTGATTCCGGCAGTCATGGCGGGCGGCGGCCCGGCGCGCTACGTGCGGGTCGGCGGCACCAGGCTGCGGATTGGCTTCATCACGCCGATATCGCAGCATTTCTGCGCCACCTGCAACCGTGTGCGGCTGGCTGTGGATGGCACCATTTACACCTGCCTCGGACAAGAGGACAGGCTCGAGCTGCGCCCGCTGCTGCGGTCGGGCAGCAGCGACGAAGCACTGAAAGAAGCGATCCGCCTGGCGGTATCAATGAAACCGGAACGGCATGAATTCGTCACGCAGCCACAGAAGATCATCCGCTTCATGTCCGCGACGGGTGGCTAGAGCCACCGCAGGCCACATGGTGAACGGAGGATTAGCGGCCACCGAAGGCCGAGATCAGCCGGTCCTCGAGGTCAATGCGCACCGCGAGCTGCTCGCCCAGCCGTGAAAGTTCCTCGGCCAGATGGTCAAGCATGGGACGATGGTCGTCCCGGTCATACTTGTCGTTGAATTCAAGCGCGACGTCCGTGGTCCGGGCGATTCCCGGATAGAGCCGCTCAGCGAGCGCGGCGACATCCTGCCGCCGCTCGGTACCCTCGATGATGCGCTCGTAGAGGGCAAAGTGGCCGGCGGCGATGTAGTCGACCAGAATCTGGCAGAATTCCTCCAGCAGTTCGCGGACCGGACAGCTTTCGGGCGAGTAGGACTCGATGCCCGCCAGACGGCAGAACAGAACCAGCATCTCGGTCCGCTCCGTAACAAGCTTGCGGGTCAGTTCCTGGCTCCGCCCGCGACGCTCCGACCCCTTCTGTTTCGGTGTCGTATCCTTCACCGTCGTCACCATACACCGTCTCCCCCTTGTGTCTCCCGCAGTTGCTGTGCTGGACAGCCCTGCGGGTGCTGTGTTGGTCCGGTCCCGCCGCTGAACCGGTCCTGCTGAAATGTATATATCAGGTCACGCAGATCAGTTCAACCGGCCGGCAGTCCGGGGAAGCAAACACTTCAGAACGGCATGCCCGGGAGCTTGCCCTTCATGCCCCGCATCATCCTGGCGAGCCCCCCTTTGCCGAGACGCTTCATCATTTTCTGCATTTCCCCGAACTGCTTCAGGAGCCGGTTGATTTCCTGTACCTGGGTGCCGGAACCCGCGGAAATCCGCCGCTTGCGCGACCCGCGGATAATGTCGGGAAAACGCCGCTCCTGGGGCGTCATCGAATTGATGATGGCGATCAGGCGCCGGGTCTGGCGGTCATCCATCTGCGAGCGGGCTGCCTCGGGAATCGAGGCCGCACCCGGAAGTTTGTCCATCAGACTGGCAATTCCGCCCATCTTTTCCATCTGCTGGAGCTGGTCGCGGAAATCCTCCAGATCGAAGCTCTTGCCCTTGCTGATCTTCTGCGCCAGCTTGCGCGCCTGTTCCTGGTCCACCGTCTGCTGGGCCTGCTCCACCAGGCTCAGCACATCGCCCATGCCGAGAATGCGCGAAGCCATGCGGTCCGGGTAGAACGGCTCGAGCGCCTCGGTCTTCTCGCCGACGCCGAGAAACTTGATCGGCTTGCCTGTGACCTGCCGGACCGACAGCGCAGCGCCCCCGCGCGCATCGCCATCTGCCTTGGTCAGTATCACCCCGGTGAGTGGCAGCGCCTCATTGAAGCTCCTGGCGGTATTGACGGCATCCTGCCCGGTCATGCTGTCCACCACGAACAGCGTTTCCACGGGGTCGATCGCCGCATGGATCGCCCGGATCTCGTCCATCATGGCGCTGTCGATGTGCAGCCGCCCGGCGGTGTCGATGATGACAACATCCATTCCCGACCTGTGCGCCTGCTCGACCGCACCGCGCGCGATGTCGACCGGCCTCTCTCCCGTGCTGCTCGGAAAAAAAACGGCACCGACCGTGCCCGCGAGCACACGCAGCTGCTCGATCGCCGCCGGCCGGTAGATGTCGGCGCTTGCAACCAGCACCGATCTGCGCTCGCGTTCCCGGAGGAAGCGTGCAAGCTTCGCCACCGTCGTGGTCTTGCCGGAGCCCTGCAGTCCCGCGACCAGGATCACCGCCGGCGGGCGGGTGGAAAGATCGAGACGGTCGTTCGCGCTGCCCATCAGCGCCACGAGCGCATCGTAGACAACCTTGACGACGGCCTGTCCCGGGGTAAGGCTCGCCAGCACCTCCCTGCCGACCGCCCGCGCACGGACATCGTCGATGAACGCCTTGACCACGGGCAGCGCCACATCCGCCTCGAGCAGCGCCATGCGCACCTCGCGCAGGGCCGCGCCGATGTTTTCCTCGGTCAGGCGCCCTTCGCCCCGCAGCTTCTTCATTACCAGCTGCAGCCGCTGGCTCAGATTATCAAACATGTATCCCGTTTCCCGTCCTGTCACTCATTCCGGGGTCACCGTCCCGGCTCCGGACACCCTTTCCTCTTCAACGGCGGGTCAAGCTGTGCCATCATTCATGCCCAAACGACCCTATTATGACGAATCCGGCAATGAATTTGCTAGCAGCCGTACTGTATCTTTGCGTCGGCGCCCTGCTGTGGCACGGTCTGCGCCGGCCCCGGACGGCCAGTCACGGCGCACGTCTCGGAATCTACATCCTCGCGGTCGGCGCGGTAACGGCCCATGCCGCGGTGCTGTACACCGGGCTGCTGCACGAGGGTGGACTCAATCTGGGGTTCACGAACGCAGCGTCGCTGGTGGCCTGGGCGATTGCGGTACTGTTCCTGCTTGCTTCGCTTACGCGCCCCATAGAAAGCCTCGGCATCTTCATCATGCCGGTTGCGGCCGCGACCGTTTTCATCGACTGGCTGCTTCCCAGGCATGGCACGCTGATCATGACGGTCACCCCGATGCAATCAGCGCACATTGTCATATCACTACTGGCCTACAGCCTGCTCAGCATCGCGGTCGTGCAGAGCCTGATGCTTGCGTGGGTGGAGCGCCGTCTGCGCCAGCGCCACCAGCCGAGCCGCCTGCTGCATGCCCTGCCTCCGCTCGAAACCATGGAAAACCTGATGTTCCAGCTGATCACTCTCGGCTTCGTGCTGCTGACGCTTACTGTCATCAGCGGCGTGTTCTTTTCCGAGCAGCTGTTCAACGAACCGCTGGCGTTTACAGATCATGTCGTGCTGTCGATCATCGCGTGGATCGTGTTCGCCGTGCTGCTGGCCGGACGCTGGCGCTTCGGCTGGCGCGGCCGCACCGCCGTCCGCTGGACGCTCGGCGGATTCACGCTTCTTGCCTTTGCCTATTTCGGCAGCAAGTTCGCGCTGGAAATCCTCCTGCGCCACTGAGCACCACAGCGACACGCGGTTTCTACGGCCCGGCACGTACCGTTAAGCACGGCCGCGCCGATCCAACTGGCTCCGGAACGAAAACTTGAACCATCCACATACCGGAATACTGATTGCGGTGCTGGTATTCCTGATCATACTGGCGGCATTTTTTTCCGCCGCCGAGATCGGGATGATGACGCTCAACCGCTACCGGCTCCGTCACCTCGCCGGCGAGGGTCACCGTGCCGCACGCGTCGCCGCGCGGCTGCTCGAGCGCCCCGACCGGCTGCTCGGCGTGATCCTGCTCGGCAACAATTTCGCCAATATCGCCGCCTCGTCCGTGGCGACGCTGCTTGCGCTGCGCCTTTACGGTGTGCCGGCGATCGGCATTGTCACCGGTCTGCTCACCCTGGTGGTGCTGGTGTTTGCCGAGGTGGCGCCGAAGACGGTTGCCGCGCTGTATCCGGAGCGGGTGGCGTTTCCGATCGCGCGGCTGCTTGCGGCACTGCTCCTGGTGCTCTCGCCGCTCGTATGGCTCATCAACTCGATGGCCAATGGACTGCTGCAACTGCTCGGTCTGTCCACGCACCGCAGAAACGCTGACCAGCTGAACCGCGAGGAACTGCGCTCCGTGGTACGGGAGGCAGGTGCCTTCATGCCGCAGAGCCACCAGCAGATGCTGCTCGCGATCCTCGATCTCGAAAACATGACCGTCGAGGACGTGATGGTGCCGCGCGGCGAGATCGAGACGATCGATTTCGATTCAGACTGGGAACAGGTACTGGCCCGCATCACTTCCAGCCACTATTCGCGCCTGCCGGTCTGCCGCGGCAGTCTCGACAGCATCGCCGGCATCGTGCATGTGCGCAAGGTGCTGCTGCTCATGCGAGCCGGCAAATTCGAGCGCACCGACATCGAGAAAATCCTGGAGGCTCCCTATTTCGTACCGGAAGGGACCACGCTCGGCAGACAGCTGCTCAGCTTCCGCGAGACCCGCCGGCGCATCGCCCTGGTGGTCGACGAATACGGCGATGTGGTCGGGCTCGTATCACTGCGGGAGATTCTCGAGGAAATCGTCGGCGAGTTCACCGCGCCGGCCCCGGGAACCACCGACGAGGTGCAGCCGCTCGAGGACGGCAGCTACCTCGTGACCGGCGGCATCACCCTGCGCGACCTGAACCGTCGCCTCGACTGGAATCTTCCGACCACCGGCCCGAAGACGCTCAACGGACTGATCACCGAGTACCTTGAGGACATACCCGAACCTGGAACCAGTCTCGCGCTGCAGGGTTATCTGGTCGAGATCGTGCGCACGCGCGGAACGGCAGTGCAGCTTGCGCGCGTGCGCCCCGCAGGCCCGGTCGCCGCTTCGGGTCCGTAACACACCGTTGCCTGCCCTGTTGCCTTCAGCCTCGCCGGCGCCGTGGTCCCCGCTTTCACCGCGCTCTTGAAATTTGGCTGTCGGCACCTTAGCATCCGTCACGCTGGCAGGCAGTACGGCCAGACGGAATCAGTGCAGTCAAACCAGACAACAACGAGGCGGCTACGGCCAGATCCGGTCAACCCACGCACGCGGCGCCCGCATTGAGGACAGGCTGAATTGCAGCCCATGATGCTCGCGTATGCGGCGGTCGTCGCTGCACTGCTGTCGGGTGCAGTAGCCATGGCGGCCGACCGGTTTCCTCCAGCCCTGCGCATAGGTTCATTCTCCCTGCTCGGCGTGAGCGGTGCAGCCGCGCTCGGCGCCGGAATACTGGCGCTGCTGTCGGACAGCCGCAGCAGGGCCCAGCTTCCGTTCGGTCTTCCCTGGCTCAGCTGGCACCTGCGGCTCGACCCGCTTTCCGGGCTGTTCATGGCGATGGTCGGCATCTCGGTCATTGCGGTCAGTCTCTACGGTCCGGGCTACGTGCGCGAATTCGAACGCGGCGTCCACACGCCGCACCACGCACCCTCCGATGGCGCACCGCAGCCGGCGGTGCACCATTCGCTGGCAGCGCTCGGGCTGTTTACCGGACTGTTTGTGGCCGGCATGCTGGCCGTGCTGCTCGCCGACGATGCGTTCGTGTTCATGATCGCCTGGGAGATCATGTCGGTGTCGAGCTACCTGCTGGTCGTCTACCAGCATCACAACTCGACCAGCCGCCAGGCAGCATTCATCTACCTGCTGCTGGCCCACGCCGGGGCACTCGTAATCCTGCTGGCCTTCGGCGTGCTTGCCGGATCCGCCGGCAGCTTTACGTTCGCCGCGATGCGCACCGCGCACCTGTCGCCAGTCTGGGCCTCGGTTGCCTTTGCGCTGGCGCTCATCGGCTTCGGCATGAAGGCCGGAATTGTTCCGCTGCATGTGTGGCTGCCGGAAGCACATCCGGCTGCACCGTCGCATATCTCGGCACTGATGAGCGGCGTGATGATCAAGGTTGCGATCTACGGCCTCATACGCTTCGTCTTCGACCTGCTCGGCACACCCCAATGGTCGTGGGGTCTTGCTACGCTCACCATCGGCACCGCGACCGCCCTGCTCGCGGTGCTGTACGCCGTGCAGCAGAATGATTTCAAGCGCCTGCTCGCCTACTCTTCCGTGGAAAACGTCGGGATCATCTTCATGGGGCTCGGTCTCGGCATGATCTTCATCGCCACCGGGCATCCGACCATCGGCGCAGTGGCACTGCTGGCGGCACTTTATCACTGCCTCAACCACTCGGTGTTCAAGACACTGCTGTTCCTCGGTGCCGGTGCGGTACTGTACCGTACCCACGAACGGGATCTGGACCGTCTCGGAGGGCTGATCCGGCGCATGCCGCACACCGCCCTGTTCATGCTCATCGGCTGTCTCGCCATCTCGGGTCTGCCGCCGCTCAACGGTTTCGTCTCCGAATGGCTTACGCTGCAGGCGGCCCTCCAGGTTTCGGTGCTCTCGAGCGGCGTGCTGCGCTCGATCATTCCGGTGGCTGCCGCACTGCTCGCGCTGACTACGGCGATCGTCACCGCCACGTTCGTCAAGGCCTACGGCGTGGCGTTTCTCGGCCAGGCACGCACGCGGCATGTCGCACATGCCCGCGAAGTGAGCATCGGGATGCGCGCCGCCATGGCGCTGCTGGCGCTGCTGTGCGTGGCCCTCGGCGTCGTTCCAACCCTGGTGATCCGCCTGATCAACCCCGTCACACGCAATCTCCTGCATCTCGGTCCGGCGGGCGCGACCGTGCGCGGCTGGCTGTGGCTCACCCCGGTTTCGCCGCACGTCGCATCCTATTCCGCGCCGCTGGTCGTCGCCGCCATGGCGTCCACACTGCTTCTGGCCTACGTGCTGCTGCACCTGCGACGCCGCGCCACGCGTCGCAGCCAGCCGTGGGACTGCGGTTTTGGCGGACTCAATGCCCGGATGCAGTACACCTCCACCGCCTTTTCCCAGCCGCTCCGGCGCGTCTTCGCGCCAGTGTGGCGGACGGAGGAACAGGTGTCTCTCCCGGCGGGTTCCGCGGACCAGGCATCCGGCATGCGTCACCAGCTCCACATCACGGACTGGTCCTGGCCGGCACTCTACCAGCCGGTCGGACATCTGGTGCTTGTTGCCGCGCGGCGGGTCGGCCGCATCCAGACCGGCAGCATCCGCGTCTACCTGGCCTACTCCTTTTTCACCCTGCTGCTGCTGCTATGGTTGATAACCTGAACGCCTGGCTCGATTCCGCGCTGCAGACGCTGCTGTTCATCGCCGGCGCGCCGCTGCTTGCCGGGTGGATCAAGCGCCTGAAATGCCACCTGCAGAACCGGGCAGCCCCGTCGCTTTTCCAGCCCTACCGGGATCTCGTCAAGCTGTTCGCCAAAGACGTGGTGCTTGCCGAACACGCGTCATGGCTTTTCCGGGCAGCACCGTACATCGTGTTCGGTGCGATGGTGCTGTCGGCCGCGGTGGTTCCGCTGGTGGCGGTACCGCTGCCGGCGTCGGCAATCGCGGATGTGATCGTGCTGGCGGGTTTTTTCGCGCTTGCGCGCTTTTTCCAGGCGCTGGCCGGCATGGACATCGGCACCGCCTTCGGCGGCATGGGCGCCTCGCGCGAGATGACAGTGGCTTCACTCGCCGAGCCGGCGATGCTGATGGCGGTGTTCACCCTGACCATGACCGCCTCCACCACCAATCTGTCGATCGCGATCCGGCACATCCTCGCGGCCGGCCTGGTTCTGCGACCATCGTTCCTGTTTGCACTGCTCAGCCTCGCCATGGTTACGGTCGCCGAGACCGGACACATTCCGGTCGACAATCCCGCCACCCATCTTGAACTTACCATGCTGCACGAGGCGATGGTGCTCGAGTACAGCGCGCGCCATCTCGCGCTCATGGAATGGGCCAGCATGATCAAGCTCATGATCTACGCGGTACTGATCAGCAACATTTTCCTGCCATGGGGAATCGCCTCCCGGTTCACTGTTGCGGCCATAACCGTCGGTACGCTGGCGGTGACCGCAAAACTCGCGCTTCTGTCCGTGCTGCTGGCGCTGTGGGAGACCGTACTCGCCAAGATGCGGCTGTTCCGCGTGCCACAGTTTCTCGGGTTTGCGTTCCTGCTGGCCCTGCTCGGCGTGCTGACCCACGTCATTCTGGAGACCGCGGTATGAGCGGCAGCGCGCGCCCGGAGCGTCACGATCTGCCACTGGAGACCCCATGCATCTGAGCGCTCTCAACCTCTACGGGCAGGGCATCCTGGTATCGGCTGCCCTGGTACTGTTCACCTCGTTCGTGATGCTCGCGCAGACACGCATCCAGCCGCTCATCTACGCCTTCGCATGGCAGGGCGCGCTGCTTTCCGTTACCACCGCGCTGGTGGCGCTGGTGTCGGGACATTCGCATCTCTACATTTCGGCACTGCTGACTTTCGGCCTCAAGGCACTGCTCATCCCGTGGATGCTTTACCGGATGGCACGGCGGCTGCACATCCAGCGTGAGGTCGAAACCGTGTCCCACCCCTCGCTCATCATGCTGGCAGGCGCAGTGCTGGTGGTCTTCTGCTATTACGTGGCGCTTCCGGTCGCCCAGCTCTCCACGCTTGTAACCCGCAACACCATCGCCGTGAGCATGGCAACAGTGCTGCTCGGCATGCTGCTCATGATCACGCGGCGTGCAGCCGTCGCGCAGGTGATCGGGTTCATGTCCATCGAGAACGGATTGTTTTTCGCTGCCGTGGCTTCGACCTACGGCATGCCGATGATTGTCGAGCTCGGAGTCGCGTTCGACGTCCTGGTGGCCGCGGTGCTTTTCGGGATCTTCTTTTTCCAGATCCGGGCGAGCATCGACTCGCTCGACATCGACCGTCTGAACCGCCTCTCCGAGAAAGCCGAATGATGCCGCTCGATCTGGTTTTATGGCTGCCCCTCGCCGGGGTTCTGCTGCTTGCGCTGGTGCCGGACCACCGCATCGCCGGACGCATCAACGTCGCGGTTGCAGCAGCGACCTTCGCCGCTTCGGTCTGGCTTGCATGGAATGTGCTGCGCACCGGCCCCGAGATGTCTCCGGGAAAGCTGTTCTACATCGATGCCTTTAATGTCTACCTGGTTGCGCTTACCGCGTTTGTCGGCATGACCACCGCAGTGTTTTCACGTCCATACATGGAGCACGAGGTCGGGCGTGGCCGGGTGGGAAGGCAGCGGATGCGCCTCTATCATGCCATGTACCAGGGGTTCCTGTTTGCCATGCTGCTCGCCCTCACGACCAACAACATGGGCGTGCTGTGGGTGGCCATGGAGGCCGCAACCCTTACCACGGTACTGCTGGTCAGCCTGTACCGCACCCCGGAGTCCGTGGAAGCGGCCTGGAAGTATTTCATCCTCTGCGGCGTCGGCATTGCCCAGGCGCTGTTCGGCACCGTGCTGCTCTATTTCGCGGCCGAACGCCGCCTCGGCGCCGAACATGGCGACACGCTGCTGTGGAGCGTGCTGCACAATCACGCCGCCCAGCTCGACCCGGCGGTGCTCGCCATCGCCTTCGTGTTCCTGCTGGTCGGCTACGGCACCAAGGTGGGACTGGTGCCGCTGCACAACTGGCTGCCGGACGCGCATTCCGAAGGCCCCACCCCGATGTCGGCGGTGCTTTCCGGGCTGCTGCTGAACGTCGCACTGTATGCGCTCGTGCGGGTCAAGATGCTGGTAGACGGGTCGCTGCACACGCAGCTCGCCGGACATCTGATGATGGGATTCGGTCTGGTGTCCTTTCTGGTTGCGGGCCTGTTTCTGCATCGCCAGCACGACATCAAGCGCATGTTCAGCTACTCCTCGATAGAGCACATGGGGCTCATGACGTTCGCCTTCGGCATCGGTGGTGCACTCGCCACCTTTGCCGCCCTGCTGCACATGACCGTGCATTCGCTTACCAAGTCCGCGATTTTCGTCACGGTCGGTCACGCCGCACAGATCGCCGGAACCCAGCAGATCGAGCACATACGCGGTCTCATCCTCACCCAGCCGCCGGTGGGCTGGGGGCTGCTGGCCGGAACGCTGGCCATTGCCGGATTTCCGCCATTCGGCGTGTTCATGAGCGAGTTTCTGGTGCTGAATGCGACCATGAAATCCTGGCCCTGGCTCACCGTGCCGCTGCTTCTCGGACTGGTCATCGCGTTCGCCGGGCTTCTGCGCCATCTGCAGCCCATGGTCTATGGTATCCCGCCCGCCGGGCAGGTCCGGGTCCGGGCCAACATGCTGCCGGTCGCGGTCCATCTGGCGCTGGTGCTGTGGCTCGGGCTGTCGATTCCGCTGTTCCTTTCAGGCTGGTTCGAGCAGGCCACCCGTCTCATCTCCGGGGGGCTGTCGCTGTGAACCGTTTCGCCTGGCTCGACGCCTTTCTCGGGCGCCTCATTGCCGAGGACATGGCAGTACGGGAGGTTCCCGAAGCATCCGGGCTCGCCCCGGCCCGCGGGATCAGCGTAGGCGCAGATGACTGGGGCAACTTCGGGAAGTCCGCCAGAAACTGGAATTGCCGGTGGGCCGGCTGCTGGGCCGAGGATCTCGGCGACCAGTTGCGGGTCCATGCCTGCTTCGAGAAGGACCACGGCTACCTGCTGGCGCATACCGATCTGCGGCGCGCGACCCCCATCCTGTCCTCCCATGCCCCGTATTTTCCGGCAGCCGCACGGGCCGAACGGCATCTCCAGGACCTCTATGGCATAGCATTCGGCGATCATCCGGACCCGCGACCCTGGATCCGCCATCAGGCCTGGAAAAACGGCGAGTATCCCCTGCGCCTGGATTTTCCGCTCGCCGGCAATCCGCTCCCTGCCACACCCGCGGACCAGGGGTACCCGTTCCAGCACATCCAGGGCAGCGGCGTGTGCGAAATCCCTGTCGGCCCGGTGCACGCCGGAATCATCGAGCCCGGACATTTCCGCTTCCACGCGGTGGGCGAGACCGTGCTGCTGCTCGAGGAGCGTCTCGGTTACGTCCACAAGGGCATCGAGAAACTGGCCGAGACGCGTGATGCCCATGGACTCGCGCGCCTCGCCGCACGCGTGTCCGGTGACACCACGGTGGCCCACACCTGGGCCGCCTGCATGGCGATGGAAAAGGCTGCCGGCATCGCTGTTCCGGAGCGTGCGCTCGCGCTGCGGGCCATCATGGCCGAACGCGAGCGCATCGCAAACCATCTCGGCGATATCGGCGGCATCTGCAATGACGTGAGCTTCAGCTTCGGTTTCTACCAGTTCAACCGCCTGCGCGAGCTGTGGCAGCGCACAAGCGCCACTGCATTCGGCCACCGCCTGCTCATGGACCGCATCGTGCCGGGCGGCGTTACGACCGACCTTTCGGAGACAGCCGCCCGCGCCCAGATCGATCAGATCAGCACCTTCCGGCCGCAGCTCGGTCGTCTCATGGATATCCTCAACACGAGCCCCACCGTCGAAAACCGCCTGATCGGAACCGGGGTGCTTGCTCCACAGGCTGCCGCCGCGTACGGCGCACTCGGCTATGTCGGGCGGGCAAGCGGAGTCGACCTCGACGTGCGCCGTGATTCCCCCTACGCCCCTTATCACACCTTGAAGATTCCGGTGCCGATTGAACAGGCCGGCGATGTGGCGGCGCGGGTCCGCGTGCGCGCCGCCGAAATCAGCGCATCGTTCGCGATGCTGGAACAGCTGATCGGCGGACTCGTCCCGGGACCGGTTTGCGCTCCCTGGACTCCGGCGCCCCCGGACGCCTGCGGGTTCGGTCTGGTCGAGGGGTGGCGCGGGGAAACGCTTGCGTTCGTGCGCTTCGGGACCGCCGGGCGCATCGCCCGCTATTTCCCCCGTGATCCGAGCATGATCAACTGGCCGCTCCTGGAAGTGCTCATTGCCGACAACATCGTTCCGGATTTTCCGGTATGCAACAAATCCGTCAATGGCTCGTATTCCGGCAATGATCTGTGACCGGACAACAGGTTCCGGTCAGCGTACCGGGCACCCGGAAACTTCCGGACCGCAGCCGCACAGCGAGGAAGCAGGAAAACCATGCTGAGAGTTCTGGGAAAGGTGCAGCGCATCGGCATCATCACCGAAAGCCTGCCGCCGCAGGAAGAACCGGTGCTGCGTGCCGTCGGCGCCGAACTGCAGGAGGCAGTCGCAGCGCGCTTCCGCGGAAGCCTTGCGATCCGCCAGGTTGACGCCGGCTCGTGCAACGGCTGCGAACTCGAGATCCAGGCGCTCAACAACCCCTATTACGGAATCGAACGATTCGGCGTGCACTTTGTCGCAAGTCCCCGGCATGCCGATCTGCTGCTCGTAACCGGTCCGGTGTCCCGGCACATGGAAGAAGCCCTGCGCCGCACCTATTCCGCTACCCCTGATCCGAAGTTCGTGATCGCCGTCGGCGACTGTGGCGCAAGCGGCGGCGAATTCGCGGTGAGCTACGCGTGCGCTGGCGCGGTATCAAACGTGATTCCGGTCGACGCCGTCATCGCCGGCTGTCCGCCTGCACCGTTTGCGCTGATGCAGGGCATCCTCGAAGCCATTGGTGTACGCCGGCCGGCCACCGCGCGCTGACCGTCCGTTGCAGCCGGTCCATCAGTCCGGTTTCGATCCGGATTGCGGATCCGTCATCTCTCTCAGGTATTCCTGCGCCCGCGCCACGATCTCCTCCGGCAGTCCGCTGCGCCGGGCAATGGCGAGACCCAGGGACCGGCCGCTCGTACCGATTTCGAGCTGATAGGTGGGACACAGCCGCTCCTCGTCGAACGCCATCGACGCATTGGCGAGCCCGGCGTGCCGTGCGGCAAACTCCTTGATCGGCGCCAGGTGCGTGGTCACGATGCCGTGGACATGGCGCG
>JAJYCY010000058.1:0-10534 GCA_021778035.1 Pseudomonadota bacterium
GGGGATTCCATGAAATATCTCTGGCTGAAAAACTTCCATCGTTCACGAGTGTCGGCCCTGTTCATCGCGGCGGGTGTCTGCGTTCTCGCGGGTCCGGCCTGGGCGGCGGGTGGCTATACCATCACGAGCATCGGGCTCAACGCGGTTGCCATCAACGACAATGCCCAGGTGGTGGGTCAGGCAGGGCCAGGGGCGATAATGCCTATCTTTATAGCAACGGAACGCTGACTGCGCTCGGCAACTTGCCGGGCGGCAGCGAGAGTAATCCGACTGGCATCAATATCGGTGGCCAGGTGGTGGGCTCAGATGTTGTGTCGCCCGGTGTGAGCCGTGCCTTTTTGTACAGCGGCGGGACAATGGTAAACCTTGGTACCTTTTTGGGTGGCGGATCGAGCCTTGCCACCGGCATCAATGACAGCGGCCAGGTGGCAGGGTATGCCTACACCGCGACCAATGAGGAAAATGCGTTTATCTATAGCAACGGAACAATGAAAGATATCGGTACACTGCCGGGCGGCAATAGCATTAGCGGAGGCAGTGGCGCATCGGGGATCAACGATCTTGGCGAGGTGGTGGGGGCGAGCGCGACTACAGTCAGCGCGGAGCACGCCTTTTTCTACAGCAACGGCGCAATGACGGATATTGGCACCCTGCCGGGTGATACGCTGAGCAAAGCCGTCGGCATCAACGGTGTCAGCGAAGTGATAGGTAATTCCTGGAACCCTGGCAGCCCGGTACGTTCCTTTCTCTACAGCGACAGCAATATGCTTAACCTCGGCATCCCGTTCGGCGGCGTGGACAATATAGCCACAGGCATCAACAATCTTGGTGAAGTAGTGGGTTATTACGATACCTCGGGTGGTGAGCAGCACGCCTATGTCGAGACCAATGGGCAGATAGTGGACCTTGCCAGCCTGCTTCCGGCCGGGTCCGGCTGGGGGCTGCTGGAACGGGCCACCGCGATCAATAATTTCGGCCAGATTGTGGGGTTCGGGCTGCTCAATGGCCAGAGCGCGGATTTCCTGATGACGCCTACCGGCGCGCCTGTGCCATTGCCGCCTGCGGTGTGGCTGTTTGTGTCGGGACTGCTCGGGCTGGCCAGTATCCGCTGTGCGCGGCGGGGTTGAGCGGATCCGGAGTCGATGCCGTGAAGCGGTGGTTCCGCCGCCGTCTGGTCCGGGATCGGGCAGATCACGCGCGGAGCAGAAGGACGTTGCGGGACTGTCCGGGGCGGCGATATCGGCAAGCCGCTGTCCGGTGATAAAGACGCCATCTGCCCGGACGCTCCACACAGGCGCCGGCATGGCCGGCGCCTGTGTGCGTTTGCAAGATGATTCTTCGGGTCAGGCCTATTTGGTTGCGTTGATGGCGCTGACAACGGTCGACTCGATCCTGCGGGCAACGCCCTCAGCCGGTGTGCCTGCGGCGATATAGCCGGCGCGGGCATACTGGATGGTGGTCCAGCCCTGCTTGGTGGTGAGCGTCACGTGCAGCGGGCAGATCGCAGCCATGTCCGGATCGGCATTGGTCAGCGCGTTGAACATCACCGGGTTGCAGAAAATGATGGTCCGGACATCACTCAGGTGATTCATGTTGTAGTGGGCGAAATGCAGCTTCCGGTGTGCAAATGCCACTTTCTTGCCGATGTCCATTTTCATCACGATCTTGAAATGATGCATCGCCAGGGAGCGGGACAGCGCTTTCATGGTGACTGCCATGCCCTGGTGCACCGTCCGGGTATAGACGCCGGAAGAAGCCGCCATGGCTGCAGGCGCCGCAGAGAGTGCGAACAGCAGGGCGGAAACGGCAAACATTGACTTGCGCATCGTGAAAGACCTCTTGAAGTGGATGATTAAACTTCTGTAACCAGGCCGCACGACTGCGGCATGGCAGCTGCGAATACTCGGTCTGGCCATCCCCGAAAGCACGCTGAACCAGCGAGGGGCATGGCAGTTCCGGGAGGCCGGTCCGGCAGGATCATGATGAGTCCAACGCCATCCGCCGCCGGTAAGACGGACCGGACGCCGGTATTATTCCGCCGCAGCGGTCCTGCACCGGACTGCATCAGGCCGACGCGGCCGGCACTGGTGCTGTCTGGCTGTGCTTCCGGACCGCGCACGCCGCGGAACGGTTCCGCGGCCGCAGGCTCAGGCTTTGATCATTTCGCCGGGGTAGGCATGCTGGATCGCCAGATTGTAGATGTGCATCAGATCCGCCTCGCTCACGTCGATGTAGGACTGGATTTCCGAGATCGCGTAGACCAGATCACTGTGGCGGATGAGGTACTTCTCGGGCAGATGAAGGTGCGCTTCCACCTCCCGCACATGAGCCTCCTGCCTGGAGCGCAGCAGCCGGTTGAACACCACCGCCACCGCCACCATGATCGAGGCGTTGAGCATGATGGGAAAGATCGCGTAACCGAACCCGAGCGCCCGTATCGCCGGGCCGCCCATCACGGCAACAAACGCAGTCGCGCCGCCGGGCGGATGGATGCAGTTCAGGTAATACATGGCGGTGATGGCGCAGCCGACGGCCAGTGGGGTGGCGACGAGCGGATCGGGCACGAACAGCGCGACGAGCACGCCGCTCAGCGCCGAGACAACGTGACCGCCGATGACTGCCCAGGGGCTTGAAAACACGCTGTGCGGGGCCGCGTACAGCAGCACGGCGCTTGCGCCCATGGACGCGGCTACCAGAAGCGCGAACTGGTTGCCGAGGACCTGGTGGCTCACGAGGAAGGTCAGGGCGATGCCGATTGCGCCGCCCAGCCCGGAAATCCACTTCTCGCGGTGTCCCGGGAGCGGCAGAATCGAGACTGTCGGACTGAACAGGAATTTGCGGATCAGCTCCATGGGCAGACTGCGGGTTGAGTTGGGTAATGGCATTGGCAGATCGTTCGGTTGCTCGCGTTGTTGGACCGGTCTGCGGCATCGGCCGCGGGCCGGCGGTTGCGCGTTGCGCCGATAGGACAACCCCGCAGGGTTCGCAGCGTGCAGCGCAGTGTAAAGGAACTGGAATCAGAATAAAACCTGGTGCCGGGTGGGGGTACGGCAGTCCCGTGCCGTGCCCGGAACAATGCATGATCGCGCCGCCATCTGCTTCCAGAATGCCACGCGGTCCTGATGTGGGGGTGCCGCCAGGCAGGCAGAAACCCGGGCTGGCGCAGCGCCTGGGTGTATCCGGATCCGGCCAGCGGGCAGGGTGCCGCGCAGGTCGCGCCGGGGCTGTGGATCTCTTTCGCATTCCGCCGAACAGGTGTACAACAGACGCGGGTCCGACGCCCTCCTGCGGCTGATTGTAGCCACAGGCAACAGAAGAACAGAACCACTGAACCAGAGAAGCGGAACTACGGGTCATCCCGTCCAGATCCTGCGGTACCCTTTCCCCGCAGCAGCGACAGGCTATGCTGGCGCCTTAGATTCGCCGGTCGCCTGTGGCGGCGGTCCGGACAGAGCACTACAGGTATCCGCTGCAATCACAGGAGCATATTCATGATGTTTGACCGCCGTCCCCTGCGCTACAGTCCGGATCAGGAGCTTGCTTTCGCCATGCTGCGGATCCTGTTCGGAGTCATCTGGACCCTCAATGCGGTCATCGAGGCGAACGCGCCCTACGTGAACGGATTTCTCGGCTCGATCGTCAAGCGCATGAAGGGTCAGCCGCACGTGATCGTCGCCTACCTGAGTTCCGTCATTCACGCGGTGACACTCGCCGGACCACAGCACGTGGCCATCGTCACCGTGATCCTGGATGCGCTGCTGGCTCTGTCGCTTCTGAGCGGTGTGGCGCTGCGCCCCATGGCGTGGGTCGGCGTGGTCTACTCGCTCTTGCTGTGGTCGACGGTGGGCGGTTTCGGAGGACCGTACACTGCGGGAGCCACCGACCCGGGTACGGCCATCGTCTATGCCCTCGTTTTCATCGCGGTGCTGTCGGTTCCGGCCGGCCAGCGGCTCACGCTCGCCGGGCCGCAGGCAAATCCGCCGACTACCCGGGGGATCGAAGTGGTGCGGATCCTCTTCGGGCTGCTGTGGGCGTTTGACACATTCTGGAAATGGCAACCCGATTTTCTGCACGGCAGTCTTTCCTATCTTGTTTCGTCCGAAGTCGGGCAGCCGGCATGGATCGCCCATTACATCGCGTTTTTCGTGCAGATCATGGGTGTCGCCGGGCCGCTCGCGTTCGGTATCTTTGCCGCCGCCGCGGAAACGGTGCTGGCACTGAGCCTGCTCGCAGGATTCGCGCAGAAATGGATTCTCCCTGCCGGACTTCTGTACTCGTTCGGGTTATGGACGACGGCGGAAGGATGGGGTGGCCCGTATGCGCTCGGGAGCACGGGGAACCGCGGAGACATGCTCGGCACCGCGAACATCTACGTGATCGTGTACCTGTTCCTGATCGTCGCGTATCTGTACGGTCGCACCGACAGGGGTCGTCCAGGAGCCTGACGCAGTCCGCGCACCGGTTTTGTGCGGACGCAGGGGTGCGGGGCTGGCTGCATGGATGATCTGCTGTTCCGCAGTCTGGAGTCCGGGGCGACGGCGGTCACGCAGAGCCACCGGCAGGCGCGTTCGCTGCAACTAGGGTATGCCCGGCGCATGGTCGAGGGTGGCCATGCTGCCTGGCCTGCGCCGGACATAGTGACCTGGGACAGCTGGACCCGGCGCTGCTGGAGTGTCTGGCAGGATTCGCGCGTCGCGCGCGGACAGCAGCGCGTGGCGGTGCTGCTGAGCGCTGCCCAGGAAACCAGACTGTGGGAAGCAGTCGTACGGGACTCCGTGCTGGCGCAGGGACTCATGCAGGTCACACCCACGGCTGCGGCTGCGGCCGTGGCGTGGAAGCTCAGCTGGGAATGGAAGATTCCTGTCCCATCCGTGAGCGGCGCGGCCGGCGAGGACGTGCGTGCGTTCGCGGCCTGGGCCGCGGAATTCGATGCCCGCTGCCGCAGTGAGGGCTGGCAGGATCGCGCGCGCCTGCCGGATGTGCTGGCCGCCGCCAGCGAAGGCGGCATTCCCTTTGCGCAGGAGCTGGTGCTCTTCGGGTTCGATGAGCTGACGCCGCAGCAGTGCGCGCTGCTCGGGATCCTCGAGCGCAGTGGAACCGTACTGCGGCAATGCGGACCGCTGCCACTGGCCGGCACCGCCACACGGCGCGTCTTCCCGGATTCGGCCGCGGAAATCGCGGCCGCGGCCAGCTGGGCGCGCGATGCGCTCGAGGCCGGGGCGACTGGCATCGGCATTGTCATCCCGGACCTGGCGACGCGCCGCAGCCAGGTGATTCGTATTTTTGACGATGTATTGCTGCCGGCGGTGGTGCTGGACGGGTCTGCCACCGCTAGGCCGTACAATCTCTCTCTGGGGCTGCCACTGGCCGAATACCCGGCCATCATCACCGCTCTGCGGATTCTTGCTCTGGGTGCTGGCGACATGGCCTGCGGCGAGATGGGCAGCCTGCTCCGGTCGTCCTTCATCGGGGGATCGGATGAAGAGCAGGTGTCACGGGCGATGATCGATGTGGCCTGCCGGGCGGGCGACCCCCTGGTGGATGCCGCGGAGATCATCCGGATCGCCCAGGGAGCAGCGGGCGGCGCCGGACAGCAGTCCTGCCGCGCACCGGAGCTCGCAGCACGTCTGAAGGCACTCCAGCTGCTCTGGCGGCAGCTGCCTGCGCGGCAGGCGCCGAGCGCGTGGGCCGAGGTTTTCGCACAGACGCTCGCGGCGGCAGGCTGGCCTGGCGACCGTCCGCTCGACAGCGCCGAGTACCAGCAGTCGGAAGCCTGGCGGGAGCTGCTCGGTGAATTCTCGTCGCTTGACCGGGTTGCCGGCAGTGTGGATTACCCGGAAGCGTTGCAGGTACTGCGGCGGATGGCATCCGAGCGCATTTTCCAGCCGCAGTCCGCACAGGCGCCGATCCAGGTCATGGGGCTCCTGGAAGCCGCCGGGCTTACCTTCGACCGCCTGTGGGTCCTCGGACTTCATGATGCGGTGTGGCCGCAGAGTCCGCAACCCAGTCCGTTCATCGATCCGCAGCTGCAGCGTCGGCACCGCCTGCCGCATTCCAGCGCCGCACGCGAGCATGAGTTCGCGCAGCACCGCACGGCAGCGCTGCTGGCCGCGGCATGGGAAGTGGTTGCGAGCAGTCCGCTGCGGCAGGGCGAGGAAGATCTTCGTCCGAGCCCGCTGATCGCGCATCTTCCGCTGGTCGACGCCGGCTCTGCGGATCCGCAGAGCCGGCTGGCGCGTCGGGTTCATGAACAGCGCCCCGCGCTCGAGGATCTGGTTGACGAACGCGCGCCGGCGGTGAGCGGCGAAAACACCGTGCCGCTTGGAACCGGGGTATTCCGGGACCAGGCTGCGTGTCCGTTTCGCGCGTTTGCCCGCGCGCGTCTGGGAGCCCGTGCGCTCGCGAGTCCCGGGGTGGGACCGGATGCAGCGGATCGGGGAATCCTGCTGCACGAAGCGTTGAGACTGCTCTGGACCGGTCTTGGATCGCACAGTGCGCTCGTCGGGCTGACCCGGGAGGCGTTGGTTGCGGCAGCGGATGACGCGGGGTCACGGGCGATCGGACGGATCGCAGCCGGCAGACCGCGGACCTTCCCCGCCGGTTTCCAGCAGCTGGAGCGGGAGCGGCTGTGCCGGTTAGTGCTGGCGTGGCTGGATCAGGAGACGGCCCGCTTGCCGTTCGTCGTGATTTCCCCCGAACAGCAGCAGACCGCCATCTTCGGCGGTGTGCGTGTGCGCATCGTTCCGGACCGCGTGGATCGCATCGAGGGGGGAGGGCAGGTCGTGATCGATTACAAGACCGGAGATCCGTCGCTTGGCGACTGGTTCGGCGAGCGCCCGGACGATCCACAGCTGCCGATCTATGCGCTGGCGCAGGACGATGTGGCTGCGCTCGCCTTTGCCAGGGTCCGTGTTGACGGCTGCGGATTCGAGGGTATCGGACGTCTCGAAGGCATTGCTCCCGGTATCGGTACCGTGGCGCAGACCGGCGCCGCGAAAGAGTTTGGCTCCTGGGGCGAACTGCTGGCGGGATGGCGTGCGGCGCTTGATGCGCTCGGCCGCAGTTTCCGGGACGGGGCGGCGCAAGTTGCGCCGAAAAACGGGAGCCGGACCTGCGAATACTGCGACCTCGGGCCGCTGTGCCGCATCGCCGACGACGGTCTGCCGGATGACGGCGACGCCGGAGGGCAGCCATGAGTGCTGCACGCGATCCGGTGGACGCCGATGTGCGCGTCAGGGCGCTGGCGGTGGACGGTTCCTTCATCGTGCAGGCGCCGGCGGGGTCGGGGAAGACGGCGCTGCTGACGCGGCGGGTGCTTCGGCTTCTGGCGGTCGTGGACCATCCCGAAGAGGTCGTCGCCATCACTTTCACGCGCAAGGCGGCAGCGGAGATGCGCAACCGCATCCTGGGTGCGCTTGAAGCCGCGCGCGGGCCGCGTCCCGGCGATCGGGCGCAAGCCGAGGTGTACGACCTGGCAAGCGCGGCACTGAAGCGCGATGCCGCGCTCGGCTGGAACATCACGGATTGTCCCGGGCGGCTGCGTATCAGCACCATCGACGCATTCTGTGCTGCGCTGGTCAGGCAGATGCCGACACTCTCCCGTCTCGGCGCCATGCCGGAGGCGCTCGAAAATGCCGGCGCACTGTACGAGGAGGCGGCGCGCGCACTGATCGCGCACGTTGAAGCCGCGGATGACACCGGTGCCGCAATGACTGTGCTGTTGCGGCATCTGGACAACGACCGGCCGAAGACCGAAGTACTGCTCGCGAGGATGATTGCCCGCCGTGACCAGTGGATGCGCCACCTCGGCAGCGGTAATGCTCCACCGGACCGGGAGCGCATAGAAAAAGGACTCGCGCGTGTCGTCGATGATGCACTGGCGGCGGTGCGCGCGGCAATTCCGGCCGGACTGGCCGCCGAGATCTGCTGGCTCGCCTGTTATGCGGCGGAACACATCCGGGAGCGGGACGAAACCTCAGCGGTGCGGCATTGTCGCGACCTGACGGATCTGCCTGCCGCCAGCAGCGCGCAGGCCGATGTCTGGCGCGGACTGAGCGTGCTGTTCACGACCGAAAAGTGTGACTGGCGCAGAACGGTCAACGCGCGCCAGGGATTTCCGGCGCCTGGCGACACGAACGACCGGATGGAGGCCGCGCGGCGCCGGGAAGCGAAGGAACGGTTCGTCGCACTGGCGGCCCTCCTGCAGGATGTCGCGGGACTGGCCGCGCGCCTGGCGGCGGTGCGCAGGCTGCCGCCGCCGCAGTACTCGCAGGCACAATGGGAAACGATCGAGACGCTCTGCAGACTTCTGCCGCGGGCAGTCGGCGAGCTGTGGGTGATCTTCGGCCGGCAGCAGGCCGGGGATTTCACGCAGATCGCGTGGGGTGCGCTGCAGGCGCTGGGTACGGCAGCCGAGCCCAGCGACCTTGCTCTCGCCCTCGACTACCGCATCCGTCACCTGCTGATCGACGAGTTCCAGGATACCTCGGTGAGCCAGTTCGAGCTGGTCGAGAGACTGACCGCCGGATGGGAGCCGGGGGACGGGCGCACGCTGTTTGTGGTCGGCGATCCGATGCAGTCGATTTACCGCTTCCGCCAGGCCGAGGTCGGGCTGTTTCTGCGTGCCTGGCAACGGGGCATCGGGACAGTGCGGCTCGAGCCGCTGAGTCTTGTGGTGAATTTCCGCTCGCAGCAGGAGATTGTCGAGTGGGTCAACGGTGCATTTGCCCGGGTGTTTCCGCAGTACGATGATGTCGCAGCCGGTGCAGTCGGTTACCGGAGGTCAGAGGCCTGGCATCGTTCTGCGTCCGTGTCAGCGGTGACCGTGCACCCGTTTTTCGGTCGTGATGACGCGCGCGAGGCGGATGTGGTCGCCGCCCTGGCTGCTGAAGCCATGAGTGGAGCGCCCGGGGAAACGGTGGCAATTCTCGTGCGCGCGCGTGGCCATCTGGCAGCAATTGCCGCACGGCTGCGTGCACGGGGTCTGCGCTTTCGGGCTGTCGAGATTGAAACGCTCGGACACCGGAGCATCGTGCAGGATCTGCTTGCGCTGACGCGTGCACTGATGCATCCGGGTGACCGGCTTTCCTGGCTGGCGGTGCTGCGTGCGCCCTGGTGCGGATTGACGCTTGCGGACCTCGAGGCGGTGGCCGGAACCCCGGGACAGACCGTCTGGCAGCGCATACAGGCGCTGGATGGCATCCGGGGCTGCAGCGACGATGGCCGTGACCGCGCCGGCCGGCTGCGCGCGGCGCTTGCTGGGTGCATCGCGCTCGCTGGACGCCAGCCGCTCAGGCGTCTTGTCGAAAGAGCGTGGATCGCGCTTGGTGGTCCGGCCTGCTGTGCCGGACGCACGGATCTTGCCGATGCATTTGTCTATCTCGATCTGCTCGAGGAATGCGCCGCTGGCGGAGATGTCGGGGATACCGATGATCTGGCTGCGCGGGTGGAGTCGCTGTTTGCGCTGGCGGACGTGGAAGCCGGAGAGCAGCTGCAGCTCATGACGATTCACAAGGCGAAGGGCCTGCAGTTCGGAACCGTAATCGTGCCTGGACTCGGACGCGCCACGCGTTCCACGGAACAGCCCCTGCTGGTCTGGTCGGAGCGGCCGGATCCGCGAAGCGATGAGGTCGACCTGCTGCTGGCACCGATCCGTGCGAGTGGTGCCGATGCCGATCCGGTCTTCGGGTATTTGATGGAACTCGAGCGGGAGAAAAACCTCCGTGAGGAAGGGCGGCTGCTTTATGTGGCCGCGACGCGCGCGGTCAAGCACCTGCATCTGCTGGGACATGTGAACGTCGCCGACGGGGATGAGGGACCGGTCATGCGGATGCCGGACGGCAGATCGCTGCTGTCGCGGCTGTGGCCGGCGGTGGAAGAGGAATTTGCGCGTGCCTGGCCGCAGCGTGCAGGGATGCCGGAGGCGGTCGCGCCGGATCCAGGCAGGCCGGCGGTCCGGCTGCTGCGCCGTCTGCCGCGAAACTGGCGGCTGCCCGATCCTCCGGCGTCCGTAGTCTGGAATGCGCGGGACGCACTGTCTGTCGGAACGGGAACGGCGCAGGTCGAGTTTGCCTGGGCGCAGGAAACCATCCGCCATGTGGGTACGGTCGTACACGGGTGCCTTCAGCGGATGGGAAACGAGGGCACGCAGACCTGGGATGCCCCGCGCGTGCAGGCGTTGCGTCCGCTCATCCGGGCACGTCTGGCCGAGGCAGGCGTGCCGCCTGCGCGGATCGAGGCTGCGGCCGGACGTTGTGAGACCGCGCTTCTCGGTGTGCTGGATGACGATCGCGGCCGCTGGATCCTGGATGCAGCACACCCCGAAAGCCGCAGCGAATACGCCCTCGGCTACATCGTTGACGGCGAGCTGCGCAGTGTGGTGCTCGACCGGACGTTCGTCGATTCATCCGGAATCCGGTGGATCATCGATTACAAGACAAGCATGCATGAAGGCAGCGGGAGCGAGGAGTTTCTGGATCGCGAACGTGAACGCTATCGCGGGCAGCTCGAGCATTATGCGCAGATCATGGCGCGG
>JAJYCY010000058.1:10634-13131 GCA_021778035.1 Pseudomonadota bacterium
GGCCCACGCATGGATCGCCAGCATTTCCGGCTGTGCGTGCTGAGTGACGGGAAGCGGCGCGGCAAGATTCAGTACTGCGATCACCGTCAGGCTGACCAGGCCGGCGCCAGGCAACGGATACTCTTCCGGGTACGGTCCGGGAACGGTGTGGCAGTCGGGGGGTCAGGGTGCGGAACGCAGCCAGCCGGCGAAGCGTCTGCAGCAGACCGGACCGGGAACATGCGCCGGCCGCCCCGGTGCGTTCAGGCGGCGTCGATCCGCCCCTCCCATACGCCGGTTTTCATCTGTTCCTGCAGCCACGTCTCCAGATCACGGGCCGGCATGGGGCGCGCCACCAGGTAGCCCTGCGCGGTGTCACAGCCGAGGGCGTGGAGCCGCCGCCACACAGCCGTGCTCTCGATGCCTTCGGCGACGACGTGTAGCCGCAGATCATGTGCCAGGCCGATAGTCGAATGCACGATCATTTCCGAATCCGCATTGGAAATCATGTCGATGACGAAGGATTTGTCGATCTTGATGGCATTCACGGGAAGCTTGCCGAGGTAGCCCAGCGAAGAGTAGCCGGTGCCGAAATCGTCGATTGACAGCTGGATGCCCATGCTGCTCAGCCGGTTAAGGATTTCGAGCGCACCCCCGGCGTCCGCCATGATGGCTGTTTCGGTGATTTCCAGTTCCAGGTTGCCGGGCGGGACGTCATAGGCCTGCATCAGCTGCGTGATCCGGTCGAGCAGGGTTGAATCGTGCAGGTTGCGTGCCGAGAGGTTGACCGCCACCGGGATATTCATGCCCGTCAGCGCCCACGCGCGCTGCTGCCTGAGGGCGGTTTCGATCGCACTGTAGGTAAGCGGGCGGATCAGGCCGGTCTGCTCGGCCAGCGAAATGAATTCATCGGGCGAGATATTGCCGTATTTCCGGCTGGTCCAGCGCGCCAGCGCTTCCACGCCTGCGAGCTCCCCGGTGTGCATGTCGATCTTGGGCTGGTAGTACTGTATCAGCTCCCCGGTGTCGATCGCCTGTCTCAGGTCCGAGGCGAGCGCCAGCCTGCGCGGACTATCGTCGTCGAGTTCGGGTTCGTACAGTGCATAGCCGTTCTCCGACTGCTTGGCGCGGCGGACCGCAAGATCGGCGCGCCGCAGAAGCTGCTCGGCCTCGGTGCCGTCGCGCGGAAACTGTGTAATGCCGATGCTGAGCTGTACGTCGAGCGAGAGATCGCCGTCGGCAAACGGCTCGCGCATGATTTCCATCACGCGACGAGAAGTTTCGATTGCGTAGTCCCTGTCGTGCTCCGGAAGCAGCACGGCAAATTCATCACCGCGCATGCGCACCACCATCTCCTCTTCCGGGATCGCATTGCGTATGCGCTGTGCGATCCGATGCAGCAGCCGGTTTGCGTGCCTGGTGCCTATCGCATCGTTGATGTCGCGGAACCGATCGATGTCCAGGATCATCAGCGAAAACGGGTGGCCATTCCCCGGCGCTTCGCCAAGCAGCTGTTGCAGGAATTCCGAAAGCCGGGTGTGGTTCGGAAGGCCGGTCACCTGGTCGTAATAGGCCATCTGCCACAGTGCTTCGTGCGCCTTCTCGCTGTGGGCGCGGGTGCGCAGTGCCTCGATGCCGAACTCCACGTCGCCGGCAAGCTCGGACAGCAGTTGCACTTCCCGCGTGCTGAAAGCGCCGATTTCCTGTGCATAGATCAGCAGCACGCCGGTTGTCTGGCCGGATATCCTGAGGGGCAACGCGATGCAGGCGCGGTAGCCGCGGCTGACCGCGTCCTGCCGCCATATTCCGAAGCGGGCATCCGTGGTGACATCGTGCACCAGGCAGGGAGCGCCGGTCCGGATGGCGGTTCCGGCGGGTCCGCGACCACGTTCATTGTCCTCCCAGGTCAGACCGAGACTCTCGAGATAGCCCTGATTAAAACCGGCGTGTGCGACCATCCTGATGTGTTTGCGCGCATCGTGCTCGGCGTAGCCGACCCAGGCGAGCCGATAGCCGCCGGTGTCGACGATCACCCGGCACATTTCTTCGAGCAACGACTGTTCGTCAAGCGCACGGACGAGGGTGCGGTTGCAGGCCCCCAGGGTCAGCAGGGCGCGATTGACCTGACCGAGCAGCTGGTTCTGGGTATCGATATCGCGCTGGTGATGCTGCAGTTTTTCTGCCATGTCATCGAGCGCCGATGCTATTTTGCCGAATTCATTTTCATCGTGCCCGATTCCGGTGCGTGCAGCGAAGTTGCCCTGGCTGAGTAGGTGGGCGGCGTGGGAGATCGCGGTCGCGCGGCGCAGGATAAGCAGGTTCGATCCGATCCAGGCGGCCGCCAGCGCGACGAGCGCGACCAGGCTGAACAGTATGAGGTTGCGCGCGAATGCCGCATTGGCGGCAGCGAAGGCAACGGTCCGGGCGATGCCGGCGATGACATAGAGGTGGCTGCCGCTTCCGATGGCCAGTGGTGCGAAGCCATACAGCCGCATCACGTGGTCCGGTCCGGCCAGCT
>JAJYCY010000059.1 GCA_021778035.1 Pseudomonadota bacterium
GACGTCGCCTGCGGCAACGGACTCATCGCCCGCATCGCGCCCGCGCTTGACGTCCGCGGCCGGGAAGAAATCGATGCCGCCGGCCGCCTGCTTCTGCCGGGTGTAATAGATCCGCAGGTACATTTCCGCGAACCCGGCAACGAGCACAAGGAAGATCTGGGCAGCGGTTCGCGCGCGGCGGCGCGCGGCGGGGTAACGAGCTTTCTCGAGATGCCGAACACCGATCCGCCGACCACGGATCAGCAGGCGCTGGATGACAAGCTCGCGCGCGCTGCGGCCAAGTGCGTGGTGAACTACGGGTTTTTCATCGGTGCCACCCCGGACAACCTGGCAGCGATCAACAGTGTTGCGCCGGTGTGCGGCATCAAGATCTTCATGGGCACGAGCACCGGCACCCTGCTGGTCAACGAACCACGCGATCTCGAGCACATTTTTGCCAACGGTGACCGGTTGATCGCCGTGCATGCTGAAAGCGAGACCCGCATACGCGAACGTAAAAAAATGCTTGCCGGCCGCACCGACGTAGCCGTCCATTCCGAGATCCGCGACAACGAATGCGCACTGCAGGCAACCGAGCTGGCCCTGTCACTGTCGAAGAAATACGGCCGCAGGCTGCATGTCCTGCATCTGTCCACGCACGAGGAAGCGGACCTGCTGCGCCGCGACAAGCCGGCGTGGGTCACCGCCGAAGCGATTCCCAACCACCTGCTGCTCAATGTCGGTGACTACAGAACCCTCGGTACGCTGGTACAGATGAATCCGCCGATCCGCGCAGCGCAGGACAATGCCGCACTCTGGTCCGCACTGCATGACGGCGTCATCGACTTCATTGCCACCGATCATGCGCCCCATACCCTCGAGGAGAAACGCCGTCCTTATCCGCAGTCACCGGCCGGCATGCCGGGAGTGGAAACCTCTCTGCCGCTCATGCTGACGGAGATGGCCGCGGGCCGATGCACGCTGGCAGAGATCCAGCGCTGGATGTGTTATGGACCGGCGCAGGCGTACGGAATCCCGAACAAGGGCAGGATCCTGGAGGGCTGGGACGCAGACCTCACGCTCGTCGATCTTGCGCGCCCGCGGGCGGTACGCAACGAGGAGATGTTCACGCGCGCCGGATGGTCTCCGTTTGCGGGCCGCGAACTGGTCGGCTGGCCGGACTGCACGATCGTCGCCGGACAGGTGGTCTTCGATCACGGCCGCATCCGTGACGGCGCCCGCGGCCGGCCCCTGCGATTCTCGCACGGGGACGCCAGGCCGTGAACCACGTTATCCGGACTGTGCCGCGGACGGGCACGCGGACGCTGCCAGCCCGCATGGTGACCGCCTCAATTTACGTCCAGGAACTTTCTTCATGACTGCAAAAATCGTCGCACTGGTCGCGTCATTCGTCATCGCCACCATCTCCCACCTCGGCTATGGCGGCATCGTGCTGCTCATGGCTCTGGAAAGCGCCTGCATCCCGCTGCCGTCGGAAATCATCATGCCGTTTGCCGGTTACCTTGCCGCCACGGGCGCCATGACGCTGTGGGCAGCTGCGCTCGCGGGCGCCATCGGCTGCCAGATCGGTTCGCTTGTGGCCTACTATATCGGTGCCTACGGAGGCCGCCCGCTCGTGGAACGCTACGGCCGCTATGTCCTTTTCTCGCACCATGACCTGGATCTTGCGGACCGCTGGTTCCGCCGGCACGGCAACATCACCGTTTTCGTTGCGCGCCTGCTGCCGGCGATCCGGACATTCATCGCGCTGCCCGCCGGAATCAGCCGCATGGAAATCTGGCGGTTCAACCTTTACACCTTCACGGGGTCGTTCATCTGGTCCCTGGGGCTTGCGTGGATAGGCATGAAGCTTGGCAGTCACTGGGATACGCTCGGCCCCTATTTCCATCGGTCCGAAACGGCGATCGGTGCATTTCTGGTGGCCGGCGCGGCCTGGTACCTCTACCGGCACCTGAAATCCGTGAAACGCGGCTGACGCGGGCAGTCTGCGCCGGGTTCTGCTACCCGCGCGGATGATGCCGGGCGTGCAGGTTCTTCAGGCGTTCGCGCGCCACCTCGGTGTAGATCTGGGTCGTGGACAGGTCGGCGTGCCCGAGCAGCATCTGCACCACGCGCAGGTCTGCCCCGTGATTCACCAGATGGGTCGCGAAAGCGTGGCGCAGCGTATGCGGCGAAAGCGCCGTGCCAATCCCGGCGACCCGCGCGTGGCGCCGGATGTTGTGCCAGAAAGCCTGCCGCGTCATCGCTGCGCCGCGCGCAGTGGGGAAGAGAACATCGGTTCCGTGCCGGCGGACCAGCCGGTCGCGTCCTCCGGAGAGATAGGAGTCGAGCCACCAGGCCGCCTCTTCCCCGAGGGGAACCAGCCGCTCCTTGTCGCCCTTCCCGACCACCCTGACCAGCCCCGCGTCGAGATCGATCTGCGACAGCACGAGCCCCACGAGTTCCGATACTCTCAGGCCGGTGGCATAAAGGGTCTCGAGCATCGCCCGGTCACGCAGCCCCAGAATGGTACCGGTATCCGGCGCCTCCAGAAGCCTGCCTATCTGCTCCTCGGAAACTGATTTCGGAAGCGGCCGTCCCAACCGCGGGGTCTCGATCAGGGCCGCCGGATCCTCGGTCACGACTTCTTCCCGCAGCAGGTAACGGTAGAGGCGGCGGATGCTGGAAAGCAGCCGCGCGACAGTCCGCGGCCGGGTACCGCAGTCCATGCGAGAGGCAAGGTAGTCCTGCAGATCCGCGCGCGTTGCCGCCACGAGGCTGCGGTCGTGGTCGCCCAGCCAGCGCGCACAGGCCTGCAGATCCCCGCGGTAGGCATCGAGGGTATTGCGGCTCAGCGCACACTCGGTCCACAGCGAATCAATGAACCGCTCGATCAGCGCGGCATCGCCGGCGACAGCATCTTCGCTGGCGCCGGTCATGCGGCCGGGATCCCCGGCATGGGGCAGACAGATCGCTGAGGCGCCCGTTTTTCCGCGGTGGCATGCCGCAACACAGGCATCACTTCGCGGAGGCTTTCGCGTCGAGCAGCCACAGCTGCTGCAGTCTGCGCTCGATAGCGGCGCGACGTGCCGGGTTGCGGGTCGAATCGAGCAGGTGCCGGTAAACACTGCGCGCATCGGCTGTCAGGCCGGCCTTGGCCAGTGCATAGGCGGCGTTGTAACGCGCGGTCTGTCCCCACATGTCGTCGGGTGTGGCGCCACCATAGGACGCGGAACGAAGATAGAGTTCTGCTGCCCGCCGGTATCTGCCGCGCGCTTTCTCCGAATCGGCCATCCAGAACAGGATCTGGCGCCGGATCACAGGATCGCTTACAAGCGGAAACATTGTCTTCAGAAGCAGGCCGGCGGAGCGGTTGGCCCCGGCGGTCTGCAGCTCGAAAATGACCTGCAGGTAGCGCCGCACGAACCGGTCATCCGGCGGCTTCTTCGCGTCAAGCAGGCCGCCCAGCAGGGCAAGGCCATGCTGGAAGTCTCCGGCATAGATCAGCACTCGCGCGCGCCTCAGCGTCCAGTCGGCCGCCTTCTCTCCCGGCGGCGGGTGCCTGAGACTGCGCATGAGTCGCGCGGCAAAACCGATGTCGCCATCAGCGATTGCATCGTCAACCATCCGGTAACGGATGGCATCCGGCACGCTCGCGAGGGAACCAAAGCGCGATGATGCCGTAAACAGTGCCCGCACTGCCCGGCCGTCGTGATCCGCAAACAGCGAACCGGCGAGCCGTTTGGCGGCCTGTGTCCGCAATTTTGCGCTGCCGCCGTGGATCGAGAGAAATGCATACAGTGCCCGCGCATACGGAGGGTAACGTTTTTCAAGCGCGGATGCTTTCGCGACCCAGGCGCGGTCGTCCCCGACCAGCAGGCGCGACCGGTTGCCGATGCTGCGCGCTACCTGCAGATAGCTGTTCCACAGGTCGTCGGCGTCGGCCCGGAACAGCGGATCGGAAGCATCGGTCGCACGCGGGAAACCAAGCGCATGCTCGAGCGCGGACAGTTCCTGAGCGTGGTTTTTGGCATCAGCGGCAGCATAGTCCGCAAGGATCCATGCCTGGCGGTGAAGCGCCGGGCGCTTAGCCGTGACGCGCACGATCTCCAGCGCCCGCATGAGAACCTTTTGCGGTTCATAGGCACCGCTGCGCAGCCCGGCCAGCAGAAGCAGCAGCCTTCCCTCGTAAGTCCGCACGCCCGCGAGGGCCGCAACTGCCGAGCGGTAGCGGTCGAGCCGCAGAAGAATGGTCCCGTGCAGCACGCTCCAGCTGTCACTGTCGATGCGGAAATCCTGTTCGTAGGCCGCAACGGCTGTCTCCGCGTCAGCAAGCCTGTCGTCTACGAGATACGACCGGATGACCATGCGCCGCCAGCGGGCAAGCTTCTGCGGTGTTGCACGTTCCCGCCACAGCAGGCGTCTCAGGAAAAACCGCGCGCCGGCACCATCATGGGCGGACAGCTGCGCCTGCGCCGCCCGGGTGAGGGCCCACTGCACGAAATCATCAGGAATACCGGCCGGAAGTGCGCAGGCACGCTGCCGGATCGCGTCCCAGTCGTGACGCTCGGCATAGGCTGCATAGCGTACCTTTTCCCACGCCATCCACGCACCATGGCTGGGCGACGGCTGGTCACGGTTCACCAGGTGAAGGGCAAGACCGGTGGCCCCGCTCTGGACGAGCGCGGCCACCTGGCCAAGTGCCGCTTGCGACGCGGCACGGGCAGGCGGAGTCAATGATGCCAGCAGGGCAAGCGCTGCGAGCAGCATGCCAGCGGCAGTGCGGCGCCGGCTGCCTGACTGCAGATCCGGCATCCGCCCGGACTGTGACCCGACATGCATAGCCGGGCGTAGCTCCGGAATCAGACTTTTTCGGTGATGCGCGCAGCCTTGCCGGTAAGTTCACGCAGATAATAAAGCTTCGCGCGGCGCACATCCCCCTTGCGCTTCACTTCGACTCTGGCCACCGCCGGACTGTAGAGCGGGAATACACGCTCGACGCCTTCGCCGTACGACACCTTGCGCACGGTAAACGAGGAGTTCGTGCCGCGGTTGCGGCGACCGATCACCACGCCCTCGAAGGCCTGCAGACGTTCGCGCTCGCCCTCGACCACCTTGACGTGCACCACCACCGTATCGCCCGGCACAAAATCCGGTACTTCGCGGGTGCGCTGCTGTGCTTCCAGCTCGTCTATGATCTTGCTCATGATATTGCTCCCGGTTTGATTCTCTCTGTTAACCTGCATCCCCGCCATGCTCCCGCCGGAACTCGTCCAGCAGTCGCCGCTGTTCCTCGTCCAGCTGCAGCCGTTCCAGCAGATCCGGACGCCGCAGCCATGTCTGGCCCAAGGCGCGCTTGAGCCGCCAGCGCCGGATCTGTCCGTGGTCACCGGACAGAAGCACCGCCGGAACTGCGCGCCCGGCATAGACCTCGGGCCGCGTGTAGTGCTCGTATTCAAGCAGTCCCGCGGCAAAAGAGTCATCCTGTGCCGACTCACCGTGCCCCAGCACACCCGGCAGCTGGCGTGCAACGGCGTCGATCAGCACCATGGCGGCGAGTTCGCCCCCTGACAGCACGTAGTCCCCGATCGACCACTCTTCATCGACGTCGATGTCGAGCACGCGCTGGTCCACGCCCTCGTAGCGTCCCGCCACCAGGATCAGCCGTCCGCGCGCCGCAAGCTCGAGCACGCCGGTCTGGTCCAGGCGTCTGCCCTTGGGCGACAGGTAGACCGTCCTGGCTCCGGGATTTTCTGCCCGCGCTGCGGCAATTGCCGCAGCGACCGGCTCCGGCCGCATGACCATTCCCGGTCCTCCGCCATACGGCCGGTCATCCACCGAGCGATGACGATCGACCGTGAAATCGCGCGGATTCCACATTCTCAATCCCAGCAGCCCGGATCCGATCGCCCGGCCTGTCACTCCGCCGGCGGTCAGCGCATCGAACATCGCCGGGAAGATGCTGATGACGTCAATGTTCATAGTGCGCCGCGCGGCATGTGCCGCGTTCAGAACCCCGGGTCCCAGTCGACCCGAATGGTGCCGCCGGCAAGATCGACCTCCAGCACGACACCACGCACGAACGGTATCAGTCGCTCCCGGTCGCCGGTCACGACCATCACGTCGTTTGCTCCGGTCTCGAACAGGCTGCTGACCCTGCCGAGTTCCACGCCCTCAGCGTTGACAACTCCCAGGCCTTCCAGCTGCGCCCAGTAATAGGTACCGTGTCCGAGAGGCGGCAGCTGCGACCTGGGGACGGCGATATCCGCCCCGACCAGAGCTGCCGCCGCATCCCGGTCCGTAATGCCCTCCAGCTGCGCGACTACGGCCGTGCCCTGGATGCGGCCCCCGGCCAGCCTGAACTCGCGCCACCCTTCCGCCAGCCGGACCATCCACTGCCGGTAGCCGAGGATCCCCGCCCGTTCGCGGGTATGCGATATCACCTTGACCCAGCCGTGCAAGCCATAGACGCCGGCAATGCGGCCCATGATTACCAGTCCGCCACCAGATGCGTCAGGCGGTGTTCCTTCGGTCATGAAACCCGGTCAGGACGTAGCCTTACCCTGTCCTACGAGGCTCGCGACACGGTCGGAGGCTTTTGCGCCCTTGCTGAGCCAGTACTGGTAGCGCTCCATGTCGACGCGCACGCGCTCCTCGGTTGCAGTCGCGAGCGGATTGTAGAAACCGATCTGCTCGATATTGTCACCGTTTGGCGCACGCCGGCGGTCGGCGACGATGATGGAGTAAAAAGGACGTTTGTTGGCGCCACGACGCGCCAGGCGGATTGTCACCATGCTGTGAGGTTCCTCTTGCTGGTTCTGTTGTCACCGGTGCCGGCCAAGGAATCAGGCCGATAGCGCCGTGAAAAGTGGCGAATTCTATCCCGGATTCCGTCCGAAAGAAAGCCAGAGCCGGCGGTGCGCCCGGCGGGACCCGACCGCTGCCGCCATGATTGACAGACCGGCTGCGCCGGTGCGCTAATCCACCGGCAGGACCGGCTGCGGCCACGGTCCTGCCGGACGGACCCGGCGGCCGGCCCGAACCCTGCTCACGGAGAACACTGATGCGCTACAGACTGCTTACCGGACTCATGGCAGCGCTGCTGCTGGCTCTGGGCCCCGCTACCGCCCGGGCGGCGGAACGCGCTGGCGTACACATGGACAATACGCTGAGGGTTGGCAGCACCACGCTCAGGCTCAACGGTATCGGCCTGCGGACCAAATATTTCTTCCGGATCTACGTCGCCGGCCTGTACCTGGTCCGGCCGAGCAGCAACCCGGCCGCGATCATCAGTGCCGATGCGCCGCAGGCGCTGGTGATGCAGTTTCTGCGCAGCATTCACCGCGACACGCTGGTGAAGGCATACCGGATCGCTTTCAGCAGGAATGCCCCGGCGCTCGCCGCCCGGGAAGCCCCGGAGGTCAGCCGGTTTCTGGCGTTCCTCCCGGACGTCAAGGATGCGGACCGGCTGGCGTTCACCTATCAGCCCGGCAAAGGCTCGACGTTCGCCGTGAACGGCGGCAAACCGCTGGTCATCCCCGGCAGACAGTTCGCGGATCTTTATCTGCAGGTATTCATCGGGCACCGGCCACCCACGGCCATCCTGAAAAAGGAACTTCTCGGCCGCGGCGCATCCTAGCCTGCGGCGGACATCATCGCCGCAGGTCGCGAGTACCTGCGGCTGCTTGGCCGCGCTCTGCCGCTCCGCTACCATGAAGCGCCACCCTCTACCGCCGCGGAGCGCCTTCATTCATGCCCGTCGAGCTTGATGCCGGAATTGCCGATGCGCTGGCGGCTGCGCTGCTGTTCGGCGCGAGCGTACCGCTCGCCAAGCTGCTGGCCGGAGAAATCAGTCCGCTTCTGCTTGCCGGCCTGCTCTACCTGGGCTCGGCAACGGCGGTGGCCGGCTTCAGCGCCCTGCGCAGCCTGCTGTCCCCGTCTGCGGTACGCCGGGAGGCGCGGATTACCCGCGCGGACCTGCCGGTGCTGGCCGCCGCCATCGCGGCCGGCGGCATCGTGGCACCGGCTTTGTTTATCACCGGGCTGCGTGCCGCCAACGGCGCGGACGCTGCGCTGCTGCTCAACTCCGAAAACGTCTTCACCGCGCTGCTTGCGTGGTTCGTGTTCCGGGAACACGTCGACCGCCGCATTGCCGCCGGAATGGCGGCAATCGTGGCCGCCGGCGTCCTGCTGGTCTGGCCGGCCACCGGACACACGACCGGGAACGTCTGGGGCCTGCTTGCGGTAACCGGTGCCTGTCTGGCGTGGGCTGTCGACAACAACCTGACCCGCCGCATTTCCGCGCGCGACCCGCTGCAGATCGCGGCAGCCAAGGGTCTCGCCGCCGGTACCGTGAACACCGCGCTCGGGCTCCATGCCGCGGGGGCGGTCCTGCCGCATCCCGCCGGAACAGCTGCCGCCCTGGCCGTGGGTGCCGCCGGGTACGGCCTGAGTCTCGTGCTCTACGTACTCGCGCTGCGCCGGATTGGAGCCGCGCGCACGGGCGCATACTTCGCCCTCGCCCCTTTCGTCGGCGCCGTTGCCGCCATGGCGATCCCCGGGGAACATCCGGGCACGCTGTTCTGGCCCGCGTGCGCCCTGATGGCGATCGGCGTATGGCTGCATCTCAGCGAACATCATTCCCACCCGCACGACCACGAGGCGCTCACGCATGACCACAGCCACCGGCACGATGAGCACCACCGTCACACGCACGACTTTCCGTGGGATGGACGCGAGCCGCATGCCCATCCGCACCATCATCCGCCGCTCACGCACAGTCACCGCCATTACCCGGACCAGCATCACACGCACCGGCACTGACTGTGGCACAGCAGGATCTGAAGCGGCGGCTGCCGCGGGTCAGGGCATCACGCTGCTGCGGCTGTCGGGATTGTCACGATCCTGCCTGAGCTCCACCCAGAGTTCGGCAGCGCTCAGAAGCAGCAGCAGTACCACCACCAGCCACAGCAGCACGTATCCGTGCAGCGGAACCGGCAGATCCCCGTGGATAAGCCACGCGCCAAGCACGCCACCGGTACAGATCTTGATGCAGATCGCCCCGCCGGGCGCGAGTCCGGCAATACCCAGGGTCCGGCGGAAACGCTCCGCGAGCAGCGCAAGGCCCAGTCCGGTAAGCACGGCTCCCAGCACACTGGTGTAGAACTCCGTTCCCGGCAGGGGGATGCCCAGCGCGGCCACCAGGACACGCGGGAAGAACATCAGCCCAATTCCGGACACGAGATGGATCCCTGCGTCCAGGCCAGTCAAAGTAGTCTGTTTCATGAAAACTCCGTGAATCGGGTATTCGGCTGCGGACACTGCCGCGCCTGCCGGCCTGGCTGCATGCCCTCTCTGAAATATAGCGCCCCGGCGGCGGAATGAAATGCCGCCACCGGCCGACCTGCTTCCGGCTGCCATTCCGATTGCCTTTTCTCCGGACTTTCGGGCACTTGAAGCTTCTGCGGCTTACAGCACCGGACAAACCATCTACAATTTCGGGAACACAAGGGTATATAGTAGCGGCGCCCGGCACGGATCCGTCCCTGCAGCAGTCCCCGGCTGCGGGATGTGCCCCGATGGGAGGGCTGCGTCAGAACCCGCACGTCTCTGGGCTGAAGAGAATAAAAGACATGACTCCACAGAATTCGTCACATCGACTGCGGCATGCTGTTGCCCTGATTCTGGCTTTTGCCGTCGGAATAGTCACGGGCATTGCAGTCGACCGCCAGACCGTGTCCGAGATCATCCGGGCATGCACTGTTCCGCGCAAAGCGGTTCCCGACTTTCGCCTGATGGCCGAGGCATGGAACACCATCCAGCAGCATTACGTTGACCGCGCCGCGGTCAAGCCACGCCACATGGCGTACGGCGCCATTTCGGGAATGGTCAACTCCCTTGGTGACACCGGCCACAGCACCTTCCTCACTCCGAACATGGTGAAAGAGGAACGGGAATCACTGCGCGGACAGTTTGCCGGCATCGGCATCGAAGTGCAGATGAAAAAACAGCGGCTGGTCATTGTCGCGCCGATTGACGGATCACCGGCCCAGAAGGCGGGTCTGCAGGCCGGAGACATCATCCTCGAGGTAAACGGCCACAGCATCGCAGGCCAGCCGATCAACAAGGTAGTCGGCGAGATCAAGGGCCGTCCCGGTACCCACGTATCGCTGACCGTGCTCAACCCCAAAACCGGCAAGCTGCGCGTGTTCCATCTGGTACGGGCACACATCCGGCTGAGCAGCGTGACCTGGCATATGCTGCCCGGCACGCACATTGCGCACGTGCGCATCGCACTGTTCAGCAAGGGGACAGCGCGTGGGCTCGCCGCGGCGATTTCCGCGGCCCAGAGCCGCGGTGCCAAGGCTGTCATACTGGACCTGCGCAATGATCCCGGTGGCCTGTTTGACGAGGCGGTCAGTACCGCGAGCCTGTTCATCAAGCACGGTAACATCCTGCTCGAGAAGAACGTCCGCGGCCAGATACACAGCGTGCCGACGCACACCGGCACGCCCAAGTTCGTGATCCCGATGGAAGTGCTGGTCAATTCCGGTACCGCCAGCGCCGCGGAAATCGTCGCCGGTGCGCTGCGGGATGCCGGCCGCGCCAGCCTTGTCGGGCAGACCACTTTCGGTACCGGAACGGTTCTCGAAGCCTACCCGCTTTCCGATGGATCGGCGCTGGTCCTTGCCGTCCAGGAATGGCTCACTCCACACGGCCGCAGCTTCTGGCATCGTGGAATCACGCCGAACCACATCGTCGCTCTTCCGGCCGGCGTGAATCCGCTGCAACCACAGCTTGAACACGGAATGACCCCACTGCAGCTGCAGCACAGCAAGGATACGCAGCTGCTCGAGGCAATCCGGCTGCTGCAAAGGAAGCCTGACGCTCCACACCGCTGAGGGACGCGCGGCCGGCGGGGCTGTCCCCGCCGGCCGCGGATCACCGCGGAGCAGGAAGGAGGATACCCGCCACGGCCAACCGGCGTACCGACGCATCGCTGTTCGTGCCACTGCGCGAACCGCTCTACCGCGCGCTGTGGATAGCAACTGTCGCGTCGAACATCGGCTCCTGGATGCAGGACGTCGGCGCAGCATGGCTGATGACATCGATCGCGCCTTCGCCGGTGACGATCGCGCTGGTACGTACGGCAAGCAGCCTGCCGATATTTCTGCTGGCGCTACCTGCGGGCGCGCTGGCCGATGTGCTCGACCGCAGGCGCCTGCTGATTGCGACCCAGCTGTGGATGCTGGTTGCGGCTGCCGTTCTCGGGGTCGTCACGATTGCCGGGCTGATCACTCCAGGCATCCTGCTCGCAATGACATTCGCGCTTGGCCTCGGCAGCGCGCTCAATGCACCGGCCTGGCAGGCAATTATTCCCGATCTGGTACCCCAGGCACAGGTCACCAACGCGGTGGCTCTCAACAGCACCAGCATGAATCTGGCGCGGGCCATCGGCCCGGCCATCGGCGGCCTGCTCATCGCCACCGCCGGTCCCGGCGTGACTTTCCTGCTGAATGCGGTGTCTTTCGGTGGCGTCATTACCGTTCTCTACCGCTGGCGGAGGGCGCCCGAGCCGAGCGTGCTCCCGGCCGAAAGAGTGATGGGCGCGATCCGCGCCGGGCTCCGCTATGTGCGTCATACTCCGCCGGTGCGGATGGTTCTGGCACGCTTTGCCGCCTTCATCCTGTTCGGCAGTGCGCTGTGGAGCCTGCTTCCGGCGGTGGCCAGATTCGAATTCAATCGCGGTCCCGGCGGCTACGGAATCATGCTCGGGTCATTCGGTCTCGGCGCAGTGTCGATCGCGACGATGCTGCCGCGGCTGCGGCAGCGCGCAAGCATCGACGCCCTGCTGGCTGCGGCAACACTGGTATTCGCCGCCGGACTGCTGACGCTCGCCTGGGTGCCCTGGTATCCGCTCGCAGACCTTGCGGTCTTCTGCTGCGGTGCTGCCTGGATTTCGCTGATATCAACCTTCAATTCCCGGATCCAGGCGGTATCTCCATCCTGGGTCCGCGGACGGGCGCTGGCGGTATCGATCCTGGTATTCTTCGGAGGCATGTCGATCGGCAGCGCGTTCTGGGGTTACGTCGCGTCGATTTGGACCATACAGGGAGCGCTTACGGCCGCTGCCGCCTGCACCTGCCTCGGCCTGCTGGCGACACGGCACCTGCGTCTCCATGGGATCGACAGGCTTGACCTTACCCCCTCTTTCCACTGGCCCATGCCGCAGCCGGTCATCGAGCCGGAACCGGAGCGCGGCCCGGTGGTCGTGACCGTCGAATACCGGATTGATCCGGCACGCAGACAGGAATTCCTCGAAGCGATGCAGCCGGTCAGCCGGATACGCCGGCGCGATGGCGCCATCAGCTGGACGGTACTGAGTGATGTTGCCGACCGGGCCAGATATACCGAGGCGTTCGTCGTCGAGTCGTGGCTCGAGCAT
This sequence comes from Pseudomonadota bacterium, assembly GCA_021778035.1. Classification (GTDB taxonomy): domain Bacteria; phylum Pseudomonadota; class Gammaproteobacteria; order Acidiferrobacterales; family UBA6901; genus JAJYCY01. Next base: position 12,425 of record JAJYCY010000059.1, read on the forward strand.
CTGCGCCAGCATGCACGGGTCACCCGGTCCGACCGGCACGTGCTGGACCATGCGCGTTCGTTCCACACCGGCAGCGAACCCCCCGTGGTCACCCACTATCTGGTCGAACCGCCGCCGACGCCGGACCGTGCCCGGCGCTGAATGTCAGCGTCCGGCGCTCAGCGCCGTTTGCGGATGAAGTAATACATCCTCCCGTCATGTTCTTCCTGGCTGACCAGCTCCTGGCCGGTGCGGCCGCACCACAGCGGTATGTCCATGCGGGAACCGATATCGGTCGCGATGAGCTCGACAATCTCTCCGGTCTTCATCCTGCGCACGGCACGGGTCAATTCCAGCAACGGCGTCGGACAGCATGTCCCGCAGCTGTCCACCGTAACGTCGGC
>JAJYCY010000060.1 GCA_021778035.1 Pseudomonadota bacterium
CTGGCCTGCAGGCGCAACCGGGTGGCCTTTCAGCTCACGCACCAGTTCGATCTGCCCCGCAAAAATTCCTCCCATCCGCTGCGCGCGTGCCGTCCCAAGCGTATGCCGGACAAACAGATACAAGGCCAACTGATTGGCGGCTATAACCAGGGCAATCACGATTACGAGCCGCCCGAATAAAGTGTCCGGAAAACGCATCGCCGTGACCTCAGGACGGGTCCGGAATGAACACATACCCGATCCCCCAGACCCTCTGGATATAGCGCGGATGGCGCGGATCGGTTTCAATGTTGCGTCTGAGCCGGTGCACGTAGACATCAATGCTGCGCAGCGCGGCTTTGTCGCGGTCGCCGAGTGCCGCTACCGCCAGGTGTTCACGCGACAGCGGTTTTTTCGGATGCGAAATGAAGCAGTTGAGCAGCGCGTATTCGCGATCCCCGAGAGCAATCACCGAGCCACCACGCATCAGGCGGCGTGCCACGGGATCGAACACAAGATCCCCGATCCGGACCTGCGCCGGACCCGGACTGGCTGCCAGCTGAACCTCAGCATTGTGCCTCCGCACCACAGCCCGGATTCGTGCCACCAGCTCAGCCGGCTCGAATGGCTTTGCCATGTAGTCGTCGGCACCGCTTTCCAGTCCGGCAACCTTGTCGGTCAGCGCGCCTTTTGCAGTCAGCATGATGACGGGGATCTGACTGCCTTCCGCACGCAGCGCCCGGCACAGTGCAAGCCCATCACGCCCCGGCAGCATCAGATCCAGAACGACGCAGTCGAAACGTTCCCGCAGCAGAAGGCGTTGCATGTGATCACCATCCGCTGCGTCGCCAACATCCATTTCGTGTTCGCGCAGATAGCGCCTCAGCATACTCCGCAGCCGGGAGTCGTCTTCGACTACAAGGACCTTGATTGCAGCCACGCCTTGGATCACGGCCTTGCGCCTGGGCACCGCAGAGCGCGCCGCTCCGTGGCTTCGCGCCAGACCCCGAAGCGGTTCATATTATTACGTCGCCCCAAAAACGAAGCCGTTGCCCCACCACAGGACACCAAATCGCCGCGGGACGGAACGGCCACCACTTCGCGGCAAAAGCAGGATGGTTCATAATTGTATCCTAACGGTGAGCTCATATACTGTCGACCGCAATCATGCTAGACGCCAATCAGACCACACCGGGAGCGGCGTTTTGTGACAAACTGTGACAAACCCTTTACTGAAGATGACGGCCGGTGCCCGCTGAACAGACCTTATTTACTGCCGTAACGATTCGTCACACTTTTCAGGTTCCGGCAGTGGCATTTTTGCCGGTAGAGTGCTGGTAATGCATCGTCTACGGACCTTCCCGCAGCCGCCACCACAGGATTCCGGCGCTACACCCGGACTGTCCGCCTGCACCTGCCTCCCGGCAGTGGTTCAATCCGCTGCCACGGCGCGACGCCACCGCCAAAGGCGTTTGCGGCAATCGCCGTCCAGTCGTATTGTTCAGACCGCCCTGTTATGCATGCTGCTCTCGGCATGTGCCGTCGGGCCAAGGTTTACGCTGCCGAAGACTGCCCTCCCCGCCCGTTTCGCCGCAGCCCCGCAAAACGCTCCACCCGCCTGGCCGCGCAGAGACTGGTGGCGTGGATTCGGCTCGCCGGAGCTGGATCAGCTGATCACCGAAGCGGAGACTCATAATTTCAGCATTCGCATCGCCATTGCGCAGCTTCAGGCGGCCAATGCCGAGGCTGAGATCGCGGGCGCTCCGCTCCTGCCTGCGGTCAACGGAAACGCCAGCGCCGACGCCCAGCGCTATGGCAGCGGCGCTGCCCCGTTGGTTCAGCCGGGCAGTGGCGGCCAGCTGGCCTATACCCATCAGTCTGCTGTCTCCGCCCAGGTATCCTATGAGCTTGATTTCTGGGGCAAGAACCGCGATGCGCTGCGCGCGGCCGAGGCAAACGCCGCCGCCTCCCGCTTCAACCGCGATACCGTAGCGCTGACGGCAGTAAGCGCGGTCGCATCCACCTGGTTCCAGATCCTCGCCGACAGGGATGGGTTATCCATCGCAAAAAAGAATCTGGCCGCATCCGAGGAACTTCTGGCACAGCTGCGGGCCGAACTGGGTGCCGGAGTCGTCAACGCCGGAGTCGTCGCGCAGCAGGCTGCCCTGGCGGCAGGTGAACGTGCAACCATTCCGGGCCTTCAGTCCCAGCTGCATCAACAGGAAATTGCGCTCGGCATTCTGGTCGGCAAACCGCCTGAAATGCTAACTCTGGCGCCAGCCACACTCGATACACTGCACATGCCTGTCCTGATGCCAGGCCTGCCTTCTGCCCTGCTTACCCGGCGGCCGGACATTGCGCAGGCAGAAGCAGTGCTTATTGCAGCCAACGCGAATGTGCGTGGCGCCATTGCGGCGTTTTTTCCGTCCATCAGCCTTACCGGCTCCGCCGGCTGGCAGAGCACCGCCCTCGACCGTCTCTTCACTCCGGGATCTTCGCTGCTGAGTGCTGCGGCCAGCCTGTCGCAGCCGCTGTTCGAGGGCGGTGCGCTTTCCGGACAGCTGTCGGTAAACCGCGCCACCTACCGCCAGGACGTGGCAATCTACCAGCAGGCGGTGGTCAAGGCCTTCAGTGACGTCGAAACCGCCCTGACAGCACTGCACTTCGCCACGGAACAGGAACAGCAGGAACAGATTGCCGTAGAGCGTGCCGACTATGCGCTACGTGCCGTCGAAGCCCAGTTGCAGGCTGGCACGGTCAATCTCGGATCGGTGCTCATCGCGCAGCAGACGCTGCTCGGTGACCAGAATGCCTTTGAGCAAGCACGGCTTGCCAGGTTTCTTGCTGCCGTGAATCTTTATCAGGCCTTGGGTGGCGGCTGGCGCGCTCCGGCTCATTCTCTTCTGGCGGGAGGATAAACACCGTGTCGTCCAGAAAGCGATTGGTTGTCGTCGTTCTGATTGTACTGGCTGTAGCCTATGTCGGTTTTCGTCTGTTCCGGCGCCCCGCATCACACAAATTGGCCGGCGAGGAGCAGCCCATTCCCGTGAACATAGCCCCTGCAGTTCATGGCAATGTGCCCATCTATCTGGATGCTCTCGGCACGGTGCAGGCCTATCGCACCGTGACCGTGCAGCCGATGATAAGCGGTCCTCTCCTCTCCGTTGAATTCCGCGAAGGCGAGCAGGTGCACAAGGGCCAGATGCTGGCCGAAATCGACCCGCGCCCGTACCGGGCGGCCCTCGACCAGGTACTCGCAAAACAGTCCCAGGACGAGGCCACCCTGGCCGATGCACGCCTCAATCTCAAGCGATACAAGATGCTGATTGCCCAGCAGTATGCGTCTGCCCAGCAGGTCGCTGACCAGGAGGCGACCGTTGCCGAAACGGCCGCGCTCGTCAAACAGGACAAGGCGGCAGTGGAAACCGCACGCACCAATCTCAGCTACACCCGGATACTGGCGCCTATCAGCGGGCGCACCGGCATTCTGCAGGTCAACGCCGGCAACATCGTCACGCCGGGAATCAGTACCGGCATTGTCGTGATCAACACGATGCAGCCCATCTACGTCACTTTCAGCCTGCCACAACAGGACCTTCCGACTGTTCAAAAAGCCATTGCGAGCAAATCTCCCGATGTGTTAGCGGAAAACAGCCACAACGTGACTATCGACCGAGGTGTTCTCGTCGTACTCGATAACCAGGTGAACGCTAACACCGGCACACTGACCATGCGTGCACGCTTTTCCAATCCGGGATATGCCCTGTGGCCAGGTGCCTTTGTCAACGTAAAGCTGCTCGCACGCATCGATCGCAATGTCATCACCATACCGGCCATTGCCGTTCGCCAGGGTCCGAATGGTTCGTTCGTCTATCTTGTCACGCCCGCGCCTGCGGCAGGTAGTTCGCATCCTGCCGGACAGAAGGCCAAGAAACCCCCGGCCGGACCGCACGTCATCATGCGTCCGGTGCATGTCGCATACAGTAACCAGAACATCGCCGAAATCACATCCGGTCTGGCAGTAGGCGATCAGGTCGTGACCGAGGGCGGATCCCGGCTGCGCAGCGGCTCCCTGATTCGCATCGAACATGCCGGCCAACCCTCGGGTGGCACATCGCCGAGCACTTCGCATGGCGCTGCGTCGCAGCGCCGCCGGGGCTAGGCCAGAACGATGCACGCCTCATGAATGTCTCCAGGCCTTTCATCGCCAGACCGATTGCAACATCCCTGCTGGCTGTTGCGCTGGTTCTTGTCGGCTTACTCGGCTACCGGGCACTTCCCGTATCGTCGCTGCCGAGCGTGGATTTCCCGACGATCCTGATCACCACCAAGCTTCCTGGCGCCAGTCCGGACACGATATCAAAACTCATCACGGCGCCGCTCGAACGCCAGTTCGGAGAAATATCCGGGCTGGACGCCATGAGTTCCATCAGCTCATCCGGTACGAGTGCCATTACGCTGCGGTTTGCACTCACAAAATCGATCGACTCGGCCGCTCAGGACGTTCAGGCTGCCATCAATGCGGCGGCGGCCACGCTGCCGCAGAATTTGCCCTACCCTCCCGTATACACCAAGGTCAATCCCGCCGACGCCCCGATTCTGACCCTTGCGCTTACTTCGAAAACGCTGCCCCTTTTTTCTGTGTCCGATGCCGCCGGGACCCTGATAGAACCCAGGCTGAGCGAGATCAGCGGTGTGGGCAAGGTCACCATCGAAGGCGGCCTCAGACCGGCGGTGCGCGTGAACGTCAACCCCACGCGGCTGGCTGCCTATGGCCTGTCGATGGAGGACGTACGCAATGCCATCTCCAGTGCGAACCAGAACGGAGCTAAAGGCGAGTTCAACGGCACCCGGCAGTCCTTCCTGCTGGCGGCCAACGACCAGCTGCCCGATGCGCAATCCTACCGCAAGATTGTCATTGCCTATCACGCCGGCGCGGCGGTGCTTCTGAAGGATGTCGGGACCGTCACGGACGGACTTGAAAATGACGCTGCCGAGGCCAGCTACAATGGCACGCCGGCGGTCATTCTCGATATCCAGCGTGAGCCCGGCGCAAATATCGTCAAGACCGTCGCAGCGATCAAATCCAGCCTTCCCGCACTGACCCGGACCCTGCCTGCCGGGATCCGGGTACAGGTCGTTGCGGACCGGACCGAGACCATACGTGCATCGGTAAAGGACGTGCAGATCACCCTGATAACATCGGCATTCCTGGTCATTCTTGTCATTTTTCTGTTTTTGCCGACCTTGCGGGCCGCCATTATTCCGGCAGTCACGTTGCCGCTATCGCTGGTTGCCGCCTTTGCCGTCATGCACTTGCTCCACTTCAGCCTAGACAACCTGTCGCTGATGGCTCTCACTGTTGCATCAGGTTTTGTCGTCGACGATGCCATCGTGATGATTGAGAACATCGTCCGCTTTATCGAAGACGGAATGTCGCCCCTCGATGCAGCCTACAGCGGTGCACAGCAGATCGGATTTACCATCATTTCTCTGACTGTCTCGCTTCTTGCCGTGTTTATCCCCCTGCTGTTCATGCCGGGAGTCGTCGGCCGTCTGTTCAGCGAGTTCTCCATAACACTATCCATTGCCGTCGTCATCTCTGCGGTGGTTTCGCTTACGCTGACCCCCATGATGTGCGGACGCCTGCTCACCCCGGTCGGTGAACACAAGCCGGGTCGGCTGGCTGCGGCGGTTGAAAAGAGGCTATCGCGCGTCCGTGACGCCTACGGCCGTGCGCTTCGGAAAACCCTGGAGCACCGGACAGCCGTCCTGTGGCTGTTTGTGGCCACGGTGATTGGCACTGTCGCCCTGTACGCAGTCATTCCCAAAGGCCTGCTGCCCCAGGAAGACACCGGACAGATCATCGCGGTCACAGAGAGCCGCGGAGGCATATCGCTTGCGGACCTGGCGCTTCTCCAGAACCGGGCGATCGCCATCATCCGGCGCAATTCCGCCGTGGCCGGCGTAACTTCGCTGCTCGGTGCCGGCGTGACCAACCCGACGCCCAACACTGGCCGCCTCACCATCACACTGCGACCCATCGGTACACGTCCGCCGCTTGCTACGGTCATGAACCAGCTCCAGCACGCGCTTCGTCCGATTCCGGGACTTTCGATCTATATGCAGCCGGTGCAGGACATCACACTTTCCTCGCGTGTGTCAGCAACACAGTACCAGTACACCCTGACTGACACCGATCGGGCACAGCTCGATTTGTGGTCATCGCACCTGACCGGGGATCTAGACAACCTTCCGGAACTGCGCGATGTCGCAAGCGATATCGAGAACCGTGGCTACGAGACGTACATAGACGTCAATCGTGAGGTCGCTGAACGTCTTGGCGTCAGCATGCTTGCGATCGAAAACGTGCTGTACGATTCCTATGGACAGCGGCAGATTTCGACCATATACGCGCAGAATGGCCAGTATCGCGTCGTGATGGGCGTGGATCCTTCGGCGGCCGCATCGCCTTCCGATCTCGCGGGACTCTATGTACCGGGAACCGGAAATACACAGATCCCTCTTTACCAGATTGCCACCATCGAGCAGCGCTATGCGCCGCTTGCCATTACCCGCGAAGACCAGTTTCCATCCGTCACGATCAGCTTCAACCTTGCATCAGGCGTTTCGCTTGATCAGGCCGAAAAGGTGATCCGCCGTTCGGAACTGGCCCTGCACATGCCATCAGCCATATCCGGAACATTTTCCGGCTCAGCAGCGCAGTTTCAATCTGCACTTGCGTCCAATCCCTGGCTCATCGCCGCCACCCTGATCGTCATCTACATCGTGCTCGGCGTCCTGTACGAAAGCACGATCCATCCGGTCACGATCCTCTCCACGTTACCGTCTGCTGGTATCGGTGCGCTGCTCGCCCTCCTTGCGACCGGCACGGAATTCACGATTGTTGCTCTTGTGGGCATCGTCCTGCTCATGGGTATCGTGAAGAAAAACGGCATCATAATGGTGGACTTTGCGATTGAGGCCGAGAGAACCCGGGGAATATCACCACAGGACGCGATCATCGAGGCCTGTCTGCTGCGGTTCCGGCCCATTATGATGACCACGATGGCAGCGCTGTTCGGCGCCGTGCCGCTTGTTCTCGAGCGCGGCGCCGGTGCCGAACTCCGGGTTCCGCTCGGCATCACGATCATCGGCGGACTGCTTCTGAGCCAGTTGCTGACCCTGTTTACAACACCCGTCATCTATCTTGCTCTAGACAGATTCCGCCCCCAGGCATTTCCGGCGGCCGTACGGGCAAACTAGGCGATGGGTTTCTCGACCCCGTTCATCCGCCGGCCAATCGGCACGGCTCTGCTCGCGGCAGGACTCCTGCTTGCAGGAATCATCGCCTTCCGCCTGCTTCCGGTTGCTGCCGTGCCCAGCATTCCAATGCCGGCTTTCGTCGTGTTTGCAAACGAACCGGGTGCTGCGCCACAGACCATGGCGAGTACCGTCGCAGCGCCGCTCGAACGGACGCTCGGACACATTCCTGGCGTAGCCCAGATGTTCTCGATCAATTCCACCGGCGCAAGTTCCATAATCCTGCTGTTTTCGGTGAATCGCGCCACAGTCGGTGCCGCCTACGACGTACAGGCAGCCATCAACAGCGCCCTTCCGGATCTGCCGCCAGACCTCCCCAGCCGGCCCTTTTACCATGAGTTCAATCCGGCGTCGCGTCCGATTCTCACCATGGCGCTCACCTCGCCGAGCCGCACCATGGCATCCCTGTATTCGGCTGCGGATACCATACTGGTACAGCATCTCTCACAGATATCCGGCGTTGCCCAGGTCCAACTCGATGGTGCACAGTCTCCCGCCGTCCGGATCCGCACACGCCCCGGAGCACTCGCCCGAGCGGGCCTGACTGCCCAGGACGTCTACTCGGCGGTGCGTAACGCCAATGATCTCATTCCTGTCGGTCAGCTCGACGGCAGACATTTCTCCAGTTTCCTCGCGGTCAACGGCCAGCTGCATTCCGCCGCCGCCTACAGCAACATCATACTGAAATCTTCCGGCCCGTCGATTGTGCGTCTCGACGACGTTGCATCCGTGATCGACGGTACGAGCAATGCGCAGCTTGCCGCATGGAAGGATACGACGCCTGCTGTGCTGGTCACAGTCACCAAGACTCCCGAAGCCAACGTGATTGCTACCGTCAACCATATAAAGAATCTTCTTCCTGTGCTCCGGCGCTGGCTTCCGCCGGACGTACATCTGTCCATCCTGACCGACCGTACCGCAACGATTCGCGCAAGCATTACGGATATGGAGCTAACCCTGGGCATCACGCTTATTCTGGTTCTGGCGGTCGTGATGATGTTCATGCGGCGTGGCGCCCCGACGGTGGCCGCCGCCATCACGGTCCCGCTGTCTCTGGCGGGGTCACTGGCGGCAATGTGGGCGCTCGGATTTTCCCTCGACAACTTTTCCCTGCTCGCGCTCACCATTTCCGTAGGTTTCGTCGTGGATGATGCGATTGTAATGATCGAGAATATCGTCACCCAGATCGAACGGGGAACTCCGCCACTCCAGGCAGCAATCAAGGGCGCGCAGCAGATCGGATTCACGGTTATGTCCATTACGCTGTCGCTGATTGCGGTATTCATTCCGCTCACGCTGATGCCCGGAGTCGTCGGAAGGCTATTTCACGAATTCGCCGTCACATTGACCGTGGCCATCGCCGTTTCCGCGCTGGTATCCCTGACTGTCACACCCATGATCTGTGCGTACTTCCTGCGTCCGGAAAAGAGCACCGGGAATCAGTCCAGGATCGGGCGGACGTTCGATCTGGCCTATCGCAGGACGATAGAGAGCTATGCACGAAGCCTGGACTGGGCGCTGGCGCACAGATCGCTCATGCTGCTGCTGACACTGGCCACGGTAATACTGACGGTGGTGCTCTATATCCGGATTCCCAAGAGCTTCATTCCGGAAGAGGATACCGGACTGATCATCGGCAATACCGTCGCCAGCCCCGGCATATCGTTTGACTCAATGAAGCTTCTTCAGAGCAAAGTTGTCCATATACTGCTTCGCGATCCGGCAGTTGCCAACGTGAGCTCCAGCGTCGGCGTGGTCAACGGATTTTCGACCGCAAATCGGGGGAAACTGTTCATCGAACTGAAGCCCAGGAACCGCAGGGCTGCGTCCGCACAGGAGGTCATTGCGCAACTCAGACCGCAGCTTTCCCGAATTACCGGCATCGAGACCTACCTCCAGGCGGCTCAGGATATTTTCATCGGAGGCCGCGCCGGAAACGCCGAATACCAGTTTACGGTTCTCGATTCATCCATCTCCGATCTCGACCGCGCCATTCCGGAAATCGAAGCGCGTCTGCGTCAACTTCGCTCGATTAAGGACATTTCTTCGGACCAGGATGACGCGGCGCCACAGATTACGGTAGATATAGACCGTACCGCAGCTTCCAGGCTCGGGGTATCAGTGGCCGCGATCGACGCGGCACTGGACAATGCATACGCCCAGCGCCAGATTTCCCGTATCTATGAGAGCCAGAACCAGTACGAGGTGATCCTGAAAGTCGGCACGTCGCTGCAGATGTCGCCAAACCAGCTGGATCGCCTGTTTGTTCCTGGCGCCAATGGACCGGTTCCGCTGCGGTCAGTTGCCCATTTTGTGCGCGACTCCGCCCCCCTTTCAGTGCGCCACGATGGCCAGCTTCCCGCAGGAACAATCAGCTTCAATCTGGCGCCCGGCGTCCCGCTCGGCTCCGCGGTCGCGCAGATCAAGAACACCGTGGCAGGAATGCAGCTGCCTGCAGGGGTGCGTGTCTCGTTTTCGAGCAATGCCAAGTATTTTCTCGAATCGCTGTCCGCCGAACCGCTGCTGATCCTGGCAGCGCTGTTTGCCATCTACATTGTGCTCGGTGTGCTCTATGAAAGCCTGACTCAGCCGCTGACCATCCTGTCGACGATTCCTTCGGCAGGAGTCGGCGCACTGCTGGCGCTGCTGGTTACCGGCATACCGCTGTCAGTGATCGGGGTAATCGGGATCTTTCTCCTGATGGGTATCGTGAAGAAGAACGGCATCATGCTCGTGGATTTTGCACTGGAAGCAGAGCGGAAACACGGCCTGGACCCGGAGGCAGCCGTCAGGGCTGCAGCCATGGAACGGTTCCGGCCCATCATGATGACGACGCTGGCCGCCATTCTCGGTGCGCTGCCCCTGGCCCTGGCGGTGGGCACCGGACACCACCTGCGCCAGCCCCTTGGGGTGGCCGTGATCGGCGGTCTGATCGTGTCCCAGGCGCTGACGCTTTACACCACACCCATCATCTATCTCGCCCTGGAGCGGAAGCGTTACAGACGGCAGGCACAGAACCCGGTTCTGCCAGCGGGTTAGTCCAAAGTCCGCTGCTTGCCGAGCGAATTGCCATGTTTATGGCATCGGGTTGATAGGGTTGCCGGGTGGGGGTGCTGCCTGCAGACTGGGACAGCCACATCGATCTCGCGCGAAATCCGAATCGTCATTCCATCAAACGCCGGGGCCGGAACAAGGCACTCACTGGCGGGGAGGTCTGGCGAGAGGCGTTGCCAAGTTATTGATTGTTTGGTGGAGCCAGGCGGGATCGAACCGCCGACCTCCTGCATGCCATGCAGGCGCTCTCCCAGCTGAGCTATGGCCCCGAAAAGGATGGGTACTTTACGTGCTAGCGGCTCCCCGGTCAAGCCGCTTGGTGGGCGCAACCTTCTCCAATATGAGAGAAATCTGAAGGCGGGTTCGGTTCCGGGCATGATCGGAAGACAAAAACCATCGATGAATCTCGACAATCTTGAAGAATCGCTACTGAACCGCCGCCCCAAGCTCTTCCAGCTTCCGCACTGCAATTCCGGACAGCCACCGGTCTGGATGAGCGGAATCCCCGGTCACCCCGCAGGTTTCTGTCGCGATGCCTTAAACTTCCCGTCAAGGTTCGGCGTCCGCCTTGCTAGCTGGTACTGGTACCGGCACCCGCGCCACGGAGGTACCTCAGGCCATCGTCGAGCCTCCTGAGCGTCCGCTCCCGGCCGAGCAGTGCCAGCGTCTGGTCGATGGGCGGCGATACTTCCTTGCCCGTCACCAGCACCCGCAGCGGCTGCGCCAGCTTGCCGAGATTCAATCCGTGCGCTTCAGCCAGCTGATGGATTGCGCCATGTATAAGCGCCGGCACCCATTCCGTAACCCGAGACAGTACGTCGCGCAGCTCCTGCAGTACAGCAAGACTGTCCGGCTTCAGATGCTTGGCTGCCGCCTTGTCATCGTAGCCTTCTAAGTCCCGGTAGAAAAAAACGCTGTTGGCAGCCATTTCCGCCAGGGTCTTGGCACGCTCACGTTGCGCCCTGATCACATCGCGCAGATCGGGGCCTGATGAGGGATCGATCCCCAGCTGCCCCAGGTGCCAGCTCAGATGATGGGCAATATGATCGAGGTCGCCCGTCTTGATATATTGCTGGTTAAGCCACAGCAGTTTTTCGGGATTGAAGGCAGCCGCCGAGCTGTGTACGTTCTGGATATCGAAAAGATCGATCATCTCCTCGATGGAAAATACCTCCTTGTCACCATGCGACCACCCGAGACGCACCAGATAGTTGAGCAGTGCTTCTGGAAGATATCCGTCCTCGCGGTATTGCATGACGCTCACCGCCCCATGCCGCTTTGACAGACGGCTTCCGTCATGACCCAGAATCATCGGCACGTGCGCGTAGACCGGCGGAACTGACCCAAGAGCGGCAAGCATGTTGATCTGGCGCGGCGTATTGTTGAGATGATCGTCGCCACGGATGACGTGGGTGATATGCATGTCCATATCATCAACCACCACCGTGAAATTGTATGTGGGGCTGCCATCCGACCGGGCAATGATTAGATCGTCGAGTTCGCTGTTCTGGAACACTACGCGTCCATGAATCATGTCTTCCACAACAACACCGCCATCCAGCGGATTCTTGAAGCGCACGACCGGAGCTACGCCGGGTGGCGGCTCTGCCCCCCAGTGACGGCAGCGACCGTCATAACGCGGCTTTTCTTTCCGCGCCAGCTGTTCAGCACGCAGAGAATCCAGACGTTCCCTGGAGCAATAGCAATGATACGCTTTGCCTTCGCGCAGCAACTGCTGAATGATTTCCTTGTACCGGTCGAACCGGTGGGTCTGGAAAAAAGGCCCTTCATCGTATTCCAGGCCCAGCCAAGTCATGCCCTCAAGGATTGCATTAACGGATTCCGCCGTGGACCGCTCGAGATCGGTATCCTCTATCCTAAGAATGAACTTGCCGCCGTGCTTGCGCGCGTACAGCCACGAAAAAAGAGCGGTACGGGCACCGCCTACGTGCAGATAGCCGGTGGGGCTTGGTGCAAAGCGGGTACGGATGGACATGGAGATCGCCAGAACAATGTCAGAATAGCGTATGTTAATTAAAACGGGGCTGAAAATCAGCCGCTTTCACATAAACGCCGTGCGGGACGGATTGTTCGGGGCAGCTCCTTGCAACCCGGATTTTTGGACTTTTTCAGCATCACGGAAACAATGGCGTTGGATACCGCATCCGGCTCATATATAATTGAAGCCACTGTCCAGGGCGAATCATGCTCAATACATGGGGTCGGTTGGGCCGACGCCTCCGGTACCAGTTGCAGCGGACAGCTATCGATACACCAGGAAAGCGGGCCCGCGGAATGCCGGGAACCGCAGTCGCATTGGTATCAGCCTGGAAGGAATCTCGGCAAAAGGGCGATTAGCTCAGCGGTAGAGCACTGCCTTCACACGGCAGGGGTCGCAAGTTCGAACCTTGCATCGCCCACCA